>CAYNZV010000009.1:54278-70664 GCA_964401715.1 uncultured Gemmatimonadaceae bacterium | reverse complement strand
ACCGGAGTGTTGGGATGAACGGAGTGCAACCTCGGCCGCCCGGTCGTAGGCTCCCATGGCGAAAAGGGTGCGGTACAGTCCGTGGAGACTGCTGGTCAATGTCGGGTTGAGTTGGAGGGCGTACTCATAAGCTCGAACTGATACCGGATAATCTTTTCGGAAGAAGTGGCTATGACCCAGGTAACCATAGGTCGCAGCCAGGACATGCATGAAGTTTTCCTGTTGCTCAGAGACTGCTGAATACTGCTGTAAATCTTCAATGATCTGCAAGCCCTGTCGTCGTCGGACCGAATCGGATAACAAAGACAAAGATGCTCCCCGAAGCGCCCGCAGATTCGGATCGGCGGGTACAACGTGCAGGGCTTCCGTCAAATCAGCCTGATAATCTTCCCCGTGCAAGAGGCTTGCAAAAGTCATGTATAAGTAGGCTTCGTTGAGGGGAATCATTTGAGGGGCACGGTTTATCGCGGACCGGAATTGGTTGTACGCAGTAGGCATGTCGAGTGTTGCAAAATACTGTTTTCCAGACGCGAACTTCGAAACGGCCTCGGCTTTCTTCAAAGAGATATAGCTCAATGTCAGCACCAAGGCGAAAGCTGCCGCCACGAGACCCTTTCCGAGATATCTGCGCTTGCTTTCGGCAAACAAACCAACTCGCTGCATGGACCACGCAAGCAGGACGCTGAAGCCGGCGGTGGACAAGTAGAGATACCTGGATATTCCGGTGTGAATCAGGGTCACCGGTGCAAATGGGACCAGGGATATAATGGTGAAAAATGACCAGCTGGAAACCACCGAGTTGCGCTTAATAACCAGCCACCCAACGAATAGCAGCGCGGCTGCTCCCAGCGCTGGCTCCCAGGATTGCTTCAGGTGAACGGGAAAGGCTAGCCAATGAGCTGTGCTTACCAAGCGACCTGCTAACCACAGTATAGCTTCCGCCATATCGACAGTGCCCGAGATCAAAGTGGCAAATGAGTGTTCACGTAAGGCTGACCAGGTTGTGGTCGACTTTGCGGTGTATGTAAATGCGCCAACGATCGCCATGACCGAGATGGCACCGAGGAGCAGATGATGACGTAGGCCTGAACCGATTCGACTTACCCACGAAAGATGGACGCAGAGAGGCCACACGACGATGACTGCTACGTGAGACAGAAGTCCGAGACCGTAGCAGATATAAAACCCAAGCTGCCATACGACTCCAGGGCAATGCTGCTTCTGCTGATAGCAGATCAAAGCGCAGAGTGCAAAGGCCAGAGCCAACGGGTAGTCCATGGCGGAAATCCATTGCACTGCACGGAAGTGGGTAACATTGACCAACATTAGCGCACCGGAAAGCAGACTGAGTTCGATATTTGCCCCCAACCGATAGGTGGTCACCGTCAACAGCAATGATGCCAACGTGTGAAGGACCACAACCGTTAGGTGAAAAGCGGCGGGGTTGTTGCCCCATAAGGTGAACACGGTCAACTTGACCAGTTCCGCTACCGGCCGTCCCGATCCCAGCGTTTTTTGCTCGGGTTGGAAGAAGTATTCGAAATTAACGCTGATGGCCAGATTGTCGCGAAAGGTGTTGGCATCGTCGACTTCCAGCAAGAGGTGCCGCAATGATCCGAACGTCAGCCACGACACCAGAAAAAACGCAAGGACATAAGAGCCCAAAACGAGACGCCGGTTGGAGTAATGAAACAGCGTCTGCTTCACATTCGCCCCGTTGGATTGTTCGCCATATCGATTATCCGGTGTATAGCGATTCAACGGTTACGACCTGTCCATCGTGTGTTGCTGAACGATATGCGGCATCCAAAAGCTCGACCGTACGCCATCCCACGACGCCGGGTGAGAGATTGCCACTGCGCCCAAGAATTATATCGACTAGATTGCGGGAAGGCGCGTCGGCTGGGTAGAGATACGGACCCGCCTCCTGAAAGTCGCCGTCGCCATATTCGGGAACGGAGTCCATACTCTCCTCTCTTCCATCTCCCCAGCGAACTACAGCTGTATTGGCGATGTAATCGAGGTCGATCCAACCTTCACTGCAATAGACCTGGATATCAAGCTTACCGGGACCGCCACAGGTAGCGCCGGTGCTGCCGATGGTCGCCAGTACGTCATTATCGAGGCGTGCTGTGATGGAGTCCACAACGTCGACGGCAACGTCCAGGTTGCTCATCTGCGCTTGCACCGACACCGGGCTTAAACCTGTGAGGAAGAGTAAAAGGGCCGCGGAATGAGTCACCTGAAGATGTCCTTGACCCCCACCCGAACGGTCGGGGTCGCTGTATACATCTCCAGGCCCAATCACTGGATAGATTCCCTTCATAGCCGGATCCCGCGCTCGATCTTGTCCTTTATAAAGTTGGTAAGGGCCCGACGCGAATATGCTTACTCCGTACTGTATTTCACCTAGGTTGCCTGATTGAATAATTTCGCGAGCACGAACAGTGGAGGAGAGATAATGCCATGGATATCCCATGACGATCTGCAAGCCGCGCTCATTCGCCAAGTCGCACAGATGACGGGCATGGATCGCCCGCAGTGCCATCGGTTTCTCCAAGACCAGATGAAGGCCACGCTCCAGGCAAGCCCGTGCAACTTCGTAATGAGCAGCATGCCAGGTCGCCACGACCGCACCGTCCAGCGTTTCACATTCCAACAAGGTGTTGACGTCGGTATAGGTCTTTTCAACACCGTAATGCTGGGCCGCTTTGACTACTACTTCCGGACGGCTGTCCGCAAGCGCGACAAGGTCCACATCTGGATGACCCTTCAGCGTTGGAATGTGCGCATAGGTTGCCCACCATCCGGTGCCGATCACAGCAATTCGAGCTTTGTCTGGCATGTCTCACCCCCGCAGTCGACGTCACCAACCATCTATGCCCATGGCTGAGGACTCATGTTACCGTCGAGCAATTCACTTGACTCGATCAAAGGTTGCGCGGTTTATTTGGCTCTAATGGACAGCGGCTTCAGGCCGTTGTTGCGCCACAGGTAGACTCGATCCGGCTTATCATTGCCAGCAAGGGCGATTCTCAAGCCGTTGGGTTCGCCATGGTCATTCAAAGAGATCACTTCGAATTGGTTTCCGCGAGCGTCGTAGCGATATCCAATACTTGCCGTACGCTGATGGGTGACAGTTTCGTTTGATTCAATTCGAAAAAGTCCTTGTGGAGTCGTGAGAAAGAGCTCGATATCTCCGCTTTTCAGTATTCTTGCGTCAATATTTGTCGTATCCTCACCAATGCGGACTAGAGAAAGAATCGTCAACCGGTCGCTTGGATAGCCTTTCAAACTAAGAGCGCTGTACAACCCCCAGGGGCCCCCGAAAACCGGGGCGTCTCCAAGTTCCACCGGTATATGGGCCAGATACACTCGGTCATCGGTTTCTTCATACACGCGGATTACCTCCGCAACGAATCGTTGTGAAAGTGAGCTCGCTTTTCGCCATTCCATGACGTGAGACATCGAATAGAACATGCACGTAAACAGCACGACGAGAAACGTAGCAGCCCGCAAGGTCGGCCTCGCCCGTAATGCTGTATGAAGAAGGGCAGCCGTGACAATGGCTGAGCCTACTGATGGAAGGTAGGTGTTCCACGGAGAATAGAGTCTAACGACCGGCATGGTAGTGATCGCGATCCACAAAACGCAATACACATGGCCTTTCTCGATGTGACGACGAAAATGCCACACAAAGATTAGGATTATGCCAAATGCCACGGCGACCATGACAAACAGCATCTGCGGATTTGCGCGAAAGAATGGTTTGAAGCCCTCGAGGCCCCATGGTGCGAAGGCGGTAAGCGTATAAATTCCTCCGTTGATGAAAAGCCGATATGGATCGACGTTCGTGTGTGCCAGAGGACTGTGCGTGAGATGGCCAAACAACCAATAGCGCAGCGCCAGATAGGCTAACACCATCGCGAAGTATGGAAGACTAAAGCGGAATGCGTGCCTCCCCCGCGCCGATTTGTCAACTGGCCAAATGAGGTTCACGAAGAGAATGAGGAGGGGTGTGGTGAGGGCAAGTTCCTTACTGAGCAGCGCCAAGACTAGAATCAACAGCGGCAATGACTGCCACCCCAATCCCCGCAGCCGATTGCGGAGATGCAAAAGAACCGTGGAAAGTACAAAGACGGAACACAGCAGTCCGGGTGAAGCGGATGGCGATAGCACAGCGAAGATGTGGCCGGGCAGAAACATGAATAGCAACGCCGCCCATGTCCCGATCTGGCGATTACCGGGAAAGAAATGGCGTGCAACTTGCAGGCTGAGCACAGTGCAGGTTACGTGCAGGGCAAGATTTGCCAGGTGGTATCCGAATCCGTCAGATCCCCACAGCTGGAAATTCGCTTTCCAGAAAAGGGCCGAAAGAGGTCTGAAAAAACCAGTGTATTCGGTGTGTAACCAACGCAGGGCGTTGCCCGGCATACCCCATACTTCTACAAAAGCGTGATCGTCCGACAACAGCCCTACGTGAAGAAGGGCAGGTAGCCACAACGTTGCGGAGAGCAGGACAAGAACAAGGTCCAAGCACAGATAATGGGTGAGACGTTTGCGGATCATCTTTGGTGCCGGTGTGTGGTTCGTCTTGATAGAGGGTACATCGCTGAAGTATATAATGAAGGTGGCCTGTTCGCTATGAACGGCATCCATGCAACATTTCACGAATCAGACCTGATGGTGCTATCCCGTTCATTAGAGATATGAGAGATCCCAATCCAGAATGCAGTGTCGTTCTACCGGCCTTCAACGAAGCTTCCGGTATCGCGGAGCTTGTCCACAGCCTCGACCAGATATTGACGGGCCATCAGATTTCGTTCGAGATAGTAATTGTAGATGATGGTAGCACCGACGCGACGTGGCAGCAGATCCAACGCTGTGCGCAGGGCTCCAAAGTCAAAGCGCTCCGGTTGGCTAGAAACTTCGGTCAGCAGATTGCTATCTATGCGGGAATAAGAGCGACGCGTGGCGACGTGGTCGTGGTAATGGATGTTGATGGGCAAGATCCACCAAGTTTGTTGCCCCAGATGATAGACCACATACGAGACGGATACGACGTCGTAAATGCTGTAAGAGCCGGTCGCAAGGAACCGTTATTGAAGCGCGCTTGCTACCGCTTGTTTTATCGGTGTTTCAGGTGGATGGCGCCTTTTCCGATCGCTCTCGATTCGGGAGACTTCTCTGCTGTTAGCCGAAGTGTCGCCGACACGTTATGCAGCGGGGAGCAACATCACCCATTCTACCGCGGGTTGAGATCGTGGGTCGGAGGTCGACAGCTCAACCTACCTTACGAACGCCATGAACGAAAACACGGAGAATCGAAGTACAGCCTTTCCGGGCTATTCTTGCTGGGCGTGGAAGGCATTACAGGGTTTTCTAAGGCACCTTTGAGGGTATGTGCTGTCTTGGGGGCCGCCATTGCCGCACTCAGCTTGACTTACACCGTTGTCATTGTAGCGATGAAGCTTTCACTGGGTTACCCCGACTACGCGGGATGGGCGTCCCTGGCATCCTTGATTGCCTTTCTTGGCGGCGTTCAGTTGATGGTACTCGGTGTGCTCGGGGAGTATCTGGGTCACGTCTTTGACGCCGTCAAAGGAATACCCAGCTACGCGATTCGCGAGCGCGAAGGTTTCGACTTGACAATCAAAGAGGCCGACTAGGCCGAGTTGTCACCTGACCGGACCTGATCCAGTGGATCCTGACGTAACGCTTCTCTATCACGAAATGGGGAAGGAGCATTTTTGGCTGACCAGCAAATATTTCGTATTGCGACAGCTGTTGGCTCAGTACGCGTCGATATCAGCTACGTCGAACCAGATTCTGGAGGTCGGGTGCGGAACCGGGAATTTCATTCGGCAGTTCGAAAACGTCCGAGAGACCCACGGAGTCGATCAAAGTCGGTCCGCCCTACAAATATGTCGGCAGAATGCCAAGCGGACCAAGGTCTACATGGCCGAAGGCGATCATCTGCCATTTCGAAGGCAAATTTTTCAACTGGTGGCTTTGGTGGACGTTCTGGAGCATATCGAAGACGACCGTTCAGCGGTCAGGGAAGCATTCACGGTGCTGGAAGACCAGGGTCTGCTGCTGGTATGTGTCCCCGCCTACCAATGGCTATACGGTGACCACGACAAGCTTTTCGGTCACCTCAGGAGGTATTCGAGAAAACAGATCTCGCGGCTCGTTACCGCCGAGGGCTTCGAGATCTTGCGACTCTCATATATTCAGCCTCTATTCCTCCTTCCTCTCTGGCTCAAAAGGAAACTGAGTGGTGGAAACGATTTCAAGCCGGTGCAAACCACGATGAATCGGACACTTGCCTGGGTCCTGCGTCAGGATGCCCGTGCCCTAAGACATTTCGATTTGCCTTTCGGTCCGACCTTAGTGTGTCTATGCAGAAGGAAGGCGAAGGAAGAAGCGGCATGAGCTACTTCACGCCGACACAAAAACTGCGTCTCGCGCGAAGTCTTTTTTCCAAGCGCAGTCCGGCTTATGTCCAATACTACGTGACGGCGCGCTGTAATCTGACTTGCGAGCAATGCAATATCATCTACAGCAACGCCGACGTGCAGGAAATGCGCATTGACCAGATCAGGGTGATGGCAGAGAACTTGGCGGAGATCGGCACAGCGATAGTGTTATTGATTGGTGGCGAGCCCTTTGTCAGGAAGGATCTCGCCGAGATCGTCGCGGCTTTCTGCGATGTAGGTATCCATGTGCGGCTGCAAACCAATGGATTGGCCAGCGAAAGGCGGCTGGAGGAATGTGTCAACGCCGGCGCCCATGACATCAGCATATCTCTCGATAGTCTCAGCGGCGCACTTCAAGACCAGATCAACGGCGGCTACAAGAAATCGTGGGAACGCGCGGTAAGTTCGATTGCTGCTGTGAATAAGGTGTTCCCAAACTCCGGGACCGCTTTCTTTGGCACCGTGCTGATGCCCCGGAATCTATTACACATTCGGGAAGTCATCGAGTTCGGTCAGGCAGTCGGTTGGGGCACGTCGCTGGTACCGGTCCATCATGCCGATCCGGGACAGCCGCGCGGTTTCAGGACATTCGATGACGACGGCGCGTGTCAATTTCGTGAAAGCGTTTTTCCATTGGTGCGCGAGGTCATCGATGACGTGAAATCGATGAAACGTGAGGGGTATCCGGTTTATGATTCGGTTGCGTACCTCGACGATATCTACCGTTTTATCGTCGGGGAACCGGTGAGATGGCGCTCCAGAAATCAGGGCGTGTGTGATTCTCCAGACTTGTATTTTGCAATCGAACCGAATGGAAACCTAGCTCCCTGTTGCGATTTCAAAATCGATGAGGACGTCAGGGTATACGATATGGACTTCACACGGCGTTATCGGGATGGCACTATTCATTCAATTGTAGAGCCGTTCGTTCGTAGTTGCGATGGCTGCATGTACGGCAGTTACCCCGAGGTCTCGATCTCGGCCCGCTATTTCGTGGTTGCTCTACAGAGACTGCTGCATTTCGAGCGGGAATCAAAAGGCGTGCTCAAACGGGTCAGCGCGGCAGAGTTGATCGACATAGCGATAGATATACATGAGCGCAACGTCGCCTGGCGCGAACGACGCAACGAGGAAGCGGTCGGTTGATATGCGCGACGAGTTGGCACTGAGACATCTTCTGTTGCGCCAAATATGGGTAGCGCGAAAGAGGATTAATCACACCGAGTACGACGAGGTGTCATCCTCATTGGTAGTCACCTCCGGCGACGGTTTCTACCGTGTGGAATGGTCGCGCGATGGAACTAGGTCTGAGCGAACAATCGACAAATCAGATTTTTCCTTCTACGTCCGCGGTGATTCCACTAAGTCGCGTGCGGCCGAGGCGGGGAATCACAACCTTCGAAGAGCACAGCAATTGGCGTTGGAACTTGTGGGGCTGGAACCAGACCACGGAGCATTTCAACCGCAGACTCACCAGAATCGAGAGGTGGGCTATATTCTTTGGTCTCTGTTCGTGGCAACTGTCTATTCTGTCGTCGGAGTAATGCCACTTGCAGCTTGTTTCGCGGCCGCGTACCTGTCGCGTCTGATCCCGCGTTGGGGAAGACTGTTGGCCGTCCCAACTTTGGGTTTGTTTGCCGTGGCAGGGCATGGGAGTGTTGCGGTGGTGACAGGTTTGGCATCGTGTGCGACGGAGTTTCTCGATCCGAACCCTGAGCTGAGACGGTTACGTGTTCTTCTGGCTGGTTCAGTAGTATGTGTAGGCGTTTGGTCTGCTGTTCAAGGTTTGGGACTTTTTCCGTCGCCGAACGTCGCCTTACTGGTGTTTACAGCAGCTATTCCCATCGCCATATATGGGTCTTTGACAACCACCTCCGGTCGCGTTGAACATCTCTTGTTACCAGTGACGTCAATTGGTTTCGTGGCAGGCGGCCACGAGCTCTATGCAGGCCTGGCTTTGGCCTTGTCAGGGTTACGGCTGTTATTACGTAAATTCACAAATTCACGCGGCACCGCGCTACGCTAGGACGAGGTTGTTAGCAAGGAGAACGAGATGACATACGGACTGAACATACCGAAGACCGGGGCCTTGGATTTTCTGGCACTCGGCGCCCTCGTACATCGGCTAGATCCTGGCATCATTCCTTTCCGAAAAGCGAACTCGTGCCAGATTCACGTCAGTGGTGGCGAATTCAATGTGACGGCCAATCTGGCTGACTGTTTTGGAATGCAGACCGGGATCGTCTCTGCGATTGTCGATTACCCCATAGGAGATCTCATCGCTGAACGGGTGCGTGCAATGGGGGTGAAGCCGTTCTTCAAACACTTCGATCACAACGGTGTAAACGGACCCAACATGGCGACCGTTTTCAGCGACCGCGGACAAGGGGTACGCGCCCCCGCTGTCTTCTACAACAGGAGTAACGAGGCGGCGGCACAACTAAAGCCTGAAGACTTCGACTGGAAGCAACTATTTGGCCAGGGGGTACGTTGGTTCCACAGCGGAGGTATCTTCGCGGCGCTTTCGCCCACCACGGCGCCGACGATTATAACTGGCATGGAAACAGCGAAAGCAGCCGGGGCCGTCACGTCTTTCGACTTGAACTATCGCGAAAAACTGTGGAGTATCGCTGGGGGGCTCGACAGTGCCCAGGAGGTTATTGGAAACATTGTTAAAAACGTTGACGTGCTCGTGGGTAATGAGGAGGATTTGCAGAAGGGATTGGGCATACCCGGTCCAGAGGTGGCTGCAAAGTCGAAGCTCGATCCCAGCGCCTTCTTCGGGATGATCGATCGAGTACTGGAGAAGTTCCCTCAGGTCAAGATAATCGCTACCACATTGCGGGAGGTACACTCCACAAACCGCCACAGTTGGAGTTCTGTCGCTTGGATCGACGGCGAGACATACGTCGCACCAACCGCCGAACTCGATGTCTACGATCGTGTTGGCGGCGGCGACGGCTTTGCCTCCGGTTTTTTTCACGGTTTGATGACTGGATTGGAACCGGAAGAGGCGGTAAAGCAAGGATGGGCGCACGGGGCGTTGATAACCACCTTTCCCGGAGATACCACTATGGCCACACTAGAGCAGGTCCGAGCATTCGCCGAAGGTGGTTCGGCCCGCATTCAGCGATAAGTCTGGCCGTGCTTGGGGTCACAAAAGGTCAAAGATGAAAGTTGTCATCACTGGTGGCTGCGGTAAGGCAGGAAGGTACATCATTCCCGAGTTTCTGAATCATGGCTACGAGGCCGTCAATGTCGACATCGCACACCATCCTGATTCTATGGGAGAATTTCGTACTGCCGACCTGATGGAGTATGACCAAACCCTCGCGGCCTTCGAAGACGCGGACGCGATCATTCACATGGCTCGCTCTGATTCCCGTCGCAATCCTGAAGCTGTTTTCGCAGTGAATGTCACAACAACCTGGAATGTCCTGCAGGCTGCCGAGGAGCTTGAAATAAAAAAGTGCGTTCTCGCCTCTTCTGTGAACGCTATCGGTGCAGTGTTCAGTCACGCGTTAGTTCCGCCGGAATACTTCCCGATAGATGAGAAACACCCCACCCGTGCAGAAGACGCTTACAGCCAGAGTAAATGGGTGGGCGAACAGATCGCCGATGGATTCGCCCGTCGTTCCAGTGTTCAGATCGCCAGTTTCCGCTTCCATGCTCTGCTAAGCGGAGAGGATCTGGCGAGTTACCGGAACAGCCCGAACGACGATCCTCGGGAGAATGCGAAAGATTTCTGGGGCTACTTGCACTTGGCTGATTGCGGCCGTGCCTGTCGTCTTGCGCTGGAACACGATTGGACCGGCCACGAAGCCTTTTTCATCAATGCTGCCGATACCTCGCTAACTGTCACTACGTTAGATGCGTTGCACGCCGTCTATCCTGGAGTGCCCCTAGTTGAAGAGCTATTTGGGTATACCTCTCCCCTTTCCATTAAGAAAGCGAAGGATCTATTCAGCTGGGAGCCACAAATAACTTGGCGTCAGTAAGCAGTAACTGGCTTAGTAGAGGTAATGGCACGTTTCAGGTCGGTAATGCGGATTGGACAATGTGCTGGCGGGTGGCCTCAAGATTCTTCGTGTCAAATGCGGTAAAGCTTCTCGGCGTTTTTCGAGAATATCGCCTTCTTCTCGTCACAACTTAAGTCGGCGATGATTTCGGTGTAGGCGTCTACCAGCTTGTCATAGCTGCTGAACAACCAATCCACTGGCCAGTTGCTGGCAAAGAACGTGCGTCGAGTGCCAAACGTCTCTATGGAGTGCATTACATATGGCCGAATGCTCTCGGCTGTCCAGTTGTTATCAGCCATCCCAAGACCGGATATCTTCCACCAGACGTTGTCTGCCTCCGAGACTAAGACTACTCCCTGCTTCCAGTTGGCAAAGTATTCTTCGGAGCGTTCCATTGGCAGTCCTGTGTGGTCCACGACGATTTGAATGTTCGGGTATTTGGTGGCAAGATCGCGGAGCTTCTTCATTTCATGCCACTCCACGGCGATGCTAGCGATTAGGTCGAATTTTTCGAGTAGTGCAAAACCTCGATGGAAGTCGGATTCCAGGAGGTAGTCGCCGTACGAGAAGTCCCGGATACCGCGCATATTGGCGAATTTGCAATGGCGTTCCAATATTTTGCCAACGCCTGGGTCCCGTAGGTTTGCTTCGCCAACGATACCATGAGGGAAGCCGGTGCGGTCGGCAGCTTCTTGGAGCCACTCCGTCTCCTTGACGACATCCTTGGTGCCGATGGCGGCCTGGACGTGAACTGCTTTGACAACGTTGGCGTTGCGCGTTTCGGCAATGTAGTCTTCGGCGAGATAGTTGCGTTCGGCTAGTTTTTGAATCTGTTCGCCAAGGGTAGAGTGGGGAACGCCTGGTTGCCAATGGCCGTAGTGCAGTTCCGGGTGCTTCATGTCGTAATAGTGGACGTGGGCGTCGACAAACTCTAGCTTTTCCACCTAGGACTCCTTGCTATCAAAATTTGATAGATGGGAGTCTATATTACGTATCGGGTAGGTGTCAACATCTTGACACTACGGACATAGGATTTCATATGACCATTTCCAAACGTTTCCTCGAAACTCGCTTTGCTGCCGGCGTTGTTGGTAGTTTGCCGCGACCATTGATGATAAAGGAGATGTTGCCGGACGTGCCTGGTCTGGAATCGGTGGAGGTGGCCAAGTCGTCGCAAATGGATGCGGCCGTACGCTACGCGATTGCTGCCCAGGAACTGGCAGGTCTCGATCTTGTCAGTGATGGTGAATGGCGGCGTCACGCATATACCCACGTCATTGCCGACATTGCCAGCGGATTCGAAGTTGACCATCGTACAGAGATCCCGCGATGGGGGATATCGATAAAGGACCCGATGGAGGTGGTACGGCCTGGACTCATCGCCGAGGAAGCGCGATTTCTCGTTGCGGCTACCGATCGTATGACCAAGGTCTGTGTTCCTTCTCCCTACCTCTTGGGTGTGCGGCTGTGGGAGCAGGAATTTTCGTCGAAGGCGTATGCCACACGCGACGAGTTCATCGATGCTCTCGTGCCCATTCTGCATAACGAGCTGCTGGAGGTTCAAAAGACAGGGATCACGATCGTGCAGATCGATGAACCTCACCTGTGCGTGCTGGTGGATCCTTCCTATCGGGATTCGTTTGACGAACCCCTGTATGAGATGGATCTCGCGGCCGACAAAATAAACGAGATGCTGGATGGCATAGAGGGCGTACAGACAGCGCTTCACCTTTGTAGAAGGAATTGGGGACGTGGCGGTTGGGGCGCGGCAGGCGCCTATGATCCGATCATTGAAACGATGAAAAAGATCAACGTCGATCAGTACGTTATGGAGTTCAGTATTCCAGTTGCCGGCGACGTCGCCATCTTGCGGGAGTTGCCGGAAGACAAGCTCATTGGTCTGGGGGCGGTGGAGTGCCGTTTCGAGAAAGTCGACACGACTGAGGAAATCGTGGGACGAGTGGAAGAGGCGTTGAAATATGTTGCCCCGGAACGGCTCAGCATAAACCCAGACTGCGGATTCTCGCCAGGGTTGGAAGGCAGTATGCCACTTGAGGAACCGTATCAGAAACTGAAAAACGAGGCTGCAGCGGCGCAACGCCTTCGCGAGTTGTATTAATCGTTTCACAAAACCACCCTGACAGGACGGGCCATGATTGGTGACGATTCGAAAAACCCATTGAGTCAACCAACGACAAAATCCGTGCACTACCGCGGCAACCCCGAAGCGTATCTTGCCGCCCAGGAGGAGTTCACGCTCGAGCTTGTCGACGCAGCGTTGCGCGCCAACCCACCCGCTTTTCCCGAACCACCTATACGACGGCTAGCCATGCAGTTGCTGGATCACGTGCTTCATGATGAAGCCGCCGCGAGCAAGCCTGCCCTGCAAAGCTTTCACCATCGCCGCATAGCGGATGTCGCTGACGATATTGATGCGGGCAATGTCGAGCACGGCGCGACGGTTTGGAAGCTGTATGATCACGGCTATGTGTTGCGTACGCCCGAGGTGACACTGGGGTTCGATTTGACCCGCGGCTATTCGGCGAATGTTCCAGCCTTTGCGGTGGATGATTCGGTCCTCGACAAGATCGCCAGCGTCTGCGATGTGCTTTTTATCAGTCATCTCCATGAGGATCATGCTGATCCGCACGTTGTTGCTCAGTTCCTCGACCAGGACAAACCGGTCGTGGCGCCGCCACAGGTAATGACTGAGGAACCGTTCCATGAACAGATCACACATCTGCCACGGGAAGCCCACGTAATGCACGAAGTGCACGTGTCGGCTGGTGATCAGTTGCTCAAGGTCGCTGCTAACCCTGGCCATCAGGGAGAAAAAACCGAGGTAAACCACCATGTCGTGGTCACTCCGAGTGACTTCACTGTCGTCCATACCGGAGATCAGGGTCATTGCGATGACCTCGACTGGCTGGAGAGCGCTGTAGATCACTACGATGTCGATCTGCTGCTCCCCAACTCATGGGTGCCGGATTTGTTGAGATTGGTCGCAGCCTACAACCCCCGTCTGATCATACCAGGCCACGAGAACGAGCTGGGGCACGATATTTCGTACCGGGAGCCCTACTGGCTTTCCTATGTTCGCATGCCGAGCGAAATGGAAAAAACGCTGGTGATGACCTGGGGCGAACGCTTCGACGTAGTATAGGGAACCTGGAGATACTGCGATGCGTGTAGCAGCGCTAATCACCAACCTCGCTATGGCTAATGCCTTATTTGCCGTCAATCCGGGGGCCAAGGAAACAACTGCTGATACCAAGCCAACCGAGCAACATGAGGTGGCAATTGATAAGCCACGGTCGGCAAAGCAGACCCTCGACTCGACTCCGTTCAATACGGTTCTGGAAAAATACCTGAAGCAAGGAAGAATCGGCTACGAAGAGTTCAAAGCCGATAAGGATGCCGTGGCCCAGTTGCAGGCCTATGTCGACGCAATTGCCCGCATGCCGGAAGCTGAACCGCTGGCGTCGTGGATAAACGCCTACAACGCCATAGTTATTCACGCCATACTGGAGCGTTTTCCCTTGGAAAGCGTAAAAAATGCCGAGGGCGGCGATTTTCGTTTCTTCCGCGAGATCCGTTATATCGTTGCCGGCAAGGAGCGTTCCCTCGACGACATCGAGAACGGCATCTTCCGCTCCCGCTTTGAAGATGCGCGCATCCATGTAGCGTTGAACTGCGGGGCTTTATCCTGTCCGCCGCTGGCACCGCAAGCGTTCGAATCGGAAACCTTGGATGCGGATTTGGATCGGCTTTCCAAGATTATTGTCAACGAGGGTCATCATGTTTATTTGAAGAACGGCAAGCTCGTCGTCAACGAAATCTTCAAGTGGTTCGAAGGCGATTTTGTTCGTGATGGCGGTTCGCTCTTGAAGTGGATCCAGTCTTACTCGGATAACCCGAGAATCAAAGAACTGGCCCCTGATGTTACCATCGAGGTATATCCCTATGACTGGTCCCTTGCGGCCGAACATTAGGCCTACAAGAACATGACTCAGCCGAACGTCGTAATCGTTATTATGGACGATCTGGCCTATGGCGATCTTGCTTGTCATGGGAATCCGTACACCAGCACGCCGAAGCTGGACCAGCTCTACCGCGAGAGTACCCGCTTGACGCGTTATCTGTCTGGACCGGTTTGCACGCCGGCTCGAGCCGCTCTGTTCACCGGTCGACATCCGTTTCGGACACGGGCAATAGACACTTATCTGGGGCGTTCGATGATCGATCCAAGCGAGGTGACGCTGGCCGAGCTGCTTCGAGACGCGGGCTATACCACCGGACTGTTCGGTAAATGGCACCTGGGTGACTGTTATCCCATGCGTCCCATCGATAAAGGTTTCGACGAATGTGTAATGCATCGTGGTGGTGGCATGTGCCAACCGTCGGATCTGGGCCGCAAGAGTTACTTCGATCCGGATCTGGTACACAACGGCCAGCTGCAACGCTACTTGGGCTACTGCACCGACATCTTCTTTGACGAAGCCCTGCGGTTTATCGAAGAAAAATCGGGACAACCATTCTTTGCCTATATCGGTACCAATGCGCCGCATAACCCTCTGGATGTTGCTGAGGACTGGAGCCGACGATATCGGGACCTGAATCTGAGCGATTCCGTTGCCCGACTCTATGGCATGGTTGAAAACATCGACTACAATATAGGCCGCCTCACCCGAAAGCTTGAAGATCTCGGCATTGGCGAGAATACCATCCTCATCTACACCTCCGACCATGGCCCCTGCGGTTCGTCCCGCGATGAGTCCGGCCAGATCCGTTTCAATGCTGGCCTTCGGGGCATTAAGGGCGCATTGTACGAAGGAGGAATCAGAGTTCCCTGTTTTATTCGATGGCCGGTGGAGATTTCCGGCGAACGTGATTTGGACCGACTGGCTAATCCGATCGACATCTTGCCGACGCTGTGCGCAGCAACGGAGGTCGACACGCCAGCCGACCGAACTATAGACGGGGCAAACCTATTGCCGCTGTTAAGGCAAGAAATGGAAGTCTCGGACTGGCCGGACCGCACCATCTGCATGCAGTGGCATCGGGGCGATACCGCGGTGCGCGATCGCAACTATGCCGCCATTGGTCAGCGCTACAAGCTGCATCGTCACGAGGAATTGGATGAAGATGAACTCTACGATCTGCAAGCTGATCCGGCGGAAGAGAACGACATAAGCCGAGCAAATCCTGAAAGGATCGCCTCCCTGCGCAGCGAATATGTACGTTGGTTCGATGACGTGTCAAACACGCGACCCGACAACTATGAGGCTCCGCGCATAGTGATCGGTACCAAATACGAGAATCCCACCAGCCTGACGCGGCAAGATTGGCGTCTGTACGGCGACGAGGAGGGTTGGGATGCCGAGCACCCTGGTTTCTGGATGGTGGAGATCGCCACGAATGGGATCTATTCATTGCTCGTAGAGACGGACGACCTTACTGGGATGCAGGGCGCAACGTTGCGCTTCAAATGCGGTAGCCAACAGATTGGGCACAAGATAAAGTGGCGGGATGACGTTCCACGCTCATCGAACCGGGATAAGGGTGAGTTTGTGTTCGAGCGAGTCGACCTTGAGCGGGGAGAGCAAACGCTCGAAGCGTATCTCGAGCTGAATGGGCGCAAGTGGGGCGTGCAGCGAGTGACGGTCCGGAAACGGTCGTAGATATTCTATCAGCGCCGCTGGGAAGTGTTGTGGGGGTAGTGCAGCGGAAACGCTCCTAAGGCCCAGATGCGCGCAACCGCTTATTGAGAATAGCCATCTCTTGCTCGAAGATGTGTTTCAAGGCAAGCCATTCAATAAACACTTGTGGTTCGGAACCCTTCCGCTGCCAGTTGTAATCGGCCCCGCACTTTGTTGAGCCGTTCGGCG
>CAYNZV010000009.1:0-54178 GCA_964401715.1 uncultured Gemmatimonadaceae bacterium | reverse complement strand
GAACCCTTCCGCTGCCAGTTGTAATCGGCCCCGCACTTTGTTGAGCCGTTCGGCGCTGTATGTTCCCGTATGTGCCGCTCGTTCGACGGCACTGTGTGCTTCCTGCAGATGAACACCGCATTGTTCGACCACCTCCGGAGTATACGCCTTGATCCAGTCCCATTGGTGGCCATTACTGTCCAACATTGCCTGTTGCCATCGCTCCCAGTATAACCTCATCGGCTCCTCTGCCGGTCCGTAGAACCGCTCAAAGAAGTCAGTCCATAGAATGTCAGTGTCCCTGTCTACATCCCATGCGAGTTTGGCAGTGGCATAGAAATTCATTCCCTGGTTGGCCCAGTTCTGCTGGGACTCAACGACTAGAGATTCGACCCCCAATTTCTTGTAGGTGCGGAGATGCTGGGGGATCGTGGTGTTCCACAGAGGCCAGGGGACATAGAACTCGTTGTGTCCGAAATAATCGTACACCCCTACGTGTTTGCTGACTTCTAACCAGCGCTTCAATACTTCCAAAAACTGGGTATTGGATGAGCATTCCGGATCTTCCAGCGGATGCGTGTCGCAGAAGTCCCAATGCATGTGAGTGATAACTACCAACACCATCTCATCTGGAATCACTACGCGCGGCGGTGTCGTGTAATTTTGGTAGGCGAGGAAGCCGAGAAATTTTCCTCCGTACTTCTCTCGGTCAATTTGTCGCAGTCCGTTTGCTACTTGGTTGCAGAAGATCATCAGACGGTCGGTCAAGGTGCCGTCCGTGATCGCCAGTTCGATGTCGAGGGCGCGGCATCGGTCACACTCGCAAAAGCTGGAGCCGAGGCCGTCCTCTGGTGCTAGGCCGAAGGTTGGAGCTTCTGGATATTTATCGAAGTAATCCGCGGCTATTCTCAATAGTAACTTTAACAACTTCTGGGTTGGTAGTGCACAACTGACCAGAGCGCTTGTGTGTTCCGTGGATATCACGAGCAAACCAATCGGGATGGGCTTCCCTGGTTGCGTCTGTTTCGTGGATGAATTTGTGAAAGGAGTGTTCGAAAAAATAGCGTGCCGGACCCAACGGGGTTTCATTCAGGCAAGCGCGATTTCGTCGTTCCCATGCTGGTGCTCCCGGGCTATAGCCGGACCACTTGAGTCCGTAAAGTGCATGAAAATCAGGCGTCTGTTTTTCATGCACTTCGTCTGGAACACTAACTGTCGATCTGGGTAGGATGTCCTCTCCCAGTTCTCCAGGCATGAACCACCGAACCTGCAGGTAATTCTCGAGGAAGGCGTAGGCTGCGTTCAAGGTGCCGTGTTCAGTGGCACCCCGCAATACCAAATCGGTGCCTACCTTTTGAATCAGATAGCCATCCCGTCCAAGTTTATCCAGGTTTAGCTCGAGCTTACGCGATACGGAGTTGTCTCCGATTAGGATGCGTGGTGCTGAAATCCGAGCCGTGTCGCCAACAATCGGTATCAGAGCCCCGGTGGTTTTTTTCACGTAGAGCTGAAGCTCGGTAGCGGCCAACGCTTCTTTGTCATAAGGCTGTGTCGCTACGACGATAGCAGTTCGGGGATGTCCATTCTCCACTAGGAGCATGTCAGCGCCAAGTGGCCCAGCGAGCAACAATAACCATGCGGTCAACAGACTTCGGCATCGAATCGAGCACCGGTCTGATCGTGCGAATCTTGGGTTAGATGCCATAGCCACAATATTGTTATTAACATATTAGTAGGTCATAATGTCCATTAACCGTCCAAAAAAGTCGCCGTTGTTGAACATCGTCGCCAGCGCTATGCTAGCGGTTGCCGCAGCGGCGTCCGCGGGCGCGGAGCTCTTAATAGTCGAAGCAGGGGAACCGCAGACCACCATCGTCATGGGTAGCCACGCCAGCACCAACGAACGAATCGCTGCCGAGGAGCTGCAACTCTACTTGCGCAAGATCAGCGGAGCCATGGTGCCGATCGTGACTGACGCCAAGCTGGATTCGGGAGCTGGTGACGGCGTCAAGCAGTCCGGCCTCTCAACAACCAGTACACGGATACTCGTCGGACGCACCCTATTCACCGACCGGATAAACCTGCAAACCGCCGATCTCGGGCTCGACGGTTACCTGATCGAGACTCACGGCAGCGATCTGGTGCTGCTCGGGAATTCCGAAAAGGGTTCCCTAAATGCGGTATACGGTTTCCTTGAAGACTACCTTCATGTGCGCTGGTTTATGCCGGGGGAAATTGGGGAGGACATACTTCCACAGAAGACCATTCGCGTACCCGATCTTAGGGAACGGCACACGCCCGATTTCTTCGCGGTGCACGGTCTCATCTGGTCAGGCCACACCCGAGGTGCGCCAGACTGGCAGCGTCGTAACCGCGCTTCCATCGGTCCGCCTGACTATTTCTTCGGTCACAGTTTCCACCACATCTTGGTGGAGACGCCCGAGCTGCGTGCAAAACACCCGGATTGGTTCGCTAGAGATGCCAAGGGGAACAGCAAGAAGTCGGGGCAGTTATGCACCTCCCATCCCGAGGTTGTTGCTATCGCCATTCGCAAGGCGGCGCTCTTCTTCGATCGAAAACCTGAAGCTGCTACCTTCGGTGTTTCTCCCGAAGACGGTGGCGGTTTCTGCCAGGACTGGCGCTGCAAGGCCCTCGACGAAGAGATCGGCGTCAACAATGGTTTCATAACCGATCGCTTCATGTATTTTGCCAACCAGATCGCCCGGGGACTGCGGGAGCTTGATCCGGTGAAATATGCCGACAAGCGCATCGGCTTCCTGGCGTATCACAATTATATAAATCCACCGGAGAAGATAGTTCCCGACCCGATGGTAACCGTGATCATGACGCACATGCACTGGTCATATTGCGACGTGCATGCCATGGATGATCGGAAATGCTCGACTAACAGAGGCTTCGCAAGACGTTTACAACGATGGCAGGCGGTTTCCGATCACGTGGGTATCTACGACTACTTCGGCCATAACGAATTTTATGTGCCCTGGCCGTTGTGGAATACGACCATCCCCCAGCATTTGGCCTACTTCAAGGAGCAGGGGATCGAATCGTTCGTAGCGGAATCACAGCAGAACTGGGCAAATCAGGGTATGAACTTCTATGCCGCGGCGAAGCTGGCTTGGAACACCAATCGGGACATGGACGCGCTGTGGGACGATTTTTACACCCGCTTTTACGGCCCAGCCGCTGAATCCATGCGGCAATACTGGCAAGGATGGGAAGCGGATATGGGAAATTGGAGCGACCACGGCTGGGATTGGATCCTGAACGCCAACAAGGTCCCGCTCATCGAAGCTAGTCGGCACCATCTCGATGCAGCCTGGGAGGCGGTGGAAGCGGCGGAGAGCAATGGTAACAACTTGGAAAAGGTGCGTGGTCGCCTGCAACTGGCGGAAGAGGGTTTCAAGCACACCGACATGTGGTACGAAATGCGACGCAAGTGGTCGGCCAACAAGATTGGCGAAGGGATCACGCTCGCGCGCCAGATGATAGATCACATAAAGTCTACGAAAGGCTCCGAGCCTCAGGTCTTCATCGAGTGGTTGGCACTTCGCCATATCGAAGAGCAGTTGCGTGCAATGGGTGGCAAACCCCGACAAAGAGCGGAGGGACCCACCTTCCCGCCGACTCCTGTTTGGGACGGTCGTTACACGGTGCCCGAGTCTGCGGGGACTTTCCGGCCGCTGAGATTGCGGACGTCGAGTGTCAACTGGGGTGGTGGTGCGGTAGAGATTCCGTTCGTCCTCAACCAACGGGCTCGCGTCTGGCTCGCAGTCTACGAAAAAGGGAGCATTGAAACGGGAGAGCGGGGTCTGCGCGGAGCTTGGCTGCGTCTGGAACCGCAAGACAAGTTTGTTTACGCCTCTTCAGGTCAGATTTTTGGAACCGGCGTGCATGTCCTGACCTGGGATGGAACCGATTGGGAAGGTAAGACGGTTATCCCGGGCGAATACGCCTTCGATGTGATCGCCGTAAACAACCTGGATCGCCCGGTTTTAGCAGGACCCAGTGCCCGTACCGGATGGAGTTCGAACCTTATTGACACGCGCTTCGACCCGCCGGAGATCTGGGTCCAGGAGTATGAGCGGGAGTATCCAGCCAACCAGCACAGGGCTGGGGACGTGATCCGCGGCTTGCTCGGTGTCGATTATCTTACCGACTCATCGGCATGGGAACGCTGGTCTTACAATGGGGTGCTGGACTTCGATGGCGCGAGAACTCTCAGCGGATTGCGAGTCGACGACATCGATCCCAACATCTTCTGGACCACCCACTATAAAGGGGAACAGGGAGGTCTGTACAAGATGCTTATCGATCGGTCTGCTAGGGGTTGGCATCGAGATCCGTCCTTCGGTGTAAACGGATTCGCGGCTAACTTCGAAGATCGGCTGATGGCGGTGGAACCGTGGGGCCCGATAGTTTACGGCTCTCATTGGAGCCAAGGATATCCGCCTTTGAGCACAATAGAATCGTGGGACAAGGAAACTGGGGAAGTTGTTCGGGAATTCGATGTCAACGATGTCTACGGGAACCGGGGCCCAGGTCAGATCGGCGTCAATCGCCAAGGGATCTGGATGGCGAGCCACTCCAGCCCAAACGTAGCGTTTGTTGCACATGATGGGCGACTCATCTGGGTGAACCGGAACGGTGACGAGATTGGCGATCACGTTTCCAACGAGGATGCCAAGTTGGGTCTGCGGGCGTTACACATCGCGCCCGCTAAAGGCAACAACATCAAGATCCAGCCAGAAGTCAGCGGACATGCGGCGTTTCTCACAACGTCCGGTAACAATCGCGGCGCACATTTCTCCGTGCTGGGACGCGACGGCGCCGGGCTGTTCGAAGTGATTCTTCCGAGCCGTCTTGGCCCCTTTCGTCCGGACGTCACCTGGCATCTGCGTGTGGTCGACGAAGGGGGCGGGCGGTACGACGGGATCTATTACGGTACCCGCTTCGGACTGCACAGTCGAAGTTGGGATTATCCTGAGGACCAGAAATTTGGTCCCGGAATGTTGATGTATATTCCGTTCGATTTGGCTTCGGGCGAATTGGGGCCGCATATCACGGTGGTGGAAGAGGACCAAGAAAAACCGGGCAGATTTGCGCTGCAGCCGGCATATCCCAATCCGTTCAATTCTCAAACGGTAGTTCGCTTTCAGGTGCCGGCGAAGATTGCCGTCAATATTTCCATCTACAACCCTGCGGGCCAGCGGGTGCGCACGTTGATCGGTGCGGAGTTCAAGTCAGGGGCGTATCGCGTCACTTGGGATGGACGGGACCGCAGCGGAGGGGAACTTGCCAGTGGAGTGTACTTTCTGCGCATGAAAGCCGGTGATTTTCTCGCCGTTCGAGCGGTTACTCTGTTGAAGTAGGCTCCTGTCTTGGCCAGTCGCAAAGTTACGGCATCCCCAACTAAAGAGGCCACGCCGATTCCACCTGCCGTTCACAGACATCATGACGCGAGCATGCCTGCGGGTTCCATTCAGATTGGACTCAGTTCGCGGCACCGTTCTAGAATGGCGACCTGACGGCGCACGCTTTGGGGCGTAATCGCCAGCGGTGCGCCGTTACGAATTGCGGCATAAAGATCCGTATACAGCGGCCTCATACATCGCGAGAAGTCCGTGTTCGGCGCGTAACTCTGCTCGACCCACAGCAATTCCTCGTTGTTATAGCTTCGGTCCGGCGTCGGATTCTCGTCGAGGACTAGGGGCGGAGCTTCGTCTGGGTCGAAGTATTTCCAGCGGATCGTCTTGCGGTCACAGATTAAGGTTCCCTTTGTGCCCATGAATAGCCAGTCATCCTGCGGATAAGCACAGGCGTTGGCAAACTCGATGTCGATGAGTGGGCCATCGTTCGGCTTGATCAAGATTTTGATGTGGCTCTCCGCGTCGCCGGCTGAAAGCGGTGTTGTCTCCATGTGGCAAAATATCTCCGGCTCTGGATCGTCGAAAAAGAGAATGGCCCAGTCTACGGTGTGAGCACCTTTATTGTTCAAGTCTCCGCCACCATATTTCTTTAAAGTTTGCCAGTCCCAGCGCCGACGAAAGCTATCGCCGGTCATCCGTATCTGGATGATGCGGCCCAAGACCCCCGCGTCGACGATCTCTTTAATCTTCAGAAAGTCGGTGTGATAGCGGTAGTTTTGATTGACGGTGAGCAAGCGTCCTGTTTCCTCGGATGCAGCAATCATCTCGTTTACACCCGTCAGATCGACCGCCATAGGTTTTTCCACGATAACGTGTTTACCTGCCTTCATCGCCTTCGAGGTGTCACTGACGTGCAGATGGCTGGGCGTAGCCACCACCACCAATTCGATTGTTTCATCACTGATGAGCCGGTCTATGTTGTCGTAGGTGGTGCAGCCAAAGCGATCCCTGGCCTCTTGCTGGCGTGAATGGTCCGGGTCGCACACGGCAACCACTCTGAAGTGGTCGTCGAGCTTGCTCAGGGCGTTGGCATGAATGCCCCATCCGCTCCGTCCCAAGCCTGCGATGCCAACTCTGACGGGGTCGTGATTCGTATCGGTCATCAATATTTGATCCTTTCCAGGCTAACTTTCATGCAATCAGTGTTTTTCAATGTAGTCCTAAATAATCCGATATCCCATTCCGGGTTCATATGGCGGGTTGACATAACCTTCCTCGTCCTTTGGTACATGGGTAAGATGAGGAATAACTGAAGAAATCTCATTGGGACCTCCGTAACTTATGGATACCGGAACAATGTTGCATCAACGAACTGTAGCAAATCGGCCGTGTCCAACGACCTATCTGAAGGCAAACAAATGGGGAAGTAAACCTGTCTACCTTGACCCCAAGGCTGATCTCCACGTTAATTCCCGCAACGTGTTGTCGAATGTTCTGGAAAAAGAGTTTGCAACGTGAGTGAGCCAACTCACGACGTCGCCGCGGCCATCGCCGAGATGGACGAGCGAGGTTACTGTGCGGTGGAATCTGTCATATCTCGCACGGAGGCGGACAAAGCGAGATCGGCCCTTGAGCCATTACTTGCCGCCGAGCGCAATGAGGAGGTCGAGCGGAAGCATTCGCAGCGGGTTGCCCGGATTGCGCTGAAGCATCCCATCTTTCTGGAACTGATGTGCCACCCTCTCATAACGTCGATATGGCGCACTTACTTGGGTAACGACATGATCTGTTCCACCTGGACCGCTAATTCGATCATGCCGGGTGGAGAAGGTTACGTATGGCACTCGGACTTTCCGTATCACAAGCTGGAGCCACCATGGCCATCAGGAAACTTTACCGGACAGACGATCTGGATGCTCGACGATTTCACCGTCGAGAATGGTGCCACTGCGATTGTGCCATATTCGCATCGCAAGCTGCATCCACCGCCCAATCGCGAGGTGTGGAATGACGAAGGTGAGATAGTTACTGGGATCCGCGGCAGCGTTGTGATTGCACACGGGGCTTATTGGCATACCGCCCGACCCAACAGGACAGAAAGGCCCCGTTCGTGTCTTCTCGGCATGTACTTACGCCCGTGCTTCATTACCCAAGAAGACATGCGCGGGCAGCTGGCGGAAATCGAGAATCCGTCGAAGGAGGTGGATCAGTTAATGGGGGGTAACCAATACCAGCCCCGCGATGTTCTGCCGTATTGAACCAAACCTTCGGGAAGTCGGTATTGGGCCCTTCTTGATTTGGTAGCACGATCCTCTGGCGAATAATCATGGTCTTTGTTGGCGTCAATAATAAGAATCATTATTGACAATAAAAGTCTGTGCGGTACTTTCCAGATTCTGTGCAGACTCACAGTCCCCAACAAGTTTCTATCAAATCGGCGAGTGATCGCCTGCGCCGAGCGGGATATCGGGTAACGCGGCAGCGGCTAGCTGTGTACGGTTTCCTTCATGCCAGTGAATCGCACCCCACCGTCGAGGAAATCCACTCGACGGTCAGTGATGTGTTCCCGAGGATCAGCGTCGCCACCGTCTACAAATCGGTCGAATCGCTAATTGACGTCGGACTTGTCAAACCGATCTACGTAGGACACGCGGCGACTCGGTTCGATGCTTCTACAGAAGAGCACGCACATTTTCGGTGTATTGCTTGCAACCAGATCACGGATGTCCCTGTCAATCGGGCACCTGTCCTTGGAGATGAGTTGGACCGTTGCGAAATCATTGGGTCGAGCGTCGAGTTCTACGGCTTCTGCAGTCCCTGCCGCCGGCAAAAGCTCGGCCTCGCACCTGAAGGGTAACCCTTTGTTAATTCAATAAGTGTCATTTATCCCTGTCGCTTCAGACGGCGCCGATAGTATCAATAAAACAACAAGATAGGAGAGGAACATGGAAGGCAATGGAAAGTGTCCGGTGATGCACGGGTCTCACGCTCGTGGCACCACTGCCAATCAACAATGGTGGCCGAATCAGCTAAGCCTGAAGATGCTCCACCAGAACTCCCCGCAGTGCGATCCCATGGGCGAGGATTTCAACTATGCTGAGGAGTTCAAGACACTCGATCTGGATGCCGTGAAGAAGGATATCCAAGCGGTGATGACGACATCGCAAGACTGGTGGCCAGCTGACTATGGCCACTACGGTCCGCTTTTCATCCGGATGGCGTGGCACAGCGCGGGTACCTATCGCATTGCAGATGGCCGCGGAGGTGGGGCGTCGGGAACACTCCGTTTTGCTCCTCTCAACAGCTGGCCTGACAATGCCAACCTCGACAAGGCGCGCCGTTTACTCTGGCCGATCAAGCAGAAGTACGGGCGGAAACTTTCGTGGGCTGACCTGATGATCTTGACCGGAAATGTCGCCTTGGAATCGATGGGCCTCAAGACGTTCGGATTTGCTGGAGGGCGCGATGACGTTTGGGAGCCTGAAGAGGATATCTACTGGGGGTCTGAAACCGAGTGGCTCGCGGACGAGCGTTACAGTGGCGACCGGGAGTTGGAGAATCCACTTGGCGCTGTTCAGATGGGTTTGATCTACGTGAATCCGGAGGGGCCGAATGGTAACCCCGACCCGGTTGCTGCAGCCCGGGACATTCGCGAGACATTCGCACGCATGGCGATGAACGACGAGGAGACGGTTGCACTCATTGCCGGCGGGCACACGTTTGGCAAAGCTCACGGTGCCGGTGATGCTGCCCTGGTCGGTGCAGAACCCGAGGGGGCCAGCCTTGAGGAGCAGGGTTTGGGCTGGAAGAGCAGCTTTGGTCGTGGCAAGGGCGGAGACGCGATCACGAGCGGCTTGGAGGGAGCGTGGACCAATGAGCCGGCAAAGTGGGACAACGGCTTTTTCGACAACTTGTTTGGCTACGAGTGGGAGCTGACAAAAAGCCCCGCCGGTGCCCAACAGTGGACGCCCACGAATGAGTCTGCGCAAGGCACCGTCCCGGATGCGCACGATCCGTCCAGGAGGCACGCCCCCTTCATGCTGACCACGGACCTTGCTCTGAAGATGGATCCGATCTACGAGCCCATCTCACGAAGATTCCACGAGCAGCCGGATGAATTCGCAGACGCCTTCGCCAGAGCATGGTACAAGCTGACTCACCGCGACATGGGTCCGCGCTCACGGTGTCTCGGTCAGGAGGTTCCTGAAGAAGCGCTCCTGTGGCAGGATCCCGTCCCCGACGTCGATCATGAGTTGATCCAGGATCGGGACATCGCTGATCTCAAGGAAAAGATCCTGGCATCAGGTCTATCGGTCTCCCAGCTGGTCTCTACTGCTTGGGCGTCGGCGGCGACTTTCCGCGGCACTGATAAGCGTGGTGGGGCGAATGGGGCTCGCATACGCCTGGCACCACAGAAGGATTGGGAGGTCAACCAACCGGCCGAACTGGCGAAAGTGCTGCAGACCTTGGAAGGGATCCAAACAGACTTCAACAGTTCGCAGTCCGGTGGGAAAAAGGTCTCGCTCGCAGATATGATCATTCTGGGCGGTTGCGCAGCTGTCGAACAAGCTGCTAAGAGTGCTAGGCAGGACGTGCAAGTTGCGTTCTTTCCAGGACGCACGGACGCGGTTCAAGAGCAAACCGACGTGGAGTCATTTGCCGTACTCGAACCGACGGCCGACGGGTTCCGCAACTATCTCAAGAACGGTCACACGCGACCGGTGGAAGAGCTTCTGGTGGATCGGGCGCATATGCTGAATCTGACCGCTCCAGAGATGACGGTGCTGGTCGGCGGTATGCGTGCCTTGAACGCAAATGCCGGTCAGTCTAAAGATGGCGTTTTCACTGACCGGCCCGAGATATTGACCAATGACTTCTTCGTTAACCTGCTCGACACGGACACGACGTGGCAGGCCGCATCCAACGGTGTGTTCGAGGGCCGCAATAACGCAACGGGAAAAGTTAAGTGGACGGGGAGCGCCGTGGATCTGGTCTTCGGTTCGAACTCCCAGCTTCGTGCTATCGCGGAAGCCTATGCATGTGAAGATTCCCAAGAGATGTTCGTGCGCGACTTCGTGGCTGCGTGGAGCAAGGTGATGAATCTCGATCGTTTCGACCTTGCTTGATATCGGTGCGGTGTTGGCAGGTCTGTCTCTTGCCACGTGAACCGAGTCCCGCTAAGGATTCGTGGAGCATCGCACGCGATAGTTAATGTTAAGGCGCAGATTGAAGATATCTTTGTCGAATGGCTCACGCACTTTGCGTGAGCCATTCTTGTTTTGCGAGCGGACAGATCAGCCACGTCGTGCGCACCTCACGAAGGCACGCAACTACAGATTCTATTCCCGGAGCGTCACCAATTCGCCCACTGACAAGCGCAGCCAACGTCTGACCGCCTGCGAAACCGCGTCGATGCCCACATTGAGGAGTACACTGAGGCCGATAAGAGCCATTGCTTGATCGAGCTTGTCAGTGGATACAGCGCTGTCGATGTAGAAGCCCAAGGTGTAGACGCCGAGTATGCCGAGAATGGCCGATTCTCGTGCAATCACCTCCCAGCGGTAGAACAGGAATGCCAGCAGCTGTCCGTACACCCTCGGTAGGACCTCGAATCCGAACCGGTCGCTGCGTCGGGAGGGTGCGTCCAATCGCAGGTCGAGTTGGTTAGCTTGCCCGCCGGTGAGATGGGCCATGATAGCCCCATTGTGTACCGAGATGGCTAGGATCGCCGGCAGCATGGATGGTCCCCAGAGTTGAATCAGTATATAGGCAATGATGTATTCCGGCGTGGTGCGGAGCACCACCAGGAGAAGGTTGCCCAGCGACCGCGTCGGCCTTCCACTGAAGTGGCGGCATACCACCGGGAAGGTGAAGACCGCAACGAGCCCGGTGACTGCCAGCGCAATCTGGGTTAAGACCAATGTGTTCCACAATCCATGGATGCCTTGATTCTGAAACAGCGATTGCAACCAGGCGTAGGTTTCTGCTGGTGCCAGCTTGAGTGCATCGGTTCCCGCGGCGAAACCTTCGCGCCGCATGGGCCACGGGAGGATCTCACGCCCGAAGCGGGTGACATTTTCCCAGCGGAACGAAACATCTTTGGCGAGCAGGACAAATGCTCCAGCGAGCCATATGGGAACGAGTTTGGGCTTGAGCCATACTTTGAGGGACAGGATCAACATGTAAAACAGGTAGAGAATCGCGGCCGCCTCACTGTAATTACCTTCGCGAAAGGCGGTCTCTAGTTGAAAGCCAAGGGTCGGCAGGCCAATGAAACCAAGTACCGCACTGGACCGGAGGGCGCACTCGAAACGATAGGCAGTATAGTTCCGTAGACTGCGAGTGACGATTGGAAATACGCCGTAGCAGAATCGAGAGAACCAGTCGGCTCCAATTGGAAGAGCTCGGAGTGGCCGTTGATCCGATTCTTGCCTGATTTCTGCGAACACCTTGGCGAAGATTCCGGCGTATGGGACCGCAATGGCAAACACGCCGCAGACCGGATTGAGACCCACGATGGGAAGGAAGATAAACGCCCAGAAGATCTCGTGAACTGCACGAACTACTGCGCACCCCATTCGCACGGGTGCAAGGGAGAACGCAAACGCCAACGGTATACCCATTGCTATCGCCAGAGCAATACCGCACAGTGCAAAAATTAGCGTGTTCAACAACGCGACCCGCATCGACCACAAGGAGAGCAGGTCGGGAGTGACGAGACCGGAAAATATTCGTGGTAGCTCGATCCACGGATCTAGGACGGTAACTTCCAGGTCCGCGAAAAGAAGCAGGAAAAACCCCAACACAAGAAAGTGCAGGCTTGTTTTTAACACGGCTCGTAGAGCTGCTCGATCGATTTCCGGGTTACCGACGAACTGGGGGTGTCGAACTGGAGCCGCCCATTCTTCAACCCGATTGCGCGCGAGAACGTCTCCATCCCAAGGCTAATGTTGTGAAGCGTAACGACAACCGTGTCTGCGGAACCTATTAACAGATCTAGGATCTCTGTCGATTGACGGGGGTCAACGGAGGCCACCGGTTCGTCAGCGAGAATTACATCGACGCCGCGATAGATGGCACGTGCCACCGCTGTTCGCTGTTGTTGTCCCCCTGATAGTTCACTCACGCGGGCCCACAGATGCGAACCCAGGCCGACTCGGTCGGCGATGGATCCGACCTCTTCGGTGTCAGCGTCCCGGGGTTTTACGAGGTTCCTCAGGTTGCGCACCCATCCGTTGGCGTCGAGACGTCCGGCGTAGATGTTGTGAAAGACCGACAACTGGGGTACAAGGGCGAAATCCTGATGGATGAACGCCGTTTTCTCGGGCTTGACCTCGAACAGTTTGCGCAGGAGCGTGGTCTTACCGGCGCCACTGGGCCCCATGACTAGGAGTTTCTCACCTTCGTCGATTGACAGGGAGATGTTCTTGAGAATGGGATCGCCATTGTAGGCGACGTCTACATTGTCAAGTTGAAAAAGGCTCACCGGGCGATTATGCCGACTTCGATCGCCGTCTTAAGAATCGGTTCGTAAATTGCGTTGCGTGCCTCGATGAAACGGCTGCGGGGAAAGGAGGCGAGGATCGTTTCGTCCTCGAGATTTAGCAAAGCTTTTTTGACCTGCTGCAGGAATCCTTTTCCGTAACGACTGTCTACGTCCCCTCTGATCGACCAGTTATAATCCGGATAGGATGGCGTCTTCCAGATCACCCGGACCTTGGTGGTGTCCACGTTGCCGTCCTGCAGCTCGTTCTCCCACACCTTGAAGTTGAGGGCCCCTACTTGATACGCGCCCGATTGCACGAGGGCGAGTGTCTTGGAGTGATCACCGCTGAAACCCACTCGCCTAAAGACCTCTTCAGGAGGCTTTTTAAACTGTTTCCGGATGAAGAACTCGGGCATCAAACGTCCGGAGGTGGAACCCTTCGAGCCGAACGTGAAGGTGTGGCCGGCGATCTCAGCGGGAAACGCATCGGATCGCTGAATATAGGTGCTTGTGTTGGCGATGAAGAAGGTTTCGAAGGCCAAGTCCTCTTGGCCCTGGGCAATTGCTTGAGACCCGCGAACTGCACGGCGCGCCTGAACGCCGGATAAACCGCCAAACCAGGCGAGCTGCACCTGGTTGTTCTTGAATGCTGCAACCGAAGCGCTGTACGACTTCACCGGAACATATTCGACCTCTATGCTTAGTTCTTGCGCAAGATAGGCAGCGACCTTGTTGAATCGCTCTGACAGCCGGGTGGTGTTCTGGTCGGGTATGGCAGTGAATCGGAAGGTGTTGGCGTGACCGGAAATCGAAGTCATTACCAGTGCGCCGAAGATGATTGGGCGAAGCATTGTTCTCCTTTGACAATTGTGACTGCTCCGCCCTTACATGCGAGCAACAAAAAAGGCGAAGCGCTTGTGTCGCTTCGCCCAATGCCTACTGAAACACCCGCAGCTCTATATCATAACAACAGCAATCTTGATCTGCTATTGATGAACGCGGATCGGCGAAACAACTCAGTTGATCGGGTCTCGACCAGACCGTAACGGTCGATCCCAGCTCACCAACGGGTGAACAGGAACATCAGCATATCTCCTAAATGTCTGGTTTGCCCCATTCTACAAAGCTGGGCAGGGTTAACTTCGATCAGCCAACTTATTCAGTCAACAAAGATCCCCTTCCAACGCCAAAGTGCGGCGCTCGCGAGTTAGCAAACTCAGGCATCCTTCACAGATGCACCTCTACCGTCTCTTCTATCGCCCTAATGTTTGGAAAGGAGTCATGTGAGAAAAGAGAAATAGCCTCGCAAACAAACCTTTTTCGAAGCGCCGTTGCCTGCTGAAAACCTGGAAGACAATGCTTGTCTGGCTGATATCGTAATAGTAACCCAGTTGCAAAAAACGGTGGTACCGCTTTGGGCGTCCGGATTAGGTAGATTTCCTTGGTGGTTTCCACCTGCGCAGCAGTCGTTTCCACAGTCGATCTACCTCTCGGCGTACCACCTGAGCATCCCTCCACGGATTACCGAAAACCGATAGCAGATAACCACCCGAGGCGCCCTGTTCGGGACAGACGAACATCTCCCTTTCTGAATTGGCAGTGGCAAGCCAGCACTCGATCACCTTTTCGGCGAACGCCAGCCAATCAAGAAACTCGGGTGTCAAGCTACCGCTTCGACCACTGACCGGAATCTGGCAGTGTTGTCCATTGAAAGGGCGGAAGTGGAACTGCTGAGCGTGTTGGATGAGATCCACCCGCTGCGCCAACTGTTCCCAATAAGGTGGGGACAAGTGTTTAACCAGAGCTAGATGGGAAAAATCCCAGGTGAGTTTAAGCGGACGCTTCTCCAGTTTCTCGAAAGCGGCCGCCAAAGCGTAGGTCTTTTCCGGGGTCTCGGTACAAGTGTCGCGGTGAACTTCGATAGAAACGTCGACTTGTAGATCATCGGCTGTATTCATGATGCGCCGAGTAAGGTCCACCGCTTGAAGCGCGGGGGTGTCGTGATCCAGGACCTGGACATTAAGGCAGCGTGCTTGGGTTGCCTTCACGGCCTTCAACGTAGGCCCAACCTGTTTGGGGCTGCCGATATCTTCGGAGGCGACGAAGACCAAGCCGTGCTTCGCTGCCAGCTCACCACTTACTAGAACCGTGGGACCCAACACGCCGTCGAATCCAGCCCTCTTGGCGTGTGCCAATTTGTGATCGATGATCAGCTCTCTACCTCTGCTGCCGGCCGCTTTCAAGGTCCAAAGACTTGCGAGGTGGAAAATTTTCGGTGGTGATTTTTTTTGCCATAGTTGTCGGCTCTTGGTTACATTGACAGAGATGTGGTTTCAAAGCTACGAGCAAAGTGCCGATCGGCAACATTGCTCGTAGTGGCAAAAACGCCCAGAGGATCCGTGCAATGAAATTTGTCGAACTCACTGGACAGCAACGCCAGGCCTTCGACGAGGAAGGTTTCCTCGTTGTTCCGAACGTCCTGGATGCCGATACGATGGGTCGTCTGGTCCAGACCGGGGACAAGTTGATGGCCCAGTTCCTCAAAGGAGACGGCGAAGCGTATTGCCAGCGACGGGACAGTATCGTGAAAGAGAAGATCTTCCGCGACATGATCTCGTATTCGCGCACTGTCCCTTTGGTTGTTCAGCTGCTTACTCCGCAGATCCATCTTCACACCTCCTCGTTGATCTACAAAAGGCCTGGGCAACCGAGTAACGAGCGCGATTGGCACCGGGACATCGGGATTCAGCAAGATCTCGGACATATCGGCTTACCTCGTGTCGGAGTGAAGATCTGTTACTGTCTGACCGATTTTCACGAATCTGAATCCGGGATGACCCTTTTTGCAAGAGCTAGCCACAAGTGCCAGCAGGCACTTCAGATTCCGCCCGGGGCATGCGATCCAATCGAAAAGGTCGACCCTATCCTTAATGCCGGCGACGCTATTCTATTCGAGAACCGAACCTTTCACACCGCGGCTTCTAATCTGAGCGACCGGATTTCCAAGGTGCTTATCAACGGCTACTCCTATCGCTGGATGCGGCCAGACATCAACCTGGATCTACTGGATACTGCGGCTCCATGGGTACGGGACTTGAGTGAGATTGACAAGCAGCTGCTTGGGGCCGACGGCTATCACGATCTCTTGAAACCGGCCGAGGCCCTGTTAGAGTGGGCCGGCCTCCACGGCGTCAACGCGGTTGCCGACTACAGCGAAATCGCAACTTAGGAAAGCCTCGCCTCACCCTTCTTCATGGCAAAGCCGATGCCGCAGCTGAACTTTTCGAAACCGGTCACCGTGCAGCTCGTCAATGCGTCTTCATCGTCGACATCAATTGTGATATCCACTACACGAACCCAGTCACACCCCAAAACAGCTCCCAATGCAGCGTCGAAGAGCAGAGCGCGAAGCTCTGCCTGGGTCTGATCTGGATCGACGACGGGATACTGCAGGCGGCCAAATTCGGAATCCACGGGGTGTGCGAAAGAGACATAACCGGCGATGCCACGACCATCTTCGGCGACGTAAACCTCATCGGAGTCCAGTTGTCGGTCGATTTCTGATGCACGTCGTGTTTTCCAACTGCGTCCGGCCAGGATCCCGAACCGTTGCTCCATCAGCCGCGCTGGGTAGAAACGCGCTGCTTGATCTAGGCAGGCTATGTCGACGAGGCGATCCCTGTCGGCCGGGGTCGCAGATCTAATTTGGACGCCGGTAACAGAAAAATCGGAGCGCTTCAAAGTCTGGAGGTGGTCCTTCCAGTTCGACAGGGCCAGCTGGCGATACACCTCGGAAAATCCGACCTTTTCATATACTGACCGAGCCGGCTTGTCGTGTGCCAGGGTGGCAACAAAGAGGTTCTCTTGGTCCTGATTCTCAATCAGGTCCCGAACCACGTGACGCGCCATGGCGGTCCCGATGCCGCGCCCTTGGAAAGCGGGATCTACTGCATTGGCAGACAGCTGCAGCATTCCGTGCTCATCGTGAGGTGAGTAGCTGTAAAACCCCGCCACGGTGTTATTTTCCTCTGCCACGATTACCCGCTCGAGGTGAGTCTCGCAGAATCTCCGCACTGATCTCGCCTTGTCAGCAACGCCCCGCCCAATCCCATAACGCTCGTAAATCGCTTGAGCGGCGCAGTAGGGACCGAAGGATTGCTCTGTAATCTGGTAGATGCGGTCCAGATCACTAGGAGTTGCAGGTCTGAGGTTCATTGTTCATTGTTCAATGCCATTGATTTAGCTTGCCTGTCGGTGGCATTGGAAATTATTGAGTGTACGAAAAAATCGGGATGGACCGCCATAGGTGATGAACCGGATTTCCGCTGCATTGAAAGCTTTCCACGCGCTGGTAAATGTTTCGATCTTGTCAGTCTCCATCCTTGGCGGGAAAGCCCACGCCCTGGAGAAGGGTCCCGAAAAAGTTGAGCTCGATCAGGTTCATCGGCCGGATTTCTATCTGCGGCAGGAGCGACCGGATTACCGAAACTTCGTCACCATGCCTTTCGTCAACTACCCGTACGAAGCACCGCCTTACGACGACGTGCCCAGGACCTATTACGGGCCTTTGGGCAACCGGCTCATTCACGGATACGACTTCTACACCTGGCGTGAGCTGCGTATGCCCGGTCTCAGCTGCGAAGGACGCCGGGGCCAGGTTTGCGGCAGCAACCTAAACATCTATGGGGGCGGCAGCGGTTCCCATGTGGTCGGCACCGACGGCTACAACGACTGGGGATACAGCTTCAGTGCCGGCACCGCAGGTAGCACCCGCTTTACTCCACTGACGGTTTCGCGCTCGGGCCCAGACGGCACCCGCTTCGATCTCTACACGCCATACCTGAAAACCTCGACCCTTTTTTCGCAGCAGTGGCAAAATGCAGGCAAAGGACAGCTGATGTGGCTCAACCGCGCCCAGTTCGAGTTTGGCGCGGTGACCTGGGGCTTGAATTTCACGAACTGGCACCATTACGACTCCACTGTGCTGGGTAACAGCATGAAAGGCCGACTGGTTACCGACGACCACGGTTATGGACAGCACAGCTGGAACTACAATCAGCTCGATCCCGTCAGCTGGATCTTCATCCGGTTCTCCGACGACTCGCCCGACGATCGGGTTGGGGGGCCAATCGTCCACGAGGTCGAGCTGTTAGTCAACGGAGAGCACCGGCCGGATTTGCGGCCGCTGGTGATACGTCACCGCGTCGGGGAAAGCACTTCCGTAGGTCGGATTTCTCAAGCGACTGGTGAATTCCGACCGATTCCTTACGCCACGGGACGCACGGGGTCGTTGCACGCGGACTATTTCTCCCGCATCGACCACGAGCAAGGCATCGATGTGAGCGACAAGGTGCATGTGGAGAGCCTCGTCCGCAAGTTCCTGTTGGAAAATCCCGACCGGGCGCTCTACGCCGGCGCCGACGAGGGCCTGGTCTTTCTTTTTGATCTGTCAAACGAGCCAACGGTGCGACAGGTGGAGGTGGAGGCGGTGGTTGGCAATGACTATCGGATCGAGGAATCGATGGTCAAGGAAGTGAGTCCGCGAGCAAAGGACTACATGTCGCGCTTCAACGCCGATTCCTTCGAAACTTTGGTGCGGGCTCGCGGCAATGTGCGCGACGGCTCTAATCTGAAGAGAATCCGCTTTAAAGTCGGGGGTATGTGGACCGGCCAGTTCGTATATGGGACCGACCTGAACATCGATCTACCCTATCTGCAGATCAACGCAGAATACGCCCGGACGACCATATACCGGCGCTACCCTGCCAAGATCGACGGGGAACCTGCGTACAATCGGAGTCCGCGACAACGAGGAGGAGATGCGGCGTATTTCATCAATGCGACCCACTGGTTCAACGGCGGCCTGGTCGCGGGTGAGTATTACGCCATGAATCCAGAGTTTGTCAACGATACCATCGATGACAACGACGATGGGGACATCCTTCCAGACATGTACGAGCGGCCGTGGAACGGCGTTTACGTCGGTCAGGATCGAGACAACGACGGCCTGCCTGACGTAAACCGGGACGGAGATGCACTGCCCGATTACGTGGAGCCACTGTTGATGTATGAGGTGGAACCGAACGAGTTTGTCTACGGTCTGGATCGAAACAACAACGACGAACCCGACTACCGCGAAGACGACGTGGAACGGGATTATCCGTATGACCCTGACCAGCGGGGGTATCACTTCTTTGGTCAGCTCGATTTGAGCCGGTACTGGTCACTGTCAGCGGGCCATTACCTCAGCAAACAGATCGCCGGCGATGGACGCAATCAGACCACTTACACGCTGCTTACCTACCAGCGACAAGGTGTGCGTCGTCTACGCCAGCTGTTCTTCGAAAGCGGTGTGCGGCGGGTCAAAGACGACATCCGCGACGATTACATGGTCTTTATGGAGGATCGCGCATTTCGGGGTCTCAGGCCCAGACTCGACGTGAACACCTTTTTGAGCCAGCTGCGCGAAGACCCGTTGGAATACATCGACAGCTATGTAAATGAGACCAACCTGGAATTCTGGGTGCGTCCCTGGTCGACCTTGAATGTGGTGCAGAAGACGCGAGTGCGCTTGAACTGGCAGCAGGGCCAACGATTGTCCGCTGCCGGTCGCGGCGGCGACAGCATTCTGGACTACCGAACCTGGGTCAGTCGCGTCGACTACACCTGGCACTGGGGCCGGCTCAGCCTACAGCCCAAGTTCAAGTTCATGCTATTGCGGGTGGCCGATCGCCGTCGCAACCAGGCCATGCGTTATGAGCTAGACTACAATCCGATCGTGGAGGTACGTTACCAATTGATGAACCGCACCTTGCTGCGCTTGGGGATACAGGGTTGGGGGCCAATTCCATACCGTTTCGAAAACAGGACCCGACCGTCCCAGAATTTCGAGCGCCGTTCGGTGTTGGGTTCGATCACCAACCGCTCGATGTATCTGGGGTATGAGCTCTACACGATCGTAGGGTTCGAGAAGGATGCGGTGAAGTTCGATGCGCAGGAGCGACGGATCGACGACAATGACGGCTTCATTTTCTTCATCCGAGCGCTTATCGGTTTCACCGAATTCGGCCCATTGTTGTAGGCTGCGTCGCGGATTGCCGCGATACGATAGCTTACTGGCCAGGCGCCGGCATGGGATATTCCTCGGGTTCTTCCATCCCGGCACTCATCACTGCGTAGCGGTCGTCAGGCCGATGCGCATACCCCGTGTGATTCCCGTCGCGATTCAACGCAATCATGGCGATATGGTCGGTGTAGGGGTCGTGGAGATCCTTTAGATCCCTCAAGGCTTCTTTGACAGCTTCCGGTAGGCTCATGCCCATCTTTACATAGAGGATGGTGCTTCGGGCCCCGGCTGTGCGCAGCTGGACTTCACCGGTTCCCGTAGAGGCCGCTGCCCCATAGCGATTGTCGGCGTACGAACCCGCACTGATAATCGGCGAATCCCCCAAACGCCCTGGATAACCCCACGGCCAACCGCTGGTGCTTACCGCCGAGGCCAGGTTGCCGTCGCGATCTTGGGCAAGAAAGTTTACCGTACCATGGGGGTCTTCCGGTTCCCAGCCAGCCATCGGTTCGTTCAAGCCACGTACCAGACTGGTAAGGTCGGCGTGTCCTTCCAGCTCCGACGTTTCGAGTTCCGGGAAACGTTTAGAAAGCCCTGCCTGCCAACGGACCTTGGCCTCTGTCGTAAGCAGGTCAGTTGATTCTTGTGCCATCTCCCGTGCAAAGCGTTCCGCCCCGTCGCCAACGAGAAGAACATGAGGACTTTCTTCCATCACCTTTCTTGCAAGGGAGATGACGTGGACGCAGTTGCGAACCGAACCTACGGCGCCTGCCCGCAGGGATCTACCGTCCATTATGGCGGCGTCGAGCCGTACGTCACCGAGAACGTTGGGCAATCCGCCAAGGCCAACACTGTGGTCTTTGGCATTGAGTTCAACCAAGCGGGTGGAGGTCTCTACGGCATCCAGCGCTGAGCCGCCCTCTTTCATCACCTTCATAGCTTCCGGAAGACCCAGTTTTCCGTTGATGCTGCTGATTACAATCATGTTACTCCGATCATCTGCAGTAGGTAACTAATGTGGCGACAGTCGGCGACGATGAAATCGGCACCGACCCCAATAAACTGCGCTCGATTCCTGCTATTGATTCCGTCGCGTCTATTTTCGTCACTCGCCAACCAGATTGCCAAATCTCACAACTTCTTCACCTTGTCGATCCCAACAAAACCCTCGCCAAAACCAAGGATCTCTGCACACTGTAAGTGGCATATGGTCTTGCGGCCGCTAGAGCGGTCGGGTGCTAACCAACTAGGGACTTTACCTGGGAGATCCCGGTAGCCTTCGAGGTTTCTATCATCATCGGGATCAGCTTTTGTATATATGTTGTGCTTAAAAAGCGATAGGGTGCTGTCAAAATAGAAGAGCGCTACCCGGAATTCGCTGTGCGTGAAATCGTGGTTCACGAACTCGATGTCGCATATTTGATCCTGCGGCAATTCAACAGCCAAGGATCTCGGCGAGGTGGTTGAAGTCTTTGGCAAAGAGATCAAATTCGGGATTGGGCTCTAGGTCTTTGCCGCGTCTTGGACCGAATTCATCTGGCCTCGCCACCAGCGCGGTTTTTAATCCGGCGCCTTTGGCGCCATGAAGATCAGTGGAGTGGGCGGCTACCATAAGTATCTTGTGGCCAGGCAGATCCAGTAGCTCGGCCGCGCGCTGGTAGACTCGATGGTCTGGCTTGTAACGGTTGGCCAGCTCAGCGGACAATATGCAATCCCAGGGAAGGTTCCCGTATTTGGCCATATTTGTCAGTAAGCTGACGTTGCCGTTGGACAGGGCGGCCACAATGAATTTCGATTTCAAACGGCCAAGACCGTCCACCGAATCCGGCCAGGGTTCGAGCCTGTGCCAGGCACGATTTAGGTCCTGTTTTTCCAATTCAGAGAGCCCGACTGCCATCCCGTGTTCGTCGAGCAACAGATTCAGGCGCTCCCTATGAATGGCGTCGACGAGCTTCCAGTCGTTTTCCCCGGCGTTTATCCTCGCCAGTCCCGAATAGTAACCCTGTCGCCAGCTGTCGGCGAACTGATCCCAATCTGCCTGTAACCCGATTTTTGCGCCGACAGCTGCTACTTGCTGGGCAACCGAGGTGCGCCAATCGACCACTGTTCCGAAGACGTCGAAGGTCAGCGCTTCTATATGCTTCAGGTCTACCATTGTGGACAATGCCCCTCCTGGTAGTAGGCATTCAAGATGGTATATTATGCAGAATCCAAGCTGATACTCAGCGCAAAGTCAATACGAAAACATACCCGAAAGGTGGAACCATGACGAAAGGTGTCGGGTCTACAGCCCAGCGATTGAGCGAGTTGCCTTACGAAGACCGGGTCTGTCGCATCGAGCATTACCCCACTAGCCTCAACACAAAGAAGCTTACCGGTGAAAGGGACGAGTCCCGTCCGTACGCATCTATGGAAGAAGAGGTCAATGCGATCGCCGATGCCGGCACTCAGGTCTGGTCGATCACTGGTTTTGCAACCCGCGGGGTGCCGTTGTTTCCATCCAAAATTCTCAAGCCACTCGACAACCTCGACATGGAGGCGACGCCACGTTTCCTCGATCTCGCCCACGAGCGCGGGATCATCGTGTTAACCTACTACCCATTCATTTTCAACTATCTACTCAAGGATATACACCCCGAATGGGCGATCAAGATGCTGGATGATGGTGGCGAGGAGGTATGGGACGAAGGTTGGTCATGCTGGAACTCTCCATTTCGCGATTGGCTCCCCGATTACTTGAGCGAAGCGTTGGATCATCTCGATTTCGATGGCATCTATTTCGACGACATGAACTGGGGAACACACTCCGACTTCGGTCAACGACGAGTGGGAGGGTGCCATTGCGCCTACTGTCGTGAACAACTGAAGGAAGAAACTGGTCTCGATTTGCAGCAGAAGGTCGAAATGGATTCGCTCGATTTCAGGAAGTTCGTAAACTGGCGCTACGACAAATTCGTGGACGCTATGGCACACTTCTCCAAGAAGCTGCGCGACCGTCATCCGGATGCCATCGTCGATTGGAACTATTACTGCAGGCCCTACGGCACTCCGGATACCGGTTGGATGACGGCCCATCCACTGAATCCGATGGATGTGGGTAGCTATCAGTTTGTTGAAGCCGGCCTAGACAACTTGGGCCCCGGCGTGCCCACCAAGATCTGTCAGGCTCTAGGGCAGAAGACCTTCGGATTATGGCTTTGGGCAACTCAGACCCTAGTTGAATGTATATCACACAGCGCCCCCTATCCCGAACCTCACGTCCCGCTTATTTACGGTCTCACCGCTGTTGCCCATGGCGGGGGATCGGTCACGACTTGTCTCGATGCCGGCGAACATGCTGTTCACGGAAACACACTGAAAACGGTATTCACCGAGTTGCAACGGCTGCGTCCGCATATCGGCGGCGAAACCGTGAAGTATTTGGGCTTGCACGTTTCGCAACAAACGAGGGACTTTGCTCCGGATTACCGACATCAACCAGATGTGTGGTGGCGACAGCTGCGCGGTAGTCATGAGATGTTGAGCCGCTCACAGGTGCTAACGGATTATATTTTCGATCGTCATCTCATCGACGAGAAGAAACTTTCGAATTACAAGGCTCTATTTTTGTCAAACAGTGTCTGTCTTTCCGGCGCGGAAGCGGATGCCATTCGCACTTTCGCTTACAATGGTGGTACCGTAATTGCCACTCACCAGACATCATTGTGCAACGAGCTTGGAGAACCTCAGGATGATTTCCAACTGGCCGATCTGTTCGGAGTCAGTTATAAGGGTGGGCTGGCCGAGACGAGACGTGATGAAGACGACAAGCTGGACAACAGCCAGATGAAGCTGTATGCCCGTACTGCGGGCAAGAACGAAAGCAACATCTTTGTTCCCCAGTCGGATGAGGTGCGCGAGCGTTTCGGAAAGGTGATCTGCTTTGGCGCGCCCAATTCAATCGTGGAATTAACCGGCAACAGCACCGCCGAAGTGCTGTGTAACAGGAGCAACCTCACTTGGGAGAACGGTCCGCCTTTGCAAGATTTCTACGCCGGCATGGAGTACGACTCCGGAGAACCTGCCGTCACAGTGAACAACTTTGGCAAGGGCAAAGCGATTTACATCTGTGGTGATGTGGGCTCCGGATACGATCTCAATCCGTTGCCGCAGCTGAAACGATTCGTAGCGTGTTTGCTGGAAGCGGATCCCCCTCCTATCGAGGTCGACGGTCCCAGGGTAATAGATCTGAGCGCTACCTGGCGCGGCGGGAAAGAGATTAGCGTCCATCTGCTTAACAACCCGCTTCCGTTGGTTCCGTGGAAGCTGCCTGTGGGGAATAATAGATCTTTCTTCTATCTGGAAGAAGTGGTTCCGATTCACAATGTGGTCATCAAGCTCAACGGGCTTTCGGCAACGGAAGCAAGGGCGCCCTTGACCAACCAAAAGCTGACGGTGGCGAAGGATGGATCGGCTGTAACGGTACCGATGGTGGGCGCACACGAACTGGTGAGTTTGTCCCTGGCTTAGATGCGTTGTTGCCGTTGAGTTGAATTCGAGATAAATATTTCTCTATGTCATGGCGTTCGGCGAGGCTGATCGTGAACTTGACTCGCAGGGTTCCGTGTATGTTAGCTCGCGGTGAATACATACTGCTCCTGGACCACAATGCCTCGCTGAGAGTTTTATTACTATCGCAACAGATTGTGAATTGAGATTGCTGGTAGTTTGGTGGACGATGTTAACAAGAAAAACTACGTCGAGACGTTCGACGATGGTCATAGAGGCTGGCTGGGTTGGGACGCCAATGGACCTATGGGCCTCGAGCTTGAAGATAGTGCTGTGAACAGCCGCGGACCTTGGTGGGTAGATAGCAACCACGCCCCTCCGGGTGGCGGGTATTTACATCTGCTTTTCTGCTTGCATACTCACAGTAGCTTCTATGGATTGCGGAACTTCGCGGAGTTGGGGGGCAACCGTTTTGTCGAAGGGAATTTTCAACGCAATTTCATGGATGCCAAGTTGACGTTGCGTTTGATATGAACGCGGATACCGACACAAAAATGGTTAGTGAGGGGTCTCAGGCAATTATATGAGAAGTTTAACCGGACGAGAAAATATGTCGCATCATAGCCCCGGAATGCACAGGTCTTGGTTTCTACCGTGCAAGCTGCACTCTGTGATTTAGATGACCGCATTTTTAAGAGACAAAGTCGCTCTGATAACAGGAGGAGCCTCCGGCATGGGTAAAGCTGCGGCCCTGGCGTTCGCCGCGGCGGGGAGTAGGGTGGTGATAGGCGACATGGATACCGAAGGTGGAGAATCGACGGTCTCCGAAATAAGTAGCGCGGACGGTAGGGCGGAATTCGTAAAGACTGATGTGACCGTTTCATCCGATGTGCAGAACATGGTGCAGACCGCCGTTAATAGATTTGGTCGTCTGGACTGTGCCTTCAACAATGCCGGGATCGGCGGTAGTATGTTCGTGAAGACGAAGGACTACGACGAAAACACCTTCGATAGAGTATTGGAGATCAACTTGAAGGGGATCTTCCTCTGCATGAAATTCGAGATACCGGCCTTGCTTAAGGGTGGTGGTGGCGCGATTGTAAACATGTCCTCGGTGGCGGGTCTGACCGGAGGTCCGATGGGTGCCGGCTATTACGCCAGTAAACACGGGGTAGTCGGACTCACCCGCGCTGCTGCCATGGAATACGCCACCCAGGATCTTCGGGTTAATGCCGTCTGTCCGGGCTGGACTGAGACCGCCCTTACTGATCCGGTGACCAGGGGTAATTCGGAGCGTGAGAAACTTATACTGGACATGCACCCCATGGGCCGGTTATGTACCGTCGAGGAGGTGGCGGATGTGGTTGTGTGGCTGTGCTCGGACAACGCCTCTTATATTAATGGTCATGCGCTACCTATTGAAGGCGGCCGCCTCGTGCGGTGAGCTGCAAACCCCGAGCGAAGCAAGTTCGACAACTGTTCCATCTTCTAACCCTAACAAAGGTAGGACACTGTGAGTTCACACAACTTCAAACTCGGAATGTTTTTAACCGAGCCACAGCTGCCGTTTGAGGAAGCCCTGGATCTGGCTGCGGAGCTGGAAATCAAATACCTCTGGTACATGTGCAACGGCGAAGTGAGTGGAAGAACTGAAGACAAAGCGCTGGTGGACATGACCGAAGCCGAGCTCGACGCCATGCAATCAAAGGTCAAATCTCGTGGGCAAGAGTTCTTTCTTCTGCTTAACCGACCTCACTTCAAAGGGATCCATCTGACCGATCTCGATCTCGAGACCATGGAAGAGCATCCTATCTTCAAACGGGATTTCAATGAGATGGTACGTACTATGGAAGTTGCCACCTACCTCGGGGTCCCTGCCGTAAACGTGTTCTCCTTCCTGTGGCCGGGGGAGCTGGCGGACAAACAGACTTGGCCGATGCGCTGGATGACCCGTGGCGGAATCATATCAGATGGGGACATGGAAAAGCTGACGAAAGCTTTTTCTCTTATCATGGAGCAGGGGGAGCGCTACAATATCGACGTCGCCGTGTCCATGATGCCGTGGAACTACACCAACACCACGGGCAACTTTCGCCGCGTAGCCGAGAGGGTGGGATCCCCCCGGATGAAGGCGATGTGGGGGCCGGCAGATAACACCAATTGCGGCGAGAATGACACTGCAACTACCGGCTTCCAAAATATCCGTCCATACCTCTACGGATTACACATAAAGGATTTGCGGGTGAACGACGGCCTGAATCTCGATTTCGAATACTGTCCCTTTGGCGAGGGAGATACCGACTATCCAACGGTTTTCCGCAACCTCCGCGATCACAACTGTGACGTATTCATCTCGCTCGCGACCCATTTCCAGCCAGCAGGCGGCACCAATGTGGACGCTATGCGTATAAACTCGGCAAACATCAAGAGACTGTTGAGCGAGATCGAGGCGGAGACGGAGTAAACGAAACTTGTTCCTCTATGAAGCAAGTGGGCCAACGTGTCGGCAGCGTCAAAACTTTCGTTTTTTCGCGACTCCTTAGAGAACGACACCCGCTTCTTGGGACTGGTTGGCTGTACTTACCGGTCCAACATACTGTACAATTCTGGGGTAAGACCTTCTCGAAGAGATGCGAAGAAGTTGTCTGGATATTCCTTAAACGCCAGTTCGATCAGGCCTGTGCCAGTGCAGCGACGAAGCGCTTCTCCAAGATCTCTTCTTCCCCTGGATTGATCGTCATGAAATCCACGATGATAGCGTTACCCTTCCTATACACCACGATTGGAGGGTCGCCGCTACGCAATCGGTGAACGATTTTTTCTGATCGATCTTGGTCCCTGAATTCGATTATTGCTCTCGGAATTCCCGGTGATAGCTCGCTGATTTGCGCTACGCGAGCGGTGATGCCGGCGATACCTTCAAGGACATTTGCCAACCGGGTTGCCTGTCTCTGCCAGCGGGCAAGATCCTCCTCATCGGTGTCGGACAAGAAGAGGTCGACTGCTTGCACCAGACCCATGATCTCTTCCTTGCCGACCTTCATGCCGCGACCGATGGCACTGTGAGGGCTGCCGTTGAGGCCGACGGCCTCGATCATCTTCTTGTTTCCAAGTACGAGCCCGGTGTTTTGAGGTCCCCGCATTCCTTTGCCACCGCTGAAAACCACAGCGGATGCGCCCAGCCCCAGAATCTCAACGAGGTTCGAGCGCGGGGGGAGTTGGGCGGCGGCGTCTACCACCACCGGAACGTCGCGGGCATTCGCTGCAACAACCACCTTCTCTAATTGCTCCCGGGTCTGTTTTCCCAGAAAATGTACCACAGCTGCCGTTTGTGGGCTGATTCCTTCAATTATGTCTTGGGTCGTCACAGCTGTCCGGCTTCCGACCCGTACCAGCTTGCCGCCGCAAACCTCGATGCCCTGATGAACGTAATAGTGGGCATCGACGAGGCTGATCACGAACTGGTTACGCCACCCGCGCGTATGAGGCAAGCGTTGCACGCGCTCGAGATCGGTTCCAGTAAGACAAGCTGCAGCCACCAACTGGATTCCGCTTGCGGCCCCGCACGAGATGTGTGCTGCCTCTACACCGATGCGCTGGGCAAGAAACTCTCCCGCCTTCAGGTTCAGTTCGAAAAGATCCACGTATGCACGCGATGCCTGGGTCATCGTTGCAAGCACCTCAGGTCTCATCAGGCTGCCGCCCAATGTAGTGATAGTACCGCTAGCGTTGATGAAAGGAGTAACACCTATATCCTCGTAGTATATCATTGACCGTACTCCATTCGTTTGACGGCGAATCTACTCACATTGATCTATCGCAATAGCCGTGCTAGAACGTCCAAGATCCGGTGACGAATCTTCCCGAAAACACGAGCAGGGTAACCAAGAAACAGATGGCCATCATTCCCTTGAGAAGACGGGAGGGCAGTTGAGCCAGAATCAGAAATATAGGAAGGTGCACGAAAAAAAACCGCGGCCCACTGATCATGACCCCAGTTATGGATAGGAAGAGCACGTGTGTTATCGAAAATATATTCATCGCTCCGAAGAGCTTCGGCAGGCCGTATAAGGTCAAGGCGGTGCCGGCTACCATAAACAACGCATTGTAGCCAACCCCGTACAAAAAATCTGGGTTTTGGAGTTGCTCGGGATAATCCAGTGCAAAGCTGAAGGCGTTGAATGTTTCGCTGAACGGGAAGCGGGAGAACACTTGTATGCTGAATTTTTCGGTTGACTCCAAGTACCCTGGCATATCGCGCCACAAGTGCACGTAAGCCAGATGCGCCAAGAAGACGCATCCCGGGAAGAGCAAGCCCGTAATCGTCTTCCAACTCTTTTTCTCTTCTTTCCAGAAGAGGTAGATGTGAGCGGGATATAATAAGACTCCTACAGATCGGATCAGAGTGGCGGTGGCGAACGTCAATGATAGTCCTGTGTAGCTTCTTCCTATCTTCAACGAGTAGAAATAGAGAGCGAGAGCAAACAAAAACATCGCCTCCGAGTAGGAGGAGCTAGCAAAATAAGAAGTGGGGAACAGGTTGAGGAACAACACCGACCAGTAACCGACTTCGGCAGACTCGAGGTGAAGGCTGCCGAGCCGAAATATCAATAGGGAACTCAGGAACAAAAAGAGATTTGACAGAAAGATCCCCGAGGCTTCTGCCGAAAGCCACGAGGCTTGATGAACCAGGCTGATAGCCCAGGAAAAAAGAGGTGGGAATCGGCTGATGAACGCCAGTTGTTCTGAGGATACGGTTGGGGATTGATATCCTTGCTCGGCAATCAGCACGTAGTGCTCAGCATCCCATCGGGTCCAGCTGGCAACGAACTCGGCGCTGAACGGGGACGTGGCCGTCACATTGGCGGTCCATACGGCTACGAGAATTCGGGCAACAAGAACTATTGCCAGAATCCATATGACCGAACCTACGGGGACGCCAAACATGCCTTGCGCCAACAGGCGCCAGCGCGGAGTGAACACGTCTTTTAGTTCGTCAGGGCTATTCGGCGATCACTGCTCTTTCGAATCTGCCCAGAGCATCAAGGTCTGTTTGCGCAATGTGATCAAAAAAGTTAGTCCCTGCGAAGCGTTCCGCTAGCGTAGCGCAGAAGGACGAAGTTGTGCGCATATAGTTCCCCAAACGAGCGGAACACTAAGAAGTAAACCCCAGACCCCGCGTTTTGCCCAGGATCATCTCAGCCATCCCAGTCAACATTGAACGAACCACTGGATACTAGGCCACGAAACAAGCGACACATCCGTCGCCCGAGTGGATAGAGATTTTAATCGGCAAGTGCTCGTTGGCGTCAACTGCGAATCTGATTGTCGTCGAGCTGTTGAAGGGGTTGGGGTACACGCCTGACCCAGACTGCAAGGATTGGGAAGCTTCGCCTCAACGGTGCCGTGTACGGCAGTTGCCGTAGGACGCAGGTCGAGCGTGAAGAGATTCCTGAGTCCAATTGCTTTGCAGGCGCCAACTGGACCGGTGAGCAGACAAACGTACAGCGATCCAAACACAAGGCATGTAACTAATGAACACCCGCTCAATGGGGTAATTTGACCGGAAGGTCGTTCAATTTTCCATCTTGATGCATCTCGACCCACTCATCCATGAAGGTCTGGTTCAATTGGTCAGTGAGGGTATGTTGCATCATGTCCCGCAACACGGTCCAGAAGATGATGATGCCGTCGGCGCCGTCCCTTAGCGCCGCGTGCGCGGTGTCTACCGAACGTATCAGGGCCGCCGTGATATACGGACGATTCTTCCAACCGGAAAACATTTGCACGCATTCGCGTACCAGTTTGGTCGGATCGCCACCAGCCGCTTTGACCGGCTCGCAAAACGGAAGGATGTGGGTAACACCGGCTTGTGCCACCGCGGCTGCTTGGGGTAGGGAGAACACGGTTGTGCAATATGTCTCGATCCCTTCTGCCTCCAAGGCCCTGAAAGCCGCCAAGCTATGTATGGTGCAGGGAATCTTCAAGATGATCTGTTTCGACATATTGGTGAATACGCGGCCCACATCCAGCAGCTCGTCGGTGGTGTGACCGTCTATCTCCACCACTACCGGTAGATCGGTGATGTCGAGGTAACGCTTTATGAGTTCCGTCAGGAGGCCGTATTTCTTAACCAGCTCGTTTTGGACAACCGTATTGGTTACGATACCTGTCGAGAAAGGCATCCACGGTTTGAGCTCTTCGGGGTCTCCAGCCAGCCAGATTCCGGGACCTCTGCCCCTAGTCCTAACGTCAGTGACCGGTCCTACGTGGGGTGTGATACCGATGTTATTTGAGGGCATTTCATCCTCCTTACGTGACGAGCGGTTGCCGCGGAAGCTACAAATTTGCCGCGCCAGGTCAAACCTATCGGATTTTCGCGTATTGTTGGCTGTAACATCGGGTAGCGCGATATTGTCAGGGGGCCACCTTGAGTCCTGGTCGGGCTTGCGTCCGATTGTTCTTGCGGCGGAAGGTTAACCAAGGGAGCAAATGGAATGAAGAAGATACTCGTCGCCGTCGATTTCTCCCAAGGATCGATTGAAGCATTGCGCCAAGCTGTAAAGCTTGGCGAAGCCTTCAAAGCCAAGCTGCTGCTGTTGCACGTATTACACGATCCTGCTGATGCGCCTGGCTTCTACGCCTCCAAGAAGGCGGGACGTAAAGTGTTGCGTAACATGGAAGAAGCTGCTTCTTCCATGATGTCTGAGTTCGTGGGCAAACATCTCAAAAACGCGGAAAACTTCGAAGTTCGCATTGTGCCTGGATTATCAGCGGAACAGATTGTCAGGGTCGCTGATAAAGAGGAGTCTGATCTGGTTGTTCTCGGAACCAATGGCCACAGCGGGCTAAAACGGCTCATGATTGGTAGCGTTACGGACCGAGTCTTGCGAGCATGCAAGTGCCCCGTGCTAGCTGTTCGCAGCACAAAATCCTGACGTAGGTTGCCATGAACACTCAAATTACACGGTGGTCTTCTCCGCGGGTGGCCTTGCTGGTCCTAGTGACGGCAGGGCTGGCATTCGTTACCACGGCGATTGCCGAGACCGCAGGAGCTCGTTCGTCGCTGGGGACGTCCTCCGAGCTAGATCTTTGGACTATGGGTATGGGACTTGTAGGCGGTCTCGCTCTTTTCCTCTTCGGCATGGAGCAGATGGCGGACGCGCTTAAGGCGTTGGCTGCAGACCGCCTTAAGGACATCCTCGCGCGGCTGACCACCAACAGATACATGGGCGCCGTCACCGGCGCAATCGTTACCGCCATCATTCAATCTTCCTCGGTAACCACCGTGTTGACCGTCGGCTTCATCACCGCAGGTATACTTTCGGTGTCGCAGGCGGTGGGAATAATCTTTGGCGCCAACATCGGCACTACTCTTACAGCTCAGATAATCGCCTTCAAGGTGTCGAAGCTGGCGTTGCTGATGATTGCTGTGGGGTTCGCGATGTTGTTCATCTCCCGCCGCGACACCGTGCGTCAGTATGGCGCCATGATCATGGGCTTGGGACTAGTGTTCTTCGGCATGAGTCTGATGAGTGGGGCGATGAAACCGCTGCGTTCTTATGGCCCTTTCCTGGACCTCATGGTGCGCATGGAAAACCCTATTCTGGGCATTCTGGTGGCGGCGGCGTTTACGGCGTTGGTACAGTCATCTTCGGCCACCACTGGTGTGGTCATCGCCATGGCTGGCCAGGGTTTGATTTCACTGGAGGCTGGGATAGCGCTGATCTTCGGTGCCAATATCGGGACCTGCGTGACGGCTATGTTGGCCTGCATCGGCAAACCCCGAGCAGCCGTCCGCACGAGTCTGATCCACATCCTGTTTAATGTCGCCGGTGTCCTGCTTTGGATCTGGTTCATTGAAGACCTCGCTGCTCTGGTAGTCTGGGTCTCGCCGCAAGCGGAGGGTTTGACGGGGGTCGGCAAACTCGCAGCTGAAACTCCACGTCAGATTGCTAACGCCCATACCATCTTCAATATCGCTAACACTATCGTACTGTTGCCTTTCGGGGCTCAGTTTGCACGTCTGGTTGAAAATCTGGTCCCCGATCGTTCCGATCCGGAAGTCGTCGACGAAGGGGCGCCGACGGAGTGGACCGCGATGCACCTTGACTACGACCTCCTCGCCGTTCCTTCCATTGCCTTGGAACAGACGCGCGGTGAGATCTTGCGCTTGGGGACGCTGGTGCGGGAGTTGCTCGACGGTATAATGCCTAGATTCAATCGCTACGATTCGGCTGCAGAGCCGGCTATATCGCAGCTCGAGGCCGGCGCAGTGGAAATCAGCGGACAGATCAACGACTACCTCATCCAAATCTCACGCCGAAATCTGAACCTGCAGCAGTCGGAGTTCGCCACGCAACTCATGGATGTGTCTACGGATCTGAAGCATATCGGCGATCTCGTGAAAAAAGATCTGGGGGCGCTGCTACGGAAGAAATATGAGCTCGGCGTAAGCTTCTCTGATCAGGGCAAAATGGAACTTTTGCAGTTCCACGAGACCGTACTTTCCAGCTACGACAAAGCTATGGAGGCATTCGAAGGTAACGATGGGAAACGTGCTCGCGAGGTGGTGCGGACAAAGCCGGAGCTAGTGGCCCAACATCGGTCGTATCGGATCTCCCACTATCAGCGTTTGAGCGAAGAGTGGCAAGAATCGTTGGACAGCAGCGAGATTCACCTCGACCTGGTTGACTACCTGCGGCGTATCTACTCCTATTGTGAATCCATGGCTTTGACGATGCTCGATGGTTACCTGGATATGCGGATAACATCGCGTAAAGAAGCCGAGATTTCCGATTGATGCGAAGACTGCGACACTGGATCATCCTGTCCTTGATCGGCTCAGCGCAGGTGTTGGAAAGTGTGCCAGTGTAAGAGGAGGCCAGAATAGGTAGTTGTCTCGCCAAACGGTTCATTGCGATCCAGCTACGCGACCAGACCAACGAGATCTTTCAACATGTAAAAAGATCGTACTTGGAGAATCGCCTTCGAATGGTCTTGCTCTCTCAAATTTGAGGATAACAGTTTGCGCCTTGCCCGTTTTACAAACCTAAACCGTCCGCCTGATACGCCACCCAGATTGGTTATCTGGAACAGCCTGGTTGAGATCCCGTTCGGTTATCAGAGCGAAATGGAATCACTGGGCGTCGGAATGTTGAAACGAAAGGATCTCGCGGCCGAGAGGTTGGCGAAGTTGTTCGAGAAGCATGTTTCGCCTGGGTGGATCGTAGATTCCCGAGGGCGACAGTTCTTAGGTACGGGCAGGTGTCCGTCGAACCGTGGCTGCGACTGTCTTTATTCAGGACGTGCACATCAACGATGCCGGTAGGCAACGAGGAAACTCTTTGGATCTGACATACCTTTCAGCCGTAGAGCTCCGCGCGCTTTTCGAGCGGGGCGAGCTGTCCCCGGTGGAGGTCGTGGAAGCAACTTTGCGCCAGATCGAGCTTTTCGACTCGTCACTTAACGCTTTCGTGACGGTCACAGCCGATTCGGCGCTGCAACAGGCAAGAATTGCAGAGAGCGCTTTCGGCGCTGGTGAGGCCGTACCGCCATTGGCCGGCATTCCTTACTCCTTAAAGGACTTGACCCCGACAAAGGGTGTGCGCACAACACGGGGCTCGCTGCTGTACCAGGATTGGATACCGGACGAAGATGCGCCCGTCGCCAGTAGGTTGAAGCATGCCGGTGGCATCCTCCTCGGAAAGACCAACACTCCAGCGATGGGTTGGAAAGGGGATTCCGGCAATCGGGTAGCGGGACCGACGCACAACCCGTGGAAAAAGGGTCGCACTGCAGGTGGATCCAGCGGTGGGGCAGCGGCGGCGGTAGTGTCCGGTATGGGTCCGCTGGCGCAGGGTTCGGATGGCGCGGGCTCGATTCGCATACCCGCCAGTTTCAGCGGTACGTTCGGATTCAAACCTTCCTGGGGAAGGGTGCCACAATACCCACCCAGCGCCGTGGAGGTGCTGTCCCATATGGGTCCCATAACCCGTACCGTTGCAGACGCGGCTCTTATGATGACGGTCCTAGCCGGCCCCGACGAGCGCGATCGCACCACCATTGACAGCGACGTCGATTTCGCAGAAGCTGCCACCGGAGACATTCGGGGGTTGAGGATTGGTTGGAGTCCCGATCTGGGTTACGTTCCTGTCGCTTCTGAGGTGCGCGATCTTTGTCAAAGCGCCGCGGAACGATTCGAGGAGCTGGGTTGCGCAGTGGTGGAGTTCGAGCCCGGACTGGCCGATCCATATGAAGAGGTCGTTGGAATAATCTGGTCGACTGCCTTTGCGGGCGTTCATTTGGAGGATCTCGAAGACGTGCGCGATCGGCTTGATTCCGGCCTATTGAAGGTGATCGAACGGGGAGCTTCTTACACCGCTCCCCAGCTGGCTGCTGCCTATCAGCGCCGTAACAGTTATTATGACGGTTGGCGACGGCTCATGTCTTCTTTTGACCTTGTGCTAACGCCAACGTTGCCGTTGACCGCCTTCGAAGCTGGTGCCGACTATCCGTCCACCTTGAACGGCGAGCCGACCAGCTTTCTCGGGTGGACGAAATTCACGTACCCGTTCAATATTACAGGTCAACCGGCAGCAACGGTTCCTGTTGGTTTCGACAGTGAGGGCCTTCCCGTAGGGCTTCAGATCGTTGGCAGGTGGAGGGCCGACGATGCCGTCTTGCGTGCAGCAGCGGCGTTTGAGCAATTGGTGCCTTGGTGTCACAAACGTCCAGACTTGGCTAACCTAAACGATGCGGAGGATTGAATGGTAACGCTTGGCGCAGGGGAATACCAATACGAACTGTCGGGCGCCGACTGGGGACAAATTCCAGGGGAATGGACCTACAAGGAAGCCACTGCCGTCGACGTAGACGGTGAAGATCACGTTTACGTGTTCAATCGCGGCACCGTACCAATGATCGTCTTCGACTCCGACGGCCATGTCCTCGACAGCTGGGGCGAAGGGGTTTTTGACGTGCCGCACGGGGTCCACATTGGACCCGAGGGTTCGGTCTATTGCATAGACGTCGGCGCTCACAAGGTCACCAAGCATACACCTGAGGGCGAGTTGCTGCTAGATCTGAAGGCAAAACATCCATCCGGTTTGATGAGCGGGGAGCCATTCAATCGACCCTGTCAGGTGGGAATTGATCCACGCAACGGCGATATCTACGTTGCCGACGGTTACAGCAATGCTCGGGTTCACAAATTTTCTCCCGATGGCCGTCACGTGCTCTCGTGGGGAGAATCGGGAACGGACCCAGGCTACCTAAACGTTGTTCACGATGTTGTTGTCGATTCTGAAGGTTGGGTTTACATCGCAGATCGCGAGAATCATCGCGTTCAGGTGTTCGACTGCAACGGGAATTACGAAGCCCAGTGGATCAACTCGTCCAGAGCGGCGTGCATCTGCATGGGAAACGGACCTGATCCTTTGTTCTACGTTGGCGAATATTTCGCTGGCATCGTGCCGAACGCTACCGGCAAGAATCTGGGTCCGAGAGTGACTATTCTGGACGGAAAAGGGACGGTAAAAGCTCGTCTAAGTGACGAATCGTTCGGTGACGAACCAGGCCGATTCTATGCTCCTCACGGCATCGCCGTCGACTCCAAGGGTGACATATATGTCGCCGAAGTAGCATGGAGCGAGTTCGGTAGGAATCTGGATCCACCTCGCGAGTTGCGCTCACTGCAAAAGCTCATCAGGAAAGACAGCGCGACCTGAATCGAAACGGAAGCTCGACTAATGAGGCGCCGGTCAGGAGCCGGCGGGAATCCATCCGAGGTCTTTGAGGCAATCAATCCAGCGTGAGCGCACCGGATTGTCTGTAGCAGCCGCAATCCAATCTGGGTGACAATATGGTTCGTCCGCTGGAAACTCGAACATGCGCGCGTGGTTGCTGTGTATGGCACGGACCTCCTGCCGTCGAGCTTCCGCTTGTTCCGATGTGGGTGAGGGGTACCAATACACACAGGCGCCTAAACGGCGGTACGGTGCACCGCCGAAGCTGGCGTGTAACAGCGGCATTTCAAAGGCGATGACGTCGCCAGGGTTGGACTCCACCACGACGCTTGACAGCATTTTGTCACCTGGGCCGACCGTCAACTCCCGAACCTGATCCATATAGTCGTTGCAATCCGTCTCAATTACCAACGGTTCGACCTCGGGAATCTCTGTCTCATGGGGTTCGATGTGAGTGCCGGGTACGACGCGAAGAGCGCCGTTCGCTGCTTCCAAGGGGTCGAGATAGTAGATTATTTTCAAGCCCGTATTGCCGGGTACATCAAGGTCTCGGTGCCATCCGGTGTCGCCTTTCCAAAACAGTAGATCGGTGTTGACGCCAATCACGGATTCGTCAAATGTTTCGATGGCGATGCCGTAGAAGCGGCTGTCCTCAAGAAGAGAGGCGCAAAATGGTGTCCCATCGCCGAGCAGCGGAATCCATCTTCCTTGCGGACCCCCAGGATGATTGCCGTAGATCTCGTCGGCCGCCGCCGCGGCTTCGTGCCCGACATTGGATATCTCATCATTGCTTAGCAGACCGCGAAAGACTAAAAATCCGTAATCTTTGAAAAATGCTACCTGCTGGGGGGTTAGCAAACCAGTTTCTCTAGATTACGTTCATGCGAGCTGGGCTAGGATTACCTCATGCAGCTCGACTTTGGGTACGATCACGGTGTTTGAATCGCTGCTGACATCGAGCTCGAAGTTCGAGATAGGAAGACGTGCAGACTTGACGTTGAACCCGTTGAAGTGCACCTGAATATCATAAATCGGATTCAATTCCCGCAGGTATAAATGGGTGCTCAAACCTTCTCCTCGTTCGGTCATGAGCATGGGGACTAACGGCGTCGGGTCATTGAGCAGATGAACCATCACTTCCTTTGGGCCTCGCATAGCGGCGGTTATTTCGATTGCTTCGGGTGCGGTCACTTCTATCGGAGACTCGGTGCGCGCTACCAGTCGTGAAATGAAACGCTGCAAGAGGGGAAACGGGTTGTGCATGAAACCGTCTCCCACATCGCTGTTGATGTAGATCGCTGTTCCTTCTCCAAAACTGTTGGAGGTGACCGCTGGCTCACCGGAGTCGTATTCGGAGTTGGCGGAGAAATCTCCTAGCGGAAGCTCGGTGCCAAGATTTGATCGTGTGCACAAGATATCGGAATTGAAACCGCTCCTGAGTTTCACAGCTGATTCGCAAGCGGCGAAACAGATCACGTGTTCAAAGGCGGCTTTCAGCTCGGAATCGTGTGGCACATATACTATCCCGTGAGGATTTTCATCTCCTATGCGACCCGCAAAATCAACGCCAAAAAGATCGGCCAACGCGAAGTTGTCGCGGGTTTGCCCGAATTCATCTCGCAGGGATGTCTCGTGATTCCCGATCACGGTTCCACCGTCCTCTACGTAAGCCCGAATCTCGTCACACTGGACATCCGAGAGACAGCTGTTGGTCAACATCAGTACAGGGTACTGAGAGATATGGGAGCGGGTCAGCTGCTGATCCAGAACGATATCCACTAGATGGTGCGAACGGTTCAAGATCTCGTAGGTCCCGTTCACGTTCTTTTGCGAAATATAGGAGTTTTCAGTTTGCGCCATGTTCTTCAGCAACTCGGTGGGACGAAAATCGCGGCTTTGCTGGGAGTAGTGCAGGCCAACGTACTTGACCGTCTCGCCCTGCATGAACTCCACTCGTTTCTTCATCTCTGAAAAAACGGTTTTCATCGATTCCTTGTGCAGATGGATGGGGCCGCCAAAGCTGCCGAATATGGCAGCTCCGCCGTTGATGATCCCCTGTAGTCCGTGAATCGCAGGGGTGTACGGTTCCTGATACGGCGCGTAAGCGGAGGTACATTCCGGCAGTTCCTGGACCGGATTGCGCCAAACGCAGAAGGGCGATCCCATGGAGCGCGCCACCTTGGCGGTGAATCCTGTTTCGCGCACGGTTCTGTGGGTTTCAATGAAATAGTGCTCGCCATCTTCGCCAAAGTTCACGGGATTCAGGTGATGGCCGTCGACCCAATCGGTGGTTGGACGGGCGTAATAGTGATAGTCGAGGAGGACGTCCGGATATTTTTCCTTCACGCGTTTGAATACGTGGCGGTTGAACTCGAATAGCTTGTCGTATCGCCAGTTGATGAACTGCCGAAAATCCGGATTGTCAAAATCGACCTTGCGGGGGATCTGCAAGCCCGTGTTTTTTCGGAAAAGCTCCTCACAGTATTTGCAGATACAGCTCGGATAGAATGGCCGGCCTTCGTGTGAGCCCCAGTTAGTATCGTCGAAGTAGAAACCATCGATATCCAGATGATCCATGATGTCGATTAGATAATTCCCGAGCCAGTCTCGATGTGGTGAATTGAAGCACGGCCATCCCTCGTTATCGGGAGCCGGCCGGCCAAAGTCGATGAACTCCATCATCCACTCAGGATGTAGCTGCTTGAGTGGTTTGTTGTACATGATGGCATAATACGAAAGCACGATGATACCTTTTTCGTGGGCGGCTGCGAGAAACTTCGGCAGCGAAAAATTCTCATACCCCGGATGCGGTGGCAGCATCTTTGACGGGAACATAGGGGTGCCGCGATTATGGGTAGACTGGCAGATATGTGCCTCGACTCCTGCCTCGTGGATGAGGTCTACGTACTCTTGGATGATATGGTCCGGCGTTCGGTCTTCGGGGCCTCTAACAAAACTTGGATACTGCTCTACGCGACAAACCCTTTTTTCGTAGGGCAGCTCCTTCAAACGCTCGGCTGTCGAGCCTACTCTATTCAATGTGGTCATTTTGCTCATCACCTCTCATGGTTGGCAGCCGCTACGCTGCAACTTCGGATCATTTCAGCCTATCTGCTTGACGTTTCATCTGGGCCGCCTGTGACCCCAACTGTGTAGCCTGTTGGCGCGCTTCCTCCGCCTGCTGTTGCAGATTGTCTGCTTCCTTGCGCAAATCATCAGCCTGCTTTTGGATCTTGTCCGCCTCCATTTTTTTTTCGTTGGCCATCTTTTTAAGTTGGGCGGCGACTTTTTGAAGCTGGTCCGCTTGTGCTTTCAACTGCTCCGCCTGTTCCTTGATCTGACCGGCAACCGGCGCGTCACCACCGCCAAGCAGGTCGCAGGAAAGAAATCCAATCGCAGCAAATATTATCCAGACACCCTTTCTCAACAGATCCGCCATCGACTAGGTCTCCGTGAAGTTCGGACGAGTGTTGCGCATGCAGCTGAGAGGCAAATATCCACACCTTCAATCGGCTCTGTCAAGCAGTGGAGAAAAGTGCGCAAATCAATTATTAATAATGGGTTTACTCATAATATGCGAGGATTTTGACACCACAGCTATAAAGTCGTTTAATTGCAAAAATTGTAGGATTTGGCTGCGGAGATCGCGATGCAGTGCAAAAATATCGTAACGACTGGTGATATTGCTGCACATTACGCGTAGCTACGAATCAGTGGCCAACTGGAGTTGGATTGGAAAAGCTTGACGTCTTGTGTTACTCCAAGGAGTTTTCGTCGCATAAAGGTAAAAGATTTCAGGATATTCCTTAGGAAGCTCAACATACCGCTCTATGTGGACAAAGCAGCTGCTATGCGATTGTTGACGATCTACGACGAGCCGAACGGGCGAATTGCGAGATAGAATCAATGGTGCATGGTTTTGAACTTGGTATTCAGATAGAAAGGTTCAAACCCTGATGCTCATCCTGGATCTGCACATGACACAGCTGGACAGCTTAAGTGTCTGCAAGATGTTAAAATCGGACCGACAAACGTAATACATGGGTATTTTGATCTTCACAGGTTATGATGGCGATGACAATCTCGATCGCGCGCGAGTTGGGTTGCCGATGATCGCGTGACCAAGCCGTTCGAGCTCACGGATCTCAAAGTATGCGTGGAGCCATTCAACGAACAGAGAGTAATTGCGTAGGCGAAAAAACTAGGAAGTCTCATGAACTCAGAATTTACGATTGCCGGAAAATGCCAGCAGGTACTACAAGACTTAGAGAGTATCTATGTGGTTATCGAAGAGATCACGCTGGACAAAGAGGATGCGGATTTGTTGGAATACCAGCTTCAAGAAGATCTTAAACTGGCCCTGAGCAAAAATGGGATTCGCTCCCAGGACTATCGCTTGGTCGCCCGCGACTGGAGACTCAATTGACGGCTCTAGCCCTGGTGGCCCTTTTGGCTGCTGGTGCGCTGGCAACGAACAAACCTCAAGAACGCACCGTCCGAACCCCAGGCGGGACGGATCATGTAACGGTATTTGTGCCCGAGGGACCGTTTGCCATGGGCATGGATGAAGGGGAGAAGGACGAGGCCCCGGCGCACATCGTCCGCTTGGAAGGCTTCTATATCGACAAGTACGAGGTCACCAATTTCCAGTACATGGCTTTCATCAATACCCGACCAGCAGGTGCTGAGCCTCCGGACAGTATGCTGTTGTCGTTGAGTGATAGCGATTTGCAGATCAAAAGAGCCGGCGATCAGTACGAGCTGAAATCAAATACCGTTGCACAGCGCCCCGTAGTGGAGGTGCCGTGGGTGGGTGCTCGCGTGTATTGTGCCTGGGCTGGAGGACGGCTTCCGACAGAAGCGGAGTGGGAGAAAGGAGCGCGAGGTGAAGACGGACGTACCTTTCCCTGGGGAGAAGGTATTAGCCGCCAGCGGGCGAACTACAAGGGACTATTCAACCAACCGATAGAAGTGGGTCACTACGGCGATGGAGCGTCACCATACGGGGCGTTGGACATGGCAGGAAACGTTTGGGAATGGGTTGCAGATTGGTATGACTCGTCTTATTACAATCGTAGTCCCGAGCACAATCCCGGCGGACCTGCCGAGGGTTCTTTTCGCACGATCAAAGGGGGGGCTTGGGGAACAGATGGTCGGTATCTGCGGTCATCTTATCGCTATGGGATTGCCCCCCATTGGAGCGATGATTCCATCGGTTTCCGTTGCGCTTGGAAGCCTTAGCGTTTGACGGACGCCCAAGTTCTTTCTTCACCTTTTCTTCAGAAACTTCGTCCGGGATAAATCTGAATACAATCGCTACAGTGGAGCGCGGACACACGTTTCGAAGCATGGGATGATCTCCAAAACGCTGATCCGGGGCATGCAAATGTCAGATGATCAGGTCGTAATTATTCTTGATGATCAATCCGAGGGTGTTTTAATCCGAAGTTGCCGTAGCGATATCTCCGTAACTGCGAATCTTGGCGAGAATTCAAGAAGAATTCCGTAAAGCTTTGTTCGGCATCGATTATGAGGACCATCATAGACACATTTCCAATAATCCATGAGGATCTTGGTTGAATTCTGGATTGTCACATGGGGATTCTCATTGTTGTCCTACGCCAAGTAGATCTATGAGCTCACTCAAGACATTGGTTCTCCGCTATGAATCGGATCACTGCCTTTCTATTGCCACAGTTTTTACCTTCCTCTTCCAAGATCAGATCTTCGTAGAAGCGCAACCGCAAACCGAAGAAGCCGGATAGTATGTCGTCCCCTTGGGGTAAATGATCTGGATTTCGAGGCCCTGTGGACGATTCCAGCTGGTCGCGCGAAAAGGTCTGAAACATGAAGTGACCACCAGGCCGCAATGAGCGCGCAATCGGCTCGAACAGAGCGGGCTGATAATAGAAAAACTTGGTGACGAGATCGTAGCGGTCTTGTTTCAGCTCATAGTCCAGCAGGTCTGCCTGAATTGGATTGATGTTTACACCCCGCGCTTCAGCCAGGCGTATACAAAGCCGCAATCCTTCCTCCGATATGTCGATAGCATCGACCTGGAATCCTTTTTCGGCCAAATAAACGGCATTGCGCCCGTTGCCGGCCGCCAGGCACAGGGCTCTACCTTCAATAGATGGATCCAGCTTCTTTTTCAAGAACGAGAGTGGCTCGAGGTTTGGGTCGAACTGTTGTTCCCGATACCGCTTATCCCACTTGTACTTGGATCCTGTCTCCATGTCCCAACCTTTAGTGCTGTTCGCTTGCCTCGACTTGATTGCCTGCCACGAATAAGGTATCATGAAAATTGGTCGTTGCGAAAGGAGCGGAACGTGAGTTCTAGAGAGATGTGGATTATGGCCGTAATTATCGGCTTGGGGGCGCTGTATCTGTTCGGAACTAATGCCTTTTATCTGTTCGGAATCGCTACGCTCATCTACCTCTTCACCAGGGCGAGCCGACGGTGAGCACTGGCCCAGTGCACCGATAACAGCCATCAAGAAAATCGAACTGCTACAAATCCTGGAGGCGCCCAAGATCTGGATGATGAGCGACGGCGAAAGTGGGAATCGATTCGAACGCGGGAAATTTGCTCTATGCGGTGCCGACCGGAAAGAAGCGAAAAGTGTCGCGCAGATCTTCAGAAAGCCACAGCAGCCGATAGCCACGGGACTGGGAACTAGGTTGCCCAGTCCCCATATTTAGGAGCAGATTTCTGAGGCGCAGATGCAAGGGATATCAAGCTCGTGGGCGTCAACATGGTCGAAGCAGACCTTACGGAAGCTGATCTTTAGCGGGGCCAATCTCCGTATGGTCGAGCTTCGCAACGCCAAGCTCCAGTGCACTAACATAGAGGCCGCCGACATCCTTGGCGAGCAGTTGGCTTCTTGCGAACCGCTCAATGGCCGCGCTTTCGAGCTACAGCTGCGCAGAGAAATAGAAGATGCGGTCCCTTCCTTATTCGACCAGGTAGAAGACTGATTTGTGAGCGATCCATCAACACTTATTGCCGCGACAGATTTGGCCTCTCATGTGAATGAAGAGAGCTGGTGCGTCCTCGACTGCCGATTTTCGTTGAATGACCCGGAGAGAGGCCGGCGGGATTTCGAGAAGTCACACATTACCAATGCGGCATACGTTCATCTGGAGGAAGATCTTTCGGGGACCGTAATTGCGGGACGTACCGGGCGTCACCCCTTGCCCGATCCCACCGTGTTTGGTAGAACACTATCAAGGTTGGGCATCGATGCCGACGTGCATGTTGCGGTCTATGACGATGGCGATGCGTCGATCGCGGCTCGTCTCTGGTGGATGCTGCTATGGATGGGCCACCAGAGCGTTTCAGTATTGGACGGTGGGTGGGCAGCGTGGATCGCCATGAACGGCGCCGTGAGCGATCTGCATAGAGAGCGGAAACCGCGCACGTTCGTACCGCAAATCGATGCCACGATGCTTGCGATACTTTCCGAGGTTGATCAAGTGCGGCAACGAAATGGATGGCTGTTAATCGATTCGCGGACAGAGGAGCGTTTTCGAGGCGACTCAGAACCTATCGACCCAGTTGCCGGCCACATACCTGGTGCGATCAATGTTCCCTACATTACCAATCTTGACGCCGGCGGGTGCCTGTCGACGGCAGCGCAGCTCAAAATCCGCTTTGTCGAGATACTGGATGGCATAGCTCCGGAACGAACAGTCTTTTACTGTGGATCCGGAGTTACGGCGGCTCACAATCTTCTGGCCATGCAAGTTGCGGGCTTGGCTGGTGCCCGGATGTATGTTGGCTCCTGGAGCGAGTGGATAATCGACCCTCAGCGACCGGTGGCGACGGGTGGGGTATAGAAAATGGAAAAGCTTCAAATATACCCAGTTAAGACACGCCTCATATGGGAGACTGGGTATGACGACGCTAAAGAATGAGGATTGGAGAATCGGATTTCCCCTCTGTGTATATCTGCCCATGTCGGTGAATCTGCTTGTTTAGGGGCCTAACTCGTCGGGTCGGAACCGAATGCTGTACTGTTTTTAATAGAGGTTATCAAATTCATACCATCCCCTCTCCAAGCGCGATTCAGCTCTATTGTTCCTTTGAGCTGTCCCACCAAGGTATTGCCAGGCTATAGACCCAATGTCTGGATGGCATCGATGTCCAACTCCTGGGCAATCCCCACCCCGTCATCCCCAACGACAAACATCGAATAATCCCAGCGCATCATCAAGTTCACGATGGGCTAAACGACCCCCGCCAGAGGTCACTTTTGCACCATGAAATTCTAGCTTTATTCCACCCTCAAAACCCATTCTCATGCTTTCACCCTCGGGTTGACCCATATTCATCGGCCAGAAACGATCGTTATTATATTGTCTAATAACATCTTATGGCACCTTCGAAAAGCGGTTTTCAGGTTCAATATGGGGAACAGGGGTTCATATGTCTCACCTGAACGGCTGAACAAAGCTCAGGCTGTCCTTTTCAGGCATTTTGCGGATTTGGCGCAGGTTCTGACCGAAGCGCAGAACTGAAAAACGGGCGTTCGAATAACTCGAACACCCGTTTTGTGAAATTGCTACATGTTCGTTGCAGCTAACGCTACTCCTTCAACTCCTCCGATTGAAGCACGACCTTCTCAATCTGTAGCCTCTTGGCGATCTCCATCGTTTCCAATACGGGGCCGTGTCGGGTTTCCTTGTCTGTACGGATTATCAGAGTCATGCTGCGCGTGTTCTGCTTCTGCTGTGAGAGCACGCTGTGGAGCTCAGCAAGAGTGACGAGGTGCCGATTTATCTCCATCTGGCCCGTTTTATCGATGCTTGCAACAAGCTTCTTCTCTTCCACCTGTATGGCTTGTTTGGCCTCCGGTAGCTCGACCTGCAAGCTGTGCGGTTCCTTGAAGACCGTGGTGACCATGAAGAAGATGATCAGCAGGAACACGCAGTCTATCATCGGAGTGAGATCGAGTGCAGTGCTTTCCGTTTCGACGGGTCTCCTCCGCGCCATTACAAAGCACCTCCTCCTTCTTGCTCCTTCGCGAACGCGATGCCAACGACATTCGCCTCTTTGGCCGCATCAACCACCAGCACGACGTGCTTCTGCGCGCAATCCGGGTTTGCTTGGATTATGATGTTCTCGTTGTTGGCGTCGACCATTGCTTTCTTCAGTCGCCCGACTAAATCCGGCGGGGATACATCCTCGCCGCCGATTTGAATCTTCCCGTCCTGATCCAGGTGGATGTTTATATCCTTCTTCTTCTCCTGCTCGGTCGCTTCGCTCTTGGCAGGAAGGTCCACGTCCAAACCTTTGGCATGCAGGAAGACCGTGGTAACCATGAAGAAGATGAGAAGCAGGAAGACACAGTCGATCAGCGGAGTGAGGTCAGTACCCTCCTCTCCTGCGAAGCTCCCCCTATGTCGACGATGCAGTAGCGACATTAGGCCTCAGAGCGTCCCATCTGGCTTTGACCCGCTATCAAGAGAGCGTTGGCGAATGCATGGCCATACACCTCCAACCGGCCCCGCAAACTGTCAGCCTTTCGGGCGAAATAGCGGTAGGCGACGATCGCGGGAATAGCGATGGAGAGACCAGTAGCGGTTGTTACCAAAGCTTGCGAGATACCCCCCGCGACAACCTTTGGATCACCGGTGCCGGCCACTGCGATTGCTTCGAAAGCAGTGATCATACCGAGGATCGTTCCAAGCAGCCCAAGTAACGGAGCGATGTTGCCGATCGTATTCAAAAGAACCAGCGATTTGCCCAGATAATTCTTGCCGGCTTCTTCCGTCTCTAGCACTAGCTCTTCTTTCATGTCCGACAATTCCTTTTGCTGGATCATGAAGTTACCCAAGCTGCCCGCACCGGCCTGTTCGGCCATCTGTGCCAGCCGTTCGTTCGTATCTTTGAACTCGCGAAGCTCAATCATAAGGGTGTCGAATCGCTTGAGCAACGAAGCAAACACGAAGTTCAACGGTCCCTCGCCGGCGTTACAATGCTGCGCTGCCGCTACCTGACCCTCGTTCATGAGGGTTCGTTCGGCCGCTTCAAACTCGGCTTGAGCAGTTTCGTCGTCCGGCACTTTACCTAAAACGACGAACCTCTCAATGATGAATGCTAGCCCCAAGAGCGCGCAGATCCCTAGGGGAATCATCAGAATACCGCCAGCTAGTAGAGTTTCCATGCAGCCACTCCTTATTGGATGAAAAGGTACAACCTCTCGGTCCGATTTATCGACGACAATTTAATAAAAGGCGCTACAGAACCCAAGGCTTTTTCGGACCATCCGAATCTCTGCATCGACAATTTGCTCGGATATCTGAAAAGCGCCGTAGAGTATAACCTTCGGTATGGGCGTGGTCAATGAATAAATCTGATTCCCGAATATGGGGAGTTTTGCGGTCGTTTACCATCAGAAACCGCGTAGGGATAAGTGCGAGTTTAAATACCTGCATTCGGAACAAAATACTTGACAAACCCTCAGTATCTTAGCACTCTATCCGTGTTAGCGCCTTTAAGGTGCGTGAGTATATCCAAAATGTGGTGCAAAATCCCGCCTCTCCTGAGTAGCTAAGTGGCTGTAAACAATAGTTATTGGGGATTCGGAATGCGGGCATGGGATAGACATTCATGAAACAATCAATGGGGTCGCTGTATCAGCTTGCTTTGGGGAAGGCGCTAATTTTGTTGTCGACGATTCTCATCGTCCCGTGTGTGGCGAGTTCGAAATCCAAAACAGAGCTCGATTTAAGTTACACCCTCGGACACACCAAGGTCGGTTTGGAAGAGCACTTTGGCGAAGCTGACGTATTCATTCAGAAGGCCGCCGATTTGTCTACCGTGCAATGGAAATATATAGATGGCGTTTGGATTTTCCTTATTTTGCGAGATGGCAGATCAGTATATGTGACATACACTTTCAAAGAGATGGACCCCTTCGACGAGCAGGAAGCTTTCGAGATTCTGGGGATCTCTCCTCCTGATGAGTCGCTTGACTGGGAGTGGGAAAACGAGGCCAAGCGGTGGAAACCGTATGGCAAGTACGAGAAACTCGTCGTGAATCCTTCGACAAAAGCAGTGACCGTAGGCCGCACGTTTCCTTACATCGACGCTGGTAGGTGATAGAGAATGGGTAACAAACTTTTTGTGGCGCTGAGCTTAGCGGCGCTCGTTTTGGTCGTGGTAGAGACCTCCGCTGACGAAGTTGTCATAGATCAGTGGGAAAATACGATTTATTACCGCTACTCGATTAACTCGCCAAGCAACGACCTCGCCGGCGTCTTGCGAGTCACATCGGTACACGAGTATGAGGTATTCCTTAACGGCGAGTCTTTGGGCAGCGACAATCAATGGACTGATATGGATGAGTATGCCGTTTCGCTAAAGAGACGTCGCAATGACCTTGGCTTCGTCGTGCGCAACCATGGGGGAGGCAATGGCACCGGACTACTCATGGAGTTGGTCACCACAGAGAAAACATGGGTCAGCACAACCGCGGGACTGAACGAACTCTGGGCGTGGTCTGGAGCGCTGCAAGAAGGCGATGACTGGCTTAGGGAGGATTCCTACGAGCTCCTCAAGCTTGACGAATGGCTACCGGTGCAAACCGGCAGCCTAGATGTCGGCATGGTCGCAGGTCGAGTAGACAGTTTAGGCGCCGAAGTAGTGGCGGGGTACTTAGGAAACATAGATGCCGCAGATTCCGAGGGGGGAATGACGCTGCGCAATGTTTATGGCGAAAACCTGGCCATCGGGAACTTGGCTCCTACCAAGCCCGAGGCGTACGACGGCCGCGCCAACACTGCGTGGAATGTGAATGATACCGGGCTTAACGATGGGGCTAGTATCGACTTGATTGAACGCCGGCTTATAACCGGTGTTCGCGTTTTAACCGAAGGGGAGACAGAGGAGGATTGGGCAGAGAACTCGGTCAAGGGTTATGCGGTGCAGGTAAGCGATGACGGTTTCTTATGGAGCGAGGTGGCGGTACTTCAAAACATCGACCTGACGGGGCAGTTCGAACGCACGGCGTTGTTATTCGAGCCCATCGCGACTCGTTTCGTGCGTGTCGTCATCGCACAGGTTGTCCCCCTTACCCGCGCCGTAATCGCCGAGATCCAAATCTTGGGATCTGGGAACGCCCTGAACGGCACCTACATTTCACCGGCTCTCGACCTCGGGCGCTCAGCACGGAAAAATTTTGGAACAGTCCGATGGTGGGGAGAAGTGCCGGAAGGAACGACCCTGTCACTGCAATTTCGCAGTGCGGATACGGATAATGCCGACGCTTGGAGTCCTTGGACGACGGCGACCGCTGACAGCGTCACCGAACTGCAGGTTCCAGAACCGCGCGAATTGCTGCAGTACCGGGTGAACATGACTGCCGAAATAGATCAGATTGCTCCTCGACTGGACAGTATAAAATTCGAATTTACTGACACTTTCGCTGTCTCCAATGCTATGGCTTCGGTTGAGCCAAATTTGGTCCCCCTTGGCAAAGACACCACCTTCACTTACACCCTGAACCTCGACTTCAATGCCGGAGATGCCGGTGTGCGGACGGTGGAGATTGATGTTCCGAGTTTGCCGACTATCAATCAGATTTCGGTTCCCGCCGGCGTCCAGAGCCCCGACGCCGTGCTGTTCGGTGACAGGATATCGTTAACCTTCCCGGAAACCTGGAACACAGATGGGGCGCTAGGGGTCGAGTTCACTGCCAGGTTACTGAGCAATGCCTTCACGTTCTCTACCAAGCTGCTGGCTCCGAATTCCGATGAGCGAATTCACATCGATGAAGACACTCGTCTGGGACGGTCTTGGACTGTACGTGCAACCGAGGTAAGGGGAGCTTTGTTGAGCGGTATCAAGGTCAATCCTACTGTGTTTTCGCCGAACAACGACAACAACAACGACGACACCGTGGTTGAGTTCACGCTTTCACGTGTCAGCGAACCGCAGGAGGTTCGAATTAGCATATTGGATCTCGGTGGCCGTTTGATCAGGGATTTGGGCGGCGGATTGGTGACTGGCGGCCAGTATCTCAGACCGCCGATGCCTTTGGACGCATCGGATGAACCTGGTTTTTGGAATGGTAAAGACAACGAAGGCAACACCGTTCCCCCCGGCATCTATCTAGTTCGCGTCAAGGCAGTGCTGGAACGCGAAGAGGAGATTCGAGTGCGGCCGGTGGCGGTAGCATATTGACCATGATGGCAATGAAGGAAGGACATATGGAGACCATAAAGCGCATTCTATCGGTCGCGTTGGCGGCGACAGTACTCTGTCTCGGCAACGTGAGGGCGGACGAGTTCACGGTTAGCGACTGGGAGCGGACGCTCTATTATCGCTACACGTTCACACCGTCGGCCTCGGGAAGGGCGACGTTGCGCATAACCGCTGTCGACAATCACGAGATCTTCTTCAACGGTTCCCGGCTCACTGCGTCTGACGACGACGGGATGGCGATGGAGGAGCACTCGATTAGCTTGGGGAGCGGCGAAAATCACATCGCCATACGGGTGGACAACAACGGCGATGGTCGTGGTAGTGGATTGATACTCGAAATTCAATCCGAGGATGGTGTGTGGACTTCCAACACGAGTGGATTGAACGAGATGTGGCGTTGGACTGCTGAGGCGCAGAGTGGGACGGGGTGGACCGAGGCGGATGTCAGCGACAACGACGAGTGGTTTCCAGTGCAAGGTGGCAATCTCGACAGGGCGGCAATCGCTGGTGCCAGCTCTGAGTGGTCGGATACCCTTAACTCAGAAATCGTAGCTGGTTTTCCGGGTAACATCGATATCGGGCGGCCGGAGCTGGGCATAACGCTCCGCAATGTCGACGGTGAGAATCTGGCGTTGAATAAACCTTCGTCCAATCGTCCCGATGTATTTGACGGCGATCCAAAAACTGACTGGAATATCAACACCGATGGTGTCAACACGGCAGCCACTGTTGACTTGTTGACACCAAGACTGGTAAACGAGGTTCGCGTATTGACCAAGGGTGAGAACGCCGAGGATTTCGAGAAAAACTCCATTCGCGGATATGCAGTCGAGGTAAGTAATGATGGCTTTCAGTGGACCGAAATGGGAGCCTTGAGTAACATCGAGGAATTCGAACGCACTGCCGTCGAACTGGATCCTCTGTTCGTGCGTTTTGTGCGGGTTAGGATTTCCCAGGTCCATCCGCTGCGGCGATCGCGGGTTGCCGAGATCCAGGTCTTCGGTGAAGGAGCTGTTCCAAGGGGTGCATACACCTCAGCTGCGTTGGATTTGGGTCAAAGTGGTCCCAAGAACTTCGGCAAAGTGCGCTGGGTTGGCGCCACGCCCGAAGGGTCGACTATTTCACTGCAATTTCGCAGCGCCGACCAGGACAACGATGTCTCTTGGAGCGACTGGAGTGAAGAGATTACCGCTAACGAAACCGAATTGGTGGTGCCAGAACCGCGGAACCTGCTGCAATATCGCGTTAATATGACCTCGGAATTCGAGGATTCCCCGCCGCGGTTGGACAGCTTGCTCATCGACTTCACCGACACCTTTCCAGTTTCGGAAGCGTTGTCTTGGGTCACGCCGAACGCAGCGATTCTCGGTCGGGACACCACCTATACCTATACGCTCGACTTGGACTTTGGTAATGCCGACGCTGGTGTCAGCCGCATTGTCGTCAAGACCCCGAGCCTTGCGGAGAATGTGATTGCCAACCTTCCCGACGGGGTCTCTCTCAGTGGGAATCCGGTGGTCATGAGCGGAGGTATCGAACTTACCTTTGCTTCGCCATGGAGCTCTGACGGTCAGCTGACGTTGACGTTCGATGCTCGTTTGCTGACGAACGAATTCCACTTCGGAGCAGAGCTGTACGCTCAGGATTCCGATGAGGTGCTAAACGGCGCGGAGAACACCTCGGGTGGACGCTCGTGGAGCGTGCGCGCGACCGACGTAACCGGTCCGTTGCTGAGCAAGGTTGATCTGTCGTCGTCGGTTATCAGTCCGAACGGGGATAGAAATAACGATGGCACCGTCGTTGAGTTCACGCTTGCCCGTGTCAGCGCGCCGCAGACCATCGACATCAGCATCTTGGATCTCAGTGGACGTGTGGTAAGGTCCATCAAGTCCAAGTTGATCGGTGGAGAATACCGAAACTATCCGGCCAATCGGGCTCACAGTGCACCGGGCTACTGGGACGGCAAAGACGACGAAAACAATACGGTGCCGCCAGGTATTTATCTCGTGCGATTAACAGCCAAGTTTGATCGAGGCGACGAAACCAGGTTGCGGCCTGTAGCCGTTGCCTATTGATCAGTCTGCGGGAGACAAAAAATGAAGAGAACGTCCACGGGACCTGTATTCAGAATAGGCGCCGCATTGCTGTTGACGGTGATCTGTTTTTCAGGTCAGAGTGAGGGACAATTTATAAGCCGCGAATATTACCCGCTGTGGCAGAATGAGTCCTACGAAAACTACGCCCGAGGGACTTCGCCCGGATTTCGCGACGTCGATACGAGGCAGATGCCCACGGGTGGTCTTGGTATTGACGAGGAACAGCGCACTTACGATCCGTTCGGCACTACCCTGTTGAATGGTATCCCCCTGTATCGCACGAACGAATTTCGCACGCTCAGTCCCTTCGGAGGCAGTACGATCTTCAAAGATGGACTCTATCGTGATCTGTTTCAGAACTTGGTGGTGGCCAACGACACCTACAAGGGCTGGGGGACTGCGGTTACGGTCGGTCGTGCGGTAGAAGCGAACTACAACCCGATGATGTTGGGAATGTTGCGCCTGAACGGCATCCGCTGGGACGCCGATTCCCGCCGCAATCGCTTCTCCGTTGCTGCTTCGCGTATCTCCGAACCTTTGCGAGTGTTTGAGCTCAGCCGGCCCTTGGACTTCGTAACCTATCTATATGGCGGTCATTGGGAAACGCAGCTTGGCAGCGTCGTTCGCTTCGGCGCTTCGTATGTCAACACCCACATAACGGACACGTTGGTGAAACGCGGAAACGGCTCCTTCCGTAAAGGCGTGTTTCCGACCAATCTGAACAAACCTGAATTTATCTACCTCGCTATCACTGACGACTCGCCGGAGGACCAACACGGTGCCCGAGTCCACATGGTTGAGATCTACGTCAATGGTGAATTGAGAGAAGATATTGTGCCCGAGATTCGCAAGATGCCCGATGCGGTCGCAGTGGGGCAAGACAAACGCTTCATTTCCTCGCGCTTGCGGTTCGAAGACGTCACCCATGTTCGCCAACGTCAGTCTTGGTTGCCGCGGGTCATGGCCAACGGTGGCAATCAAAGCTTGGCTACCTTGTTTCTCCTGAGCGGCAATTTTTTCGATGACGGTATAAACCTAGACGGCAGCACCGATGTGCTGGAGGCCAGCGGGACCGATGTATTGCTGTTTCGCTATGCGGTTCCTGACGAGGCGGAAGATGTGTCCTTCCGATTGCTGGCGGCAAATGACTATGCCATCGACATCGGATCAGCCATCACGTGGACCGGGATCCGCGGTCGTACCTGGAATGACTTCCGCAACATTGCCCGCGCAAAGGGTAATACTAAGGACGAAACCAATTTAAAGTGGATAAAATTCGACTACGGTTTCCCAACCGGCTTGGAGATGTACGGCGCCCAAACCGACGTTAACCTGTTCGGCTTCGAGTTTCACGGCGATTATAGCATAAGCAATCATCACACCCTGTTTCCCTTACCTTCTAACGAAGGCAAGCGCCGAACATTGGATGCCCAATCCTACTCTGCGCTGGGCAAACGCAGCTTCGGCAAGCTCGACTTGAGCTTGGAGGTATTCAGGGTGCCCCCGGACTACCAGACCTCATTTTTCTTCTGGGATGATGGGCGACGGCTGGATCTGGCCGAGTTCCAACTTATCGACGACAACGACGACTTGGATCCATGGCCCGATAGCTGGGAACACGAAGACCCGATGAGTTTGGTTTTCCAAGACGACATCACCTTGTCCACGCCCGAGTCCCGGTTCAATCTTGATCCGGCCTCGCTGCGCGATATTGGTTTCGGCGTGTTCCCGGGATTGGACGACAACGGCGACGGCATCATCGACACCAATGTCAACGACAACCTGATCCCCGACTACCAAGAGCCTTTTTTGATGTATTACGTCGAGTCGGAGGCGTTCGTTTACGGCGACGATTTCAACAACAATGGCGTGGTCGACACGCGCGAGAACGATAATAAGCCAGATTATCCCTACGAGCGTGACAGCGAAGGGCAGCATCTCTTCGTCACCTACAACCCGCACAAGGATCTGCGTCTGACGGTCGGTGGACACGACGTCGATCAGATCGCTGGATCCGGGAGAAATAAGGCTGTCTACGCCAAACTGGAATATCATCGCCCGCTGTTCTGGGATCTGAACCTTGATTTGCACCATCGAACTAAGCGTGTGCAGGACGACATCGCCGACCCGCTATATCAATATGTTTCCAATCCGTTGGTGCAGGGTAATTACGAGATTCGTTTGCAGAGTGACGGTCTCAAATATCGCAACAGTTGGGCAAGTTTGAGCTTCGCAAAGCTCAGATATTTGGGCATCGAGAACATGAACGCCAATACGACTTGGCGGTTCGATCGCAACCGTCGTCTCAAAGAGACGTTCCGTGATGGTGAAACACAGAATAAGGGTACGGACTGGTCGTTGGCGGTGGTGAATCGAATCGACTACGCTTGGGAGCCGATCACCAATTTCGTGGTAACGCCCATGGCGAAGGTCAGTTATCGCCGCGAGGACTCATCGGTCTTTGATGGTACCATCGTTGACGAGAGGACTTTTGCTCCGATCGTCCGGGCTGACTACACGCTGACGGAAAAGACTGTGTTGCGGGCGGGTGTTCAGGGGTTGCCGTTTTTGAAACATCGCTTCCGCAACGAGGCGGCGTCGTTCCAGGATTTCGATGCGTGGCATTACATCTTTGCTTTCCAGAATAATAGTAGCTACATCGGTTACGAAGTCAGTATGAACTTGGGCTTCCGTAAATCGTTCATCGATAACATTGGCT
>CAYNZV010000008.1:66318-72413 GCA_964401715.1 uncultured Gemmatimonadaceae bacterium | reverse complement strand
CACGCACGAAAAACGACCAGGTGTCTACGTTAGAGGTCTTGCGCAGTGGAGCGTCGAAGTTACGCCTGTTGCGCTCGAGACCGATGGTCGTGTGCAGATCGTAGCCAAAATAGAGCGAACGGTTGGTTACGGTTAGGAATCCGATGCGCTGTTCGAAACTTCGAGATTTATCCACCTGATCCTTGACGCGGTAAGGTGCTGGTCCGAACCCTTGTAGCCCCAGTTTGAGATCGGTGCGCGGCATGATTGGATAGGAGGCCAGCAGGATAGGAATTATCCGGTATTCCGATATTAGCCGGCGCGAATTGTATTTGCCACCGGGTAACCGATCGGCGTGCTGGTCCACCAGTCGCAGCAGCATCAGCTTCAACCGCGGCCGTACCATCAAACGCCCCAAGTGCCAGGTGTAAGTGGCGCGGCTGATAGCTGTCCAGTAGTCGAGCCGACGCTGGCGTTGCGAGATTCCTCCTGGAAGATTGGACTCTTGCTGCCAGTTAAAGCGAACGCGAAATCGCTGATCCAGCTCCAGCCTCGGCAACAGTCTCAGGTCCGTCTCCAGGTTCGTCTCGTTGACGACGCTGTTCTGGTATAACAAAAAATCGGTCTGGGTCGAAGCGCCACGGAAGATCAGTGCCTGCTGAATGGCGCCACGTACCGCTTCATACCCGCGATAGTCGAAGTAGAGACCCAGAGTCGGCCGTTGTTTGTTGGAGACGTAGGGGTCCTGGATATTGTCTTTCACTCGCCGCAGATTGTTCTCGAATACCAGGCGTCGCATTTTGCCGACACCTTGCCGCCGGTATGTGAGCAAGCTGTAGCTGACATGGTTGCGTCCGGGACCGGCGATCTGGCTCGCTTGATAATGCCCTATACTCGCCGACCAGTGGTCCGTCGCGTTGAACTGCGCGAACAGGTGGAAACCACGCTGGTCGGCGTCGTAAGGGTAATCGGCATTGCCGTCGTCTTCCCGCGGGTCTGGTTCGTCGTTGTTGTTGCGGTCTAGACCGTAAGCGTACTCGTTCGGGTCAACGTCGAACATGAAGAACGGCTCGTCCCAATCCGGTGTGCCGTTGAAATTTCTGTTGGTGTCCGGAATCCCGTCGTTGTCCACATCCTGGTTGAGAAATACGCCGTTCAGGTCACCACCGTGCGTCGGAGTGCCGATGGCACGGTGTCCGTTTTCCGACATCTGGTCGCCGTCGTCGTTGTCTTCCACCAGATCGACGGTGAACATTCCGCTGCGTCCGACCCCTACGTACTCGCCGTTACTGGGCCCGTCGCGCCGACTGAACATCCGGGTCCTGTAGCCCGGGTTCAGGGCGAATAGCTCTCCACCTGCCAGACCGCGTTCGAATCTCCGGTTGGCATTGATGAAATAAGCCGTAGCGTGTTCCACCGCGTGGGGAGCCTCGTGGAAGACGGGGGTTTCGCCATCGTAAGAAGGGTAGCGAGAAAATTGGGCGGCACGTGCATACTCCGCCTTCACCTCCAGATTGCCCGCTGTGAACTCGGCGTCGGCGCTGTAGGTAAACAGCCCGGTGGTTTCCCCAAAGCTGAAACGCACCCGCTTTAGGTTGGTTAAATCCTGGATGTTTCCAGGGGCGCGTAGGCGATTGATCCACGAACTCGTGGTCCAGCGCCGGGCTTCATCCTTAGCCCGCCCCGGAAGAAGGGTCAAGAAGAACACATCGATGCGATAGTCATTCCCGACCAAGGCTTCGATCTCGATCTGTTCGATGACCGGAACCTCGCGCAGATCGTATAGGGCGATGACCCAGTCCTCACCATCCGCCTCGAAGACGGCACCTAAGGGTTTCATTTCAAAGGTGTCTACCAAAAGCTCGGTGTTCGTGTTCCGACTTACATCGAGCCCCTGCTCGTGCTGGATGCGATAAAGGTAATCAGCGTAAAAGGAAAGACCGGAACGACCGCGGTAACTCAGAGGGCGGAATTCGCCAGTGGCGCTGGAGATGGTGCCGACAGCGGTTTTCACTAAGCTGTTGTGCTGGATCACATGACTGGTTATATCCGGCCGCTCCTCGCCGTTGATGATGATCTTCAGGTCCTGAACGACTGCCCCGCCTTTGCCGTCCATCGGAGAGTCGTCGGAAAACCGCACGCCGAGCCAGCTGATTCGCGGATAGGTCGGGCGAATCACACCTTTCAGCGAGTTATCCGGTTGGCTGCTCTGGTAGACGTGCAAATTAGCGCCGTTCAATCCCAGCTTGAGTGCCCCGATCTCTGTCTGCGCGCGGGCACCGAGCATCATCGTGCTCGTATCAGCTAAATGGACATTCTCTACCATCCATGGGGTTGGAATCTCTGTCCAGTGCCAGGGACGCTCGAAGCGGGAGCCCAGCAGGGAGAATTGCAGCCGTGGGAGGTGAGCGTCTAGCCTGACGCCGTGAAAGGCAGCTTTGGAAAGGGTCAGGGGGGTGAAACGAGCGATCAGATCATCGGCAACAATGAGACTGTACCCCCAGTCTCCATACCCGTCCCGGCCTACCATCACGTGGTCGAAGATGGGCCGAAAAACGTTGATGTCTTTGTAGATGGCGCTGCCGTACTCCTCGTCCAAGCCGCGATTTTCAGTCCAGGAAAAGATCTCATAACCGGTCACCAGCTGGTCACCCATGGCTCCGTAGTAAGCCCGTGGATGGTCGGCGTAAGGCGTGGCGTGATTGCGGTAGTTGGCGAAGTTGTGGTGGGCGTAGTTGACGTAAGCCGGTGTTTGGGCACGCAGCAACAGGTTGCCGGACGCAAGCTCATCGGGTCCGTCGACCCGGCCACCCGGCGTCTCGGCCATGACGGAGCTGGCCACTATGAACGCCACTAACGATATAGAGAAGCGGCTGATATAGGTGGTTGTTGAGCGGAGATTGTTCAATTCACTATGCAAAGAAAACGTGCGGTAAATGTTGTTGTGGGGTTCAACGGGAGGTTGATATGAGGATATTAAAACGATACTAAATTACTCTGCCGTGCTCGGTAAAACCAATCAGCGCCCGTATAAACAAGGATATATTGTTGGTGCCCGAGCTCCGGTGCAGGGAATCGTCGAAGCGTCGTTTATTCCTTTGGACTCCGACGATAGTGTGGAGATCGTAACCAAAATATCTTGAACGGTTCGTCGCCGTAAAAAAACTAATGCGCTCTTCGAAGCTGCGGGACCTGTCTAACTGATCCCGAACCCTGTACGGAAACGGTCCGAAACCCTGTAGCCCGAGTTTGATTACCGTGCGGGAAAGAACCGGATATGATGCTAGTAGGATCGGAATGACGCGGTATTCCGAGATGAGTCGTCGTGATATGTAACCGCCTCCGGGAATCCTGTCCGCGTCCTGGTCGATCAGGCGAAGTAACATCAGCTTGAGTTTGGGCTGTAGAGTAACGGGCCCCCAGCGCCGGGCGTAGCTGCCCCGACTGATGATCGTCCAATAGTCAAGCCGCCGCTGCCGCTGTTTCAGGCCGCCAGCAAGTGCTCCTTTTCGTTGCCAGTTCAAGCGCAGGCGAAACGTCTGATTGAGCTCCAGTCTGGGCGTTGGTCTTAGATCTGCCTCCAGATAGGTTTCGTTGACGACGCTGTTCTGATAGGCGAGGAAGTCGGTCCTCGAACTGGCACCGCGGAAGATCAGTGCCTGCTGAATGGCGCCGCGTACCGCTTCAAGACCGCGATAGTCGAAGTAAAGACCTAAAGTCGGCCGTTTGTTGTTGGTGACGTAAGGATCCTGTATGTCATCCTCAACGCGCCGCAATTGGTTTTCGAAGAACAGGGACCGCAATCGTCGCACAGTTGAATGCCAGCGATAGCTTAACAGGCCGTAGGTTACGTGGTTGCGTCCTGAACTCGCCATTTGGCGCGTCCTATAGCGGCCCAAACCGACAGACCACTGATCTGTCAGGTTGAGCTGGCCAAAAAGATGATAACCCCGTTGGTCGGCGTCATAGGGCAGTTCGGCCTGACTGTCGTCCTCACGGTGGTCCGGTTCGTCGTTGTTGTTACGATCCAGGCCGTAGGCATACTCATTAGGGTCGGCGTCAAACATAAAAAACGGCTCGTCCCAATCGGGGATACCGTTGAAGTTCTTATTGGTATCGGGAATGCCGTCGTTATCTTCATCCTGATTCGGAAAGACGCCATCGATATCTCCGCCAGACGCCGGTTGCGAGAGCGGTCGCGGACCACCATCGGCAAGGTGATCGCCGTCGTCGTTGTCCTGGAGGAAGCTGATGCTGTAGGCATTGGCGCGGTTTACTCCGAACAGTTCCCCGTAACCACGTGATTCACGGTGGCCGATCAGGCGCGTTTTGAAGTCGGGATTGATGGAAAACAACTCGGCGCCGACAAGACCGCGACGGAACCAGCGGGAGGCATTGACGAAATAAGCTGACCCATGCTCGCCCTGAGGTGCCGACTGTCCGAACACGGGCTGGTCGCCGTCGAAGGAGGGATAGCGCAGGAAGCGAGAAGATCGGGCGTATTCAGCATTGAGTTCGAAGCCCGGCAGATCGAGCTTGAGATCGGCGCTGTAGGTGAACAGGGCCGTTTGCTCGCCGAACGTAAATCGGACTCTTCGAAAATTGCTCAAATCCTGGATGTTTCCCGGAGAGCGCAACCGATTCAACCAGGTGCTCGTACGCCAACGCCGTGCCTCGTTGTCGGCGCGATCGTTGATTTTGTTGAGGAAAAATACGTCAACGCGGTAATCGTTCCCCAACAAAACCTCGAATTCAGTGGACTTGATGACCGGTACCTCACGCAGATCGTAGAGCACGATGACCCAGTCCTCTCCATCAGCCCGCAGCACTTCGCCTGGCGCTGGCATCACGAAGGTGTTGTCCAACAACTCGACGTTGGCGAACTCGCTGACGTCGACGCCCTGTTCGTGCTGGATGCGGTACAAATAGTCGGCGAAAAACGAAAGGCCGGAGCGCCCGCGGTAATTCAACGGCTGAAACGCGCCGGTGCGCTTGGACGTTGAACCGAGGGCGGTTTTTGCCAGGCTGTTGTGTTTGAACACGTGAGCGGTAATGTCGCTGCGTTCCTCGCCGTTGATGAACAGCTTAAAATCCTGCACTACGGCGCCACCTCGACCATCGATGGGAGAGTCATCAGAAAAACGCAGCCCGAGCCAATCAAGTCGCGGGAAATCGGGACGTATTACTCCTTTCAGCGAATTGCCCGAACCGGTACTGTGAAAGATGTGCACGTTCGCTCCGTTCAGACCGATGTTGGCTGCGCCGATTTGGGTCTGCAGGCGTCCCCCTGTGAGCAAGGTGCTGGCATCGGCGTGGTGAACTCCTTCGATCATCCATTCCCCTATGTTGCTGCCTTCGACCCAATGCCACGGACGTTCGTATCGGGAGGCCATCAAACTGAGTTGGAGCTGTGGAAGGTGTGTATCGAAACGGATGCCGTTGAAGGTGACCTGTGAGAGTGTCAGGGGGGAAAGGTGGGCGATCATATCGTCACCCACCATCATGCTATAGCCCCAATCTCCGTAGCCGTCGCGAGCCACCATCAGGTGCTCGAAGATCGGTCTGAAGACGTTTATGTCTTTGTAAATGGCGCTTCCGTATTGGCCACCCACCCCCCGTTTTTCTTGCCAGGAGTAGATCTCGTAGCCAGTTAACAACTGGTCTCCAAGGGGACCGAAAAATTTTCTGGGATGATCGGTGTAAGGAGCTGTGTGATCGCGGTAATTTGTGTAACGCCGGTGCGCGTAGTTGGTGTAATGAGGTTTGGGCACCCGCAACGACAGTCTTGTGGGCATTATCTGTGCAAGGCCTACGGATGTGTCGGAATGCACACCGCCCACACCCACAATTATAGGAGCGATAATGCCAAGAAGAACTATGCGAGGTGGCCAAGTCATGTTTTTAATTAAATAAGGCTCCCGACTAAATGTAAAGTTGGTTCTGGTGAACACGGTCAATTATTCTAAACCGAAGCCAGAGTACAAAGTGAATTTCCTGAATACGCCGATCCGCATCGCGAATTGCGTGCCAAGAGCTAGGTGCTATGGAACAGTGACTAAATGACATTTACTACGGAGCGGAATTGAGTCTTATGGTGCTGAACTTCGATTTGCCAG
>CAYNZV010000008.1:9294-66218 GCA_964401715.1 uncultured Gemmatimonadaceae bacterium | reverse complement strand
GGGTGCTCCCGCTCGCGTTTCAGCTGGATCCTGAGTAACCCAATTCTTTCAATCATGGAACCACCATACCGCGCCACAACAATGTGTCGCGAAGTCTGTTGGTTTTATGCCTTCGGGGATTCGCGGTCGGCGGCGAGTGGTGTATATTTCTTCCCCGGCATCGGCGCGAGCGGGGTAGTGACCCATATAGATAGTGTTACGCAGCCCTGGGTCTTCTCTATCTCGAGGTGACCATACGGTCGCGCAAGGAGTGAATCCACTGACCAAACTGGCAATACTTGGAGGCAACCCCTTACGTACCGCGGAGTGGCCACGCTACCCTATACTCGGAGCAGAGGAAGAGGAAGCAGTGCTGGCCGTCGTGCGCAGCCACGATCTGTCGGCACAGATGGGGTCGGCAGTAAAACATTTCGAAAACGATTTTGCGGCCTACAGCGGAGCAAAACATGCGCTGGCGACCAGTAGCGGCACGACCGCTCTTCACTCTGCTCTCGCAGCGGCAGGTGTTGGCGTCGGTGACGACGTGATCGTGCCCGCCTACACCTTTTTCTCCACTGCTACCAGCGTGCTCATGCAGAATGCGGTGCCGATCTTCGCGGATATTGACACCACAACTCTAGGTCTTGATCCGGCCTCGGTGGAAGAGCGCATTACCCAGCGCACGCGGGCGATGATGGTGGTCCACATGCACGGCTACCCTGTCGATCTGGACGGCCTGATGGCGGTGGCGGAGAAATACGGGCTGGTGGTGATCGAGGACTGCGCTCATGCTCACGGGGCAACTCATCGAGGGCGGCAGGTAGGTACTGTCGGCCATATGGGCGTGTTTAGCTTCCACCAGAAGAAGAATCTCTCGTTGGGAGAAGGTGGCATGCTGATAACCAACGACGATCGACTAGCCGAAGAGGCGCGGGGGATCCACAGTTTCGGTAAGGTGCCGCTGGCCTATAACTACCGCATGCCGGAGTTGCACGCAGCCATCGGTAGCGTCCGGCTTAAACGCCTCGACGCGGAAAACGAAACCCGCAATCGGTATGCGGCATATCTCGGCAAACAGCTGGAAGGCCTGCCGGGGTTGTATCCTCAGGACGTCCGCCCGGACACCCGGGCGGTGTATTACAACTACCTGGTTCATTACCGGGAAGAGGAGATCGGAATTGCGCGTGACCGCTTCGTAGCGGCCATCCAGGCGGAAGGTATTCCCGTGCCGCAGATCTACGAGCCTGTTTATTGCCATCACACCTTCAAGGTGCGCGATCCGTACGGTTGTGGGTTTCCGTTCCAGTCACCGTTCTACGAAACGACACCTGGGCGCGAGCCGTGTTATGAAGACGGCACCTGCCCAGTCACCGAGGAGTACTGCAGTCGCCGCAACATCGAGCTGAAGATCCATCCTACCGCCAGCGACGAGGATATTGCGCAGGTAGCTGCCGCTTTCCACAAGGTAGCTCAACACGCCGATCAGCTGCGGTCCATTGATGCCGACCGTACCTGAGGAAGATCTGTCATGTATGCCATCGACGTGCACGGTCATTACGGCAATCACGCTCCCAAAGGGCGCACCGGACTCGAAGCTGAGATGCGCAGTGCTTCCATTGAAGAGGTGAGGGCGCGGGCGCAGCAGGTTGACATTCGTTTGACCGTTGTCTCACCTTTACAATCGTTTCATCCATATGGTGGTGACGTGATTCGCGCCAACGAGGATGCGCGGGAGAAAGCGGAACGGTACGATGATATACGGTTTTGGGCAGTGCTCGATCCGTGTCGCGGCCTTACCTACAAGCAGGTTGAGGAACTGCTAAGTCACGAACGCTGCAAGGGAATCAAGATCCACCCGGTGAACCATCAGTACGAGATTCGCGACCGGGGCGAGGCAATCTTCGAGTTTGCGGCGGATCATCAAGCGTTGGTGCTCACCCATAGCGGCTGTCCCGGCAGCTATCCTGAAGATTTTGTGCCGTTCCTCGAGCGGTTTACTGAGGCGACATTGATTCTCGCTCATCTCGGCAACAGTGCCGACGGCAACCTGAACCGTCAGGTCTGTGCCATCCAACACGCTGCCACCGAAAACCTGTTTGTGGACACCTCCTCCATAAAGTCGATGACTCCACGGTTGGTGGAGTGGGCGGTGGACCAGATCGGCGCTTACAAGGTCTTGTTTGGCACCGACACACCGGTGTACGTCGCTTCGAGCCAGAAAGCGCGCATCGAATACGCCGACCTCTCCAAGGACGAAAAGCAGGCGATTCTTTTCGACAACGCCGCCAGGTTGCTTGGCGAGTTTACCGAGATGGCTGCGGCGGATGAAGAGTCGATTGTAGAAAAAAGCCTTAGGAGCCATCGAGCATGCGACTCGACGTCGTAGATCAGAGTATCATATCCCGCCAGCTGGATCTCAGCACCTACATGCCTGTGATCACGCTATTCCCCGACGGCAGCAGGCAACGCCTCTTTCTGGTGCATGGCTGGGGGGCATCCACGCGCGCTAGTTACGATTGTGCTAAATAATTTGATAGGAGAATGATGGACAAACAACTGCGTCTCTTAGTGGTCGGTGCGCATCCCGCCGACATATTCGATCAATCGGGTGGCACTATGGCTCATCACACCAGTCGCGGCGACTACGTGGGGTGCGTCGTATTGACCCACGGTGCCCGGGTGCATGATGCGGTGATGAGTGACCAGATGTTTCACTCGAAGGAAGTGCCCGAAGCAGATGAACTAAAAAACCTGATGGAAGAGCGTGCCGACGTGAAGACCAAAGAGGTGCGCACAGCTTGTCAGCTTTTAGGCGTAAACGACCTTTACTTCTTTGGAGCCGATGACGCAGTGTTATTGGTCACTGAGGAGAACGTTCGTCGCCTGGCGCGATTGTTACGTGAACTCAAGCCTGACATCGTCATCACCCAGTTTCCCAAAGAGATGGATGGACTTGCCAATCCCCATGCTATCACCGGTCAGATTGTGCTGCATGCCCTGACCTTAGCCTGCGGCGTCGATCCGGGAGATCGTCATCCGCCCCATCGAGTAGGCCAGGTTTTCTATATGGGGTGTGGTGCTGCCTCCATTCGTTCGATGCTCTGGGACTCGGAAGGTGGATATTACAATGATGTCTTCATCGACATAAGCGACGTTGTTGACAAGAAACTCGCGGCGATGGATTGCCTGGTGAGTCAAGGGTATGCCGGAGCCTACGTTCGTAAGCGGATAGAGACCAGCGACGGCGCGTTCGGCATGTATGGGAACTGCGCCTACGCCGAAGGGTTCATAAAGCAAAATGCAGAGACTCACTACTATCTGCCGCTGACTGAAAACGCTTTTGAAGCCACCCGCATGTCTGATCATGAGTTGATTTCCAAGAAATCGTACCGCGTTCCCATCGACTGACGGACGATCTGATGAAGCAGGCGATACTGTACGGCCCGCGCGATCTGCGCGTGGAAGATATCGATCTAGACACCGGACACTTGGAAGCCGACCAGCTCTGGGTGGAAGTAGAGGTGAGCGCCCTCTCCACTGGTACGGATCGCGGGAACTACGAAGGAGCCGAGCAGATACCAGGTGCGCCGGGTTTTCCGCGATGGGTCGGCTACAGCAACGTCGGCAGGGTGAAGACCGTCGGAGCCAGCGTGCAGCATTTCTCCGTCGGTGACCGCGTGTTCTCCACGACACCCCATGCATCCGATTACATCGGTCGTGAATCAGATCTCATCGTCAAGGTGCCCGACGGTGTCGCTTCTGAAGATGCTGCCATGACCATGCTTTATTTCATGGGGTTTCACTCTATGAAGCGAGGGCATTTCGACGCTGGGGAAGTGGTGGCGGTAATTGGGTTGGGTATTCTGGGTTTGACTACCGCCGAACTTGCGCGCGCCTGGGGTGGGCGGGTGATTGCTTTAGGCAACGACGAGAGCCGGCTTCAGCGCGCCAAGGAAGTGGGAGCCCATTTGTGCGTGCGGTCAGACGACGAGAGTCTGGAAGGCAAGCTGCAGGAGTTTACCTGCGGCGTGGGTGTAGACCTGGTGGTGCTGTGCGCAAATCCCTGGTCGGCGTATCGAGTGGGCGTTGATATCCTGCGCGACAACGGCCGCATGTCTATCCTTAGTCTTCCTGGCCGTGGCGAGGAGGCGTTGGATTTCAACCCATTGGCACTGCAATGGTTCTACGGCAAAGCGCTGACCATTATCGCAGTGAATGGGCGTTCCGCCTATCGCTATCCGCTTGAAGAAGAACGTTTCTCGCTGCTGAGAAGCTGCGAACATCTGCTTTCCATGATGGCGGACGGCACCCTCGAGCCGGGGCGCTTAATCACCCACCGTCTGTCGTCCGAGCGTATGACTGAAGCTTATGAGATGGCATACCAACGAGAAAAGTCCATGGTTGGCGTCATCTTCCAATGGCAGGAATGACGCTCGAGTTTCACGTAGCCAAATTCACTTAGCATGTCAGGAGACCTGAAATGATCGATCTTACAAAGTACCGCGTCATCGACCTCTCGTATGAGCTGATCCCCGGTGAGCGCAGGGTCGACGGTACCTACAAACACGGAGAGACTTGGGTAGATCGCCCGATAGAAGTCCAGGAGTTCATGGCCTACGGTGCGCGGATGCACTTTATCCAGGCTCAGACCCACCTCGGTACCCACTGCGAGGCAACCTATAAGTATCTCGAGGAGGGGCCGGACGCCGCTGGCATGCGATTGGAATCGTATCTGGGCGAGGCCGTCTACTGTGATTTTTCCGATCGCAAGGGGGGCGATACCATCACCGCTGAGGATTTCCAGAGGGAAGGCGTTAAGCAGGGGGACGGCGTGCTGATTCGCACGGATGCTGAGCTACGCGGGGATCTGCCTTACATGACCAACGAATCGTTGGATTGGCTCATCGACACGGGCATCAAGTTGCTGGCGTCAGGCGGTAACCTTCTTTATGGCGAGACCTATCCCGACCACCTTGGCGCGGAGAAGAAACTCCTAGAGTGCGGCATTCCCACAATCGATGCGCTTTACAACCTTTCCGAGATACGCAAGAAGCGAGTGTTTTTCATTGCACTTCCCGTCAAGATGCAGCGGGTCACCGCTTCCTGGACACGGGCTATTGCCCTGGAGGAGAAGGATTGAGAGCTGCAACGGTGTTGGTCCGCATTTCCTCCGCGTGATTCATGGATGGTAGCGGCCATGGAAACTTCAGCTCCTTTCGCTTGCTGGCAGCGACGCGCGTGAGTTTGATTACGGCGCTGGTCGCGACGTCCATATTGTCGCTCGGGGTAGCTAACTCGCAGCCCACCCAACCGCATTTCATTGACGTTACCAAAGAAGCGGGACTGGACTACCGCAACTGGTTCGGGGACAGCTACGCCAAGACCTTGCTCGAAACAACCGGTAACGGCGCCGCGTTTTGCGATTTCGACAACGACGGCGATCTGGACGTCTATCTGGTTACCGGCCCCGTTGGCTTTGACCACCCCCGCATCAACCCTCTTCCTCACGATCAGGAGCCGCCCGCCGACGGTTCCGAGCCCCGTAATGGAATGTTTCGTAACAACGGCGACGGCACCTTCACCGACGTCTCTGAAGCTTCGGGCACTGGCCACACTGGTTGGGGAGGTGGTTGTGTGTGCGGAGATTACGACAACGATGGCGATCGTGATCTGTTCATTGCCTACTGGGGTCCCAACGTGCTGTATCGCAATGAGGGCGATGGCAGTTTCACGGATGTCTCCAGTGCAGCGGGCATCGACGACGAGCGGTATGGTCTTGGCGGGGCGTTCGGAGATTACGACGGCGATGGTTTCCTGGATCTTTTCGTAACCAATTACACCGAATTTTCTCTTGATACCGCGGTTCTTCCTGGCGAGCGTCGCGGAAACATCTATGGGGCGATGCGTGGAATCCCATCGATGGCACCACCGGAATCCCACGATCCCGAGGAAGACATCCTGTATCGCAATCGTGGCGACGGGACGTTCGAAGACGTGAGCCGCTCCTCTGGCGTCCTAAAGGGAAACCCCCAACGGGGGATGGGCGTGGTCTTCTGGGATGTAGATAATGATGGCGACCAGGATATATACGTCGCCAACGATGCCGGCCCAAATAACCTCTATGTGAACACCGGAAACGGATCCTTCGAAGATCTGGCAACGGTGAAGGAGATCGCGTACGACATCGACGGTGTTGCCGAAGGCAGCATGGGCGTTGCTACAGCTGACTTCGACAACGATGGGCAACTGGACTTGGTAGTGACGAATTTCGAAGCGCAGACGACCACCGTACACAGAAACCACGGTGACTATTTCGCCGACATCTCTTACGAGAGTGGCGTCGCAGCTGCTACCTTAATGGCGTTACAATGGGGTGTAGTTGCTTTCGACTACGATCTCGACGGAGACCAGGATATGTACATCGCCAGCGGGCACCTGTCCACTGCCCTCGACAACCAGTACCCGCTGTCGAGCTTCGCCCAGCGCAATCAGCTCTTTCGCAACGATGGAGGGCGCTTTGCGGACATCACTTCCAGCGCGGGTCCCGGAATGGTACAGGTCCGTTCCAGTCGAGGATTGGCTGCTGGCGATTACGACGGGGACGGTGATGAGGATCTGTTGGTCGTCAACAAGAATGATCTGCCCAGCTTGTTGCGCAACGAAACTGAGAGCGGTCACCACTGGTTGTCGTTACGGTTGCAGGGCAGCTCTGGCAACAAGGATGGCATTGGTGCGCGGGTTCGGGTCGTTAACGGCCAACATACCCAGACCAAGGAGGTTGGCGCCGGGACCAGTTATCTGTCCCACAACAGCCTCTGGCTGACCTTCGGACTGGGTAACAGTGTCGCTGCCGACTCGATAACCGTCCGTTGGCCGGGAGGGCTGTTGCAGAAGTTCGGGCAGGTGACTGCCGACTGCTTCTTGTATCTCAAAGAAGGGGGCACACTCGTGGTGTCGGCTACACAACAGCCGCCTCAATGAGATAGCTCACGGGATCTCACCCATCGCCCGCAGCATCTTGCTGGAAATCCGCTGCAGGTAATCGTCGTCGCCCGACTGCGAAATTTTCCTATACTGCTCGATGGCGCTGTCCTCGTCGCCGCGGTTCTTCAATAGGGTGGCCAGTGCAAATCGGGGACTGGCGAAATTGGGGTCGTGCTGTATGGCCAGCCTGTATTCGGTAATTGCTTCTTGTTCCTTTCCCTGTTCGTTTAACAAGGCCCCCAGGCTGTTGTGAGCCCGACTGTGATCAGGTCGCAGTTCTATAGCGCGTCTGAAGGCTTGAGTAGCAGCCTCGACATTACCTTTCATTTTCAGGGCTCTGCCCATGTTGAAATAGGCATTGGCATGTTGCGGTTGCAGGCTTAGCACGGTGCGGTATTCGCGTAGTGCCTCGTCAAGTTTCGATAGATCCCGAAGGGTGTGGGCTAGTTGATAGCGGGCGACGAAGTGATTCGGTTGCAGCGAAATCGCCTTCCGCAGTTCTCCGACGGCTTCGTTCAACAGTAGCTTGTTTCTCAAGGCTGACCCGAGATTCGCGTGTGTGTTTGCATTGCCGACATTGTTTCCGATACAACGCCTGTAGATTGCTACTGCACTGTCGAGTTGTTCGGCTTCGTAATACAACCCGCCAAGATTGTTGTATGCGCGAGCCCGCTTGGGCTCGAGTTCGATACTTCGTCGGAACGCTTGCTCTGCGCCGATCACGTCGCCGAGTTTTTTCAGCGTGTGGCCGAAGTTGTATTGAGCATCTCGGTGGTCGGGATCCAGAGCAAGTGTCTTGCGGTAAGCCTCCGATGCGGAACGCACCTTGCCCATTCTATATTGGAGCACTCCAAGGCTGAAAAATGCAGGAGCATGACCGGGATCGATACGCGTCGCATGGTGAAAGGCGCGTTCCGCGCCGCTCTCGTCGCCGCGACTAAGGCGAGCAGTTCCCTCTGCCACGTAACTGGCAGCGGTCTGAAGATCGAAGCGAGGACCTTGCGTAACCCGAGGGGTGTTTTCAGGAGCCTCGCCGCAAGATAATGCGAACGCAGCGAGGGAGATTAGTACGGGGCTTTTCATCGAGTCTCTAGTTGTTGTTTTTAAATAATTTATGATCTGTCTGTGGGATTGTGGTGAGCTTTTCCGCAGGCAATTTGTGTGACGATCAGTGTTTTATTGGCGCAAAAAAATACTTGCCGGCTAAACCATTTTCGCTTCTGTAGCCAAGTCCGTCCAAATCTTGCTAGTAATAAAAATGGACCGGTTTACATACGAACGTTATGCTAATTATAATTTTATTTGACTTTTGCTGCGAGAATTTTTACCATTTTACGACTAGTCTCTAACCACTCAGGCGGAGATATGTCTATATGAGAGGAGGTGGGTAGCGCCATAATTTGACTATGGCACCTGATAGCAGTGCCTGTTTGGACAGCGTGTAGTAACGAAGGTCTATGTAAGAACAAAACACGGAGGAAACCGAAGCATGAAATTGCGGAAAGTTTTAGCAATGGCGGTGGCCGTCGCAGTAATGACTGGCGGTTCTGCGTACGCGCAGGAACTGACCGGACTACCTGCGCAGCCAGGCTACGAAGGTACTTTCTTCGAGCCGAGTAAAATTGACATTAAGCCGCTGGTGATCTCCACTCAGGACATCACCTGGGACGGTAGCGGCAGTGTTGACATCAATTTCAACACCAATCAGCGTGCGACTATTTGGGTGGCGGTCTATCGTACTGGCAGCACCGAGACCGGCGAGCGCGGACCATTTGGTGCTTGGTTGCGTTTGCAGCCCCAGGACCTGTATATCTGGAGCAATACCGGTGCTGAGGTAGAAGCCGGAAATAACACCATTACGTGGGACGGTAACGACTTCGATGGTAACTCAGCTGGTGCGGGTACCTACGAATTCGATATCATTGGTTGGAACAATCTTGATGAGATGGCCCTGGCTGGTCCGGTGACTTACACCGGATTTGCCGACAACATCATTGATATGCGCTACGATCCGCCGGAAGTCTGGGTCGGTGAGTACGATCGCGATGCGCCGCAATACGGCGGTCTTCGCTTGGGTCATGTTATCCGCGGCACCTTGGGTACCGATTACCTGTCCAATCCGAATGCCTGGGAGCGTTGGGATTACACCAACGTCATGGATTTCGAAGGCGCCCGTTCATTGGGCGGTATGCGCGCCGATCCTGAAGACAAAGATGCTTTCTTTACAAGCCATCGGTCCGGTGAGCAGGCTGGCCTCTACGCGATGACCATCAATCGCGCCGGCAAGAGTTGGGATCTGAACACTGACTGGGCCGACAACGGCTATGCGCCCGTCGCCGATCCAAGCATTCAGATGTACCAATATGAGATTTATAACGACAAGATTCTCAATCCGAACTGGAGCTCTGCCGATGTGCCCGCCAGTTCCATTGAGATTTTCGACAAAGCTTCGGGCGAGGTCACGCAACAGATAGACATCGCCGAATGGTTCACCAATGTCGGCGTAGACGATGAAGGCAACGAAACCCTCGGAGCTGGTGGACCAGGCGCCCTTTCGGCTGACGAGTCCGGTATCTGGACTTCCGGTTGGGCTTCGACGAACCTGATCAAGGTCGACTGGGACGGGAACACCATCTGGGTGAATCGCGCTGGCGACCAGGTCGGTGACCGCGTCACTTACGAGCAAGCTGCCGAAACCGGTTTGGCCGTCGAATCGGCCTATCCGATTCGCTTCAACGCAGATGTCAGTGGCAACTCGGCGATTTTCAGCCCGCGCCACAACTCACTGGGTAACCTGTATTCGGGCGTTGGTCGTGATGGCACCGGTCTGTATCACGTCTTCCACGATCCGGACAAGGTCCTCCCGCAAACGCCATCATCTGGAACCTGGATCTTCATGATTCAGGACGGTGGCTTCAGCACCGGTGGTACGCCGATCACAGGCGATCACGGCAGTAAGTTTGATGGTATTTATGTGGGCTCCACTCTCAGCCTAACCACACTGACCAAAACTTGCTGTACGGAAGGCGAAAAGTTTGGTCCGGCGGCTATGTTCCACGCCCCATACGACCTGGTTTCGGGTAAGCTCGGTAGTGGCGTAACGGCTGTTGAGGAAGTTGCCAGCGCCGGTATCCCCGACAGCTATCAGTTGGGCGATGCCTATCCGAACCCGTTCAATCCCGAGACCACCATCGAGTTCAGCGTACCGGCCGATGGCCTCGTCAAGGTTGACGTTTACAACACAGCCGGTCAGTTGGTCAACAGCCTGGTGGACAAGGATCTCTCCGCCGGTGCTTACAAGACCACTTGGGATGCTATGACCCAGGATGGCCAGCAGGTGTCCAGCGGTGTCTATTTCTATAGAATGGAAGCCGGTGATTTTACCGACACCCGTTCGATGACCCTGCTGAAATAGCACTACTGCTTCATCAGTTTTATTCTACAGGGGTGGGTTCGTTGAATCCACCCCTGTAGTTTTTTTATGCCGCTCCCGCCCTGAATTGCTCCAATTGTTCGTTTACGTCTTCACGGCCAGGTAGATGAATCACGAATCGCAATCGGACTCAGCTGCGCGTATTACCGTCCGAGCCCTGGTCTTGGGTATGGCGACAATTCTCGCCACCTTCTACTACGTCATTCAAATTGCCCAACGCCAGGGATCGGGTTCCTACGTCCACGCCCAGTACCCGATGGCGGCCTTTATGCCGTTCGTGGCGTGGCTCTTTTTCAACACCTTGCTGAAGGTGTTGGTGCCGCGCTTCGCGCTGCGGCGTGCGGAGCTGCTGACCATCTTTGCCATGACCTGGATTGTGGCGACCATACCCGCTTGGGTTGGGCCATGGGCTTCGAAGCTGGCTTCTCCCTCACAGTTCGCCACCAACGAGAATCAGTGGGTCGAAACCTTTTTCGGCCATCTTCCATGGCATCTCTTTCCGTCGACGACTTCCGTGGTTATCGACTACTTCTGGTACGGATTGCCGCAGGGCATGTCGGCTCCTTGGGGCGCGTGGATCTGGCCAGTGGTGGCTTGGCTCGGTGTCGCAGTGGCTGTGGTTGTGTTCGGGTTTTGCCTGCTGGTCCTGTTCCAGAGGCAGTGGCAGGTCGCGGAGAAGCTGACCTATCCCCTCGCCCAGATGCCGCTTGATCTGACGCGTGGTTTCGACGGTCCCAGACGGCTGTTCGGTGTGTATCGCAACAAGATCTTCTGGATCGGTTTCGGGGTCGTTTTTTTTCCCCAGCTCTACAATATCGCCACCTATTTCTCGCCCGGGCTCCCTCCTCTGGAAGTGTTCTGGACTTACTACATCTTCCAGCTGGAAGACGGTTTGTTCACTGGCTACATCCGGGTGATGCCGTTGATGCTGATGGTCATCTACCTCTGTCCGGTGGACATTCTTGGAAGCATGCTTTTGTTCCACTGGATCGCTTTTTTCAAGCAGGCGGCGATGAAGCGTTTCGGCACGCCCGATCTTGGTTTCTCTGGTGTCAGTGCCGAAGGCATGTTCACCGAAGGGCAGTTGATACTCAAGACTGAGAGCCATGGTGCGCTGGTGTTTCTGTTCTTCTGGTCGCTGTGGATTGCCCGCGACCACTTGCGGAAGGTGTGGAAGCAGGTGCGTTCGGGTGATGGTCGGCAGGGAGAGGTTTACCGGGTCGCTGTCATCGGCCTGGTGACCTCCGTGGCTTGCGTGCTCATCTTCGCAAGCTATTTAGGCTTGAGTTTGCCGCTAGCAGCGGGGGTGTTCGTCTTGATGACCATCGCCTACTTCATGACGGTGAAGCTGCTGGCAGCCAGCGGTTGCGCCTACATATACGCCGACCGGCCATATATGAAAGGGGAATCGTTCTTCACCGAGTTGATCGGATCGATCTACATCTCCCCCCAGCGGTTGGTTCCGTTCAAGATTTTCACCAGCTACATCTTTTTCGGGCATTTCACCATACCGGCGTGGCCGGCAATGGGTCATCTTACTCGGATCTTCTCTTTCGGTAGTCAACCGGGCCGGATCACTGCTCTGGTCTTGATCGCATTTCCTGTCGGTTTTCTCACTGCGGTGTGGGCGATCCTCGACCTCTCCTACGATGAAGGGGCGACCTTGTATCTGGGTGAGCGCCACACCTGGTTCTACGACGGAATCACCACATTGTTGCAGAATCCGGTGGTCCCGAACATCGGAAAATGGTTGTTGTGGGCAATCGGATTTGCTGAAGCCGGCTTCATCACCATGCTGCGCGCCCGTTTTCACTGGTTTCCCATCCATCCCATAGGTCTGATTTTTCAGAGCACCCACGCGGCCTGGTGGTACTGGGTCAATTTCCTTCTCATTTTCATCATCAAGCTGACCCTGTTGCGCTACGGCGGGGTCAAAGCGTATGTGGCCGGGAAGCCGTTTTTCTACGGGTTGGGCATCGGCTATGTAGCAGGGGTGATTGTATCCACTTTCGTGGATACAATATGGTTCCCGTCTGCTGGTCATCGCGTCCACGCATGGTAACTGAATAGTTTAGGTTTTTCCGCCGTGGTTTCGTATATTTCCCCGCGTATGCCTGGTAATGTAATTTGCGCGAGGAAACGCACTTAGGCACTAAAGAAAGGCCGAAGCCTCTAATGCTGTTTTTCGTTTGTACCAGACTCCTTATCGCAGTTCTTTTCGTTAGCCTGTCCGTTGCCCACGGACAGCGTCTCTTCCTAAATAAAGTCGAAGAAAGCCAACCGCAACTGCGACAACCTACGCCGGATTATCGTGGCTTCGCTATCGACCAGTTTCAGAACCGGGCCGGACACGTCATGCCTTACGACGAGGCGCCCAAGGTTTACTACAGTAGTACGGGTGACTACCTCACTACCGGATACGACGTCTATCAATGGCTCGAAACGAGACGAGACGATCAGGTGTGGGGAAGCGGAATCTTCAAGGCAAACGGTGAGGACACTCCCAGCGCCACCTGGAACAAGGTGCTCGACTACCTGGTGGTTGCCCGAGACGGTTACGGGGATTGGGGATATGCAGCTATGGCCGGGGATGCGATGGTCGCCCGTTTTACGCCGCTCACGCTGTCAAAAGCGAACTTCAACGGGGTAAGACTGGATATATCTACCCCTCGCTTGAAGTTCGTTACCCTGGCTTCCCGCCAGGAACGACCCGGTACCAATTTCGACTATCCTCCTCCCTGGAAGGGGGACGGGTTCAATTTCGCCGACGATTCCACTATGCTCATGGGTAGTAGGCTGGTGGCGGACTTGGGACGGTTACAGCTGGCGGGTAACTGGGTCAATCAGCATGTATATAACAGCACTGAACCGGGGGGGAGTAATCTCAAGGGCACGCTGCGAGTGGATCAGCCGTTGATGGATCACTTGTTGGTGCGGTTTTCCGACGATTCGCCGAATGATGGTGTTGGTGGTCCGATCGTTCACGAAATCCAGTTGATCGTTGACGGCGAGCCGCGTCCGGACTTGGTGCCCCGGGTGGTGCGCCAGCAAGCCGGGGCTACCGAGCAGGTGGGCTCCGTCTCGGCCGCGTCGGGTCGATTCCGGCCGGCACCCTACACCGTTCCTGCGGCAGGTGGGCCGGTAGACCAGGGCCGCTTCATGGGGACCCTCTTCTATCGCGACCGCGAGATCCCACTCTATTCCGATTTCTTGACCCGGTTGGATTTCGAGGAAGGCGTCGACGTTTCCAAAATCGCCAATATTCCCGGTTTGCTCCGAATCCAGGTTCATTCGCCGGATGAGATCTTGCAGGCAGACGGTCCGGACCAGCTGGTTTACATCTTCGACATAAGCCAGGAAACCTCGATGCTGGAGGTAGAGGTGGATGCTCTGGTGGGCGGTGACTACAAGGCCGAGGTGGCTATGCTGACGCTGGTTAACAAGCGCGGCAAGACCCATAACGCCAAATACACCAGCACCTATTACAAAACTGTCGCGCGGGCACGCGGCAACCCACGGGATCTTTCGAATCTCAAAAGGCTACGATTTCACGTGAGTGAGGACACCGGCCAGTTCATTTACGGCGCCGATATGTCCTTGAGTCTTCCGGGCCTCGAAGTAATCGGGGAGTATGCCCGTTCCACTCTTTACGGCAAGTATCCGGGCCATACAGAAGGGACGCGCTCTTTCAAACAAGTGCCCCGCACGTCCGATCGGGGAGCCGCTTGGTACATTAACGCTACCCATTGGTTCGATCGCGGCAACATAGGTGCCGAGGCGTTCTCAATCAGTCCGGATTATAGCACCGAGCTGCGGACTTATCTCACCTGGGAGGACGGGATCAACTATACCAATCTTCACGGACTGGTTAACAGCACCTTCTACTGGCAAACCGTCGATGACAACGATGACGGCGACCGCTACCCGGACGCCCGTGCCGGCAACCTGATCGGTGTTCCCAACGACAGCCGTGCCTATGACCTGGACGGCGTGCTCTTGGGGCTAGACGATGACAACGATGGTACGTCCTCGTTGAACCGGAACCTCAATGCCATCGCGGATATAGACGAGCCGTTCTTGATGTATGATGTGGAACCGAGAACCTACGCCTACGGCTTTGATCGTGACAACAATGATGTGCCGGATTACCGTGAGGATGACGGTGTCGTCGACTACCCCTACGACTTTGATCAACAGGGATATCACTTGTTTGGCACATGGAGCCTGACGCGAAACTGGTCGCTGTCTGTCGGTCGTTATGATGTCGGTCAGATCGCGGGTCCGGGACACAACAATTCCTCCTATGGGGTTCTGAATTATCGCAGGGAAACGGTTCACAGGGTACGCAAGATCTTCTTCGAGAATCACTTCCGCCGGGTGAAGGACAACATCTTCGACGAGTTCAAGGAAGTCGACGACATTCCGGTGCGAGGCAGTCCGTTCAGTACTCGCGGTCTGCGCCTTGGCGTGTACAATCCGGATACTCCCCCGCAGTTTATTTCGCGTTTTCAGCCCGACTTGGTGTTGTATAAGGACAGTTACGTCAACGAGAGTTATATCGAAGGCCACGTAAAGCCGTTCGGTGGTTGGGATATCGTTCAGAAGCTGCGCTTGAGATTAAACTGGCAACAGGGAGGTAAGCTAGGCCCCGGTCAGTTCCAACGCGAACGTCGCCTCGATTACTGGACCTGGGTAAGCCGGGTGCAGTATGACTGGATGTGGGGTAATCTCCGAGTCACCCCACAATACAAGTTTATGCTGCTCCGTCTCAGGGATCAGGAACGGAACGCCGATCTACAACTGGAGACGCGCAGCATGCCGATCTTGCGCGTGGAGTATCCGCTGTTGTCGCGCACCTTCCTGCGCTTGGGCATACAGGGAGTGGGGCCGTTACCGTATCGGCTTCACGATCGCACCTCGCGCCTGGAGAGCTTCGATCAGCACACCAGCTTCTTGACCCTGACGAACACCACAAACTACTTTGGCTACGAACTGATAACGATCTTAGGCGTTAACAAAGACAAGAAGAAGTACGATAACAGAGGGCAAAACTTCCGCAACTTCAACACCTGGACGGTATTTGCCAGAGCGCTCGTTGGATTCACAGAATTTGGCCGTCTGATCTGATTCAACCCAAGCAGATGGCACTATCGGCATGAATTCTCCGACAGTTGCCCGCATTTCGGTTACGCGCAGGCGCAGAAGACGAACAACTAGGGCTCTACGGTACCTTCTGGCGCCATCCGTCGTGGTTTCTTTGTTGCTTACCGACGCTGCGGCCCAAGAACTACCCGTGGAGGAGGTAACAGCGCCGCGCCTGTTGATGCAGCAGCAGCGGTCCAGTTACCGCAATTTCGCCCACAACAACTGGGTCAGCTACCCGAATCACTCGTTCCCCTATTATGACGCACCCACGGCGTTTTACGGGGGCATGGGCAACTATCTAATTACTGGTTACACCGCCTACGAATGGCTTGAAACTCGCCGGCCCGGTCAAACGTGGGGGAGCTCTATCTACAAAGACGCGCCAATGGCAGCGCTCTCCCGTAGTCATTGGGTGACCATCTTTGACAGCATGCTGGTGGGAAAGGACGGGTATGGCGATTGGGGATACAGTCTTGTCGCCGGTGATGCACTGATAGCGAGGTTCACGCCGTTGACGTTGTCGAAAGCAAATTTCAACGGCTTTCGCCTAGATGTCTCGACGCCAAATCTGCAACTCACCGGTATGGCCTCACGTTTCGAGCGCCCCCATTCGTATCAACACGTAGTGGTGCCCTGGCTCGTCGACGACAACTTCCAAATGGCTGACGATTCCACACTTATGTTGGCTGGCCGTGCTCAGAGCCAGCTTGGTGGGCTGCGCTTAGGGCTGAACTGGGTCAACCAACATCTCTACCAGAGCACCAAAACAGGGAACAGCCTCGAGGGCATCCTGCGGCCCGGGCAGGCGTTGATCGACAAGGTCTTGGTACGAATAACCGACGATTCGCCCTTAGACGGTAATGGCGGTGCTTTGGTGCAGGACATCCAGATCCGCATCAACGGTGAACTGCGGCCGGATCTCAAGCAGCCACCCATTCGGCATATGGACGGTGCACAGGTTCAGGTGGGGCGAGTTTCTTCGGCAACGGGAGCATTCTCGCCCATAAAATACAACTCCCTGAGCTACAATACCGGTATTGAGGGACTCACGTTCTATCGAGAACGGGAGACTCCGTTGTACGCTGATTATTTCTACCGGTTAGATCACGAAGCCGGCATCGACGTTAGCAAAAGCACCAATTTGAAAGGCCTGCTGTCCAGCTTCGACGTGCAACCGGAGGCAATTTCTCAGGTCGATGGCAACGAACAGCTGATCTATCTCTTTGACCTGGCCGGGGAGAATGCACCTCAGTCGGTGGAACTGGATCTGATGCTGGCCAACGATTACAGGGTCGAGGTGGCGCTCCTGAGCAACCTCAATCCCAGAGCAAAGGGATATCACGCTCAATACATCAGCTCCTTCTACCGCATCGTAGCACGGGCCCAGGGAAACGTCCGGGACCGGACCAATATGAAGCAGCTGCGCATTCCGATCGATGAGAACACTGGTCAATTTGTGTATAGCGCCGATTTTCAGCTGCAGACCCTGGGTCTTGAAATCAACGGTGAGTTTGCCCGCTCTGCACTGCATTCGCGATTTCCTGCCCACGTAAACAGAGAGCCCGCTTTCAAAGAGGGAGCTCACTCCACCGATCATGGCAATGCTTATTTCATCAACGCAACTCGCTGGTTCGGCCGTGCGCGGTTGGGGGCTGAATATTTTTCTATCAATCCCGAATTCCAGACCGAGATGCGCACCTTCTTGGATCCGCAATTCGAGATCGGTCTCACCAACCTTTACGGGTTGGCCAATCGCACACTGTACTGGCAGCTGGTTGACGACAACGAAGACGGGGATGCCTACCCGGACCGCCGCATCGGCAATCTCCCAGGACTTATTCAAGACGCTAAGGCTTATGACATCGACGGGGTTTTTCCCGGCCAGGATGAGGATGGCGACGGCACGCCACGGACCAACCGCAATCTGAACACGGTGCCGGATTACGAAGAGCCGTTCTTGATGTTCGACATCGAACCGAACGAGTACGTCTATGGGCTCGACCGCAACAACAACGATGAGCCGGACTTCAGGGAGGACGACGGTGACGTCGATTATCCCTACGACTACGACGAACGGGGATATCATATTTTCGGTCAGTTCGACTTGACGAAACGGTGGAAACTGGCAGCGGGATTGCATCGGGTGAATGAGGTCGCTGGTGGCGGACGCAACCATTCCTCGTATGCCATTCTCAGCTTTAACAGGGAAGGAGTTGCGCGCATACGGCGCATCTTCTTCGAAAACCACCTTAGGCGCGTGCAGGACGATATCTCCGACGAGTACGTTGCGGTGGATGAGATTCCGATACGTCAGGGAGCATTCGGTCAACGCGGTCTCGTCTTCAATTACGTGCGGCAGGACGGTTCGTTACCGCCGCCCAGGTTCGTACAGCGCTTTCGCCGAGATCCGGTCTGGTATGCCGATAGTTACGTCAACGAGTCGTATCTCGAAACCAGAGTGCGTCCCGTTCGCAACCTCGAACTATTTCAGGCAGTGCGCATGCGCTTCAACTGGCAACAGGGAGGGCGTTTGTTCAGCGGGCAGTATCAGCGCAGTCGTCGGGTCGACTTCTGGTCGTGGGTGGGGAGTTTCGATTATAGATACCACTGGGGCCGGCTGACCATACAACCCCAGTACAAGTTCATGCTGCTGCAGCTGGTAGATCAGGAACGCGACGTGCGCTTCAGTTCAGAGACGAGGTCCATTCCCATATTGCGCTTGTCCATGCCATTGATGAGTCGTACGGTCCTCCAAGTAGGCGTTCAGGGGTTCGGGCCGCTACCTTATCGTCACACCGATCGCATCGCCAAGCGCAATAGCTTCGAGCAATGGACCTCCTTCGTGACGCTGAGCAATCGCAGCGCCTATTTCGGTTACGAGCTGGTAACCGTTCTCGGTGTAGGCGAAGACGAGAAGCAGTTCAAAACTCCTTTCAGAGACGCAAGAGATTTCCACGACTTGACCTTCTTCATGCGGGCTATCATCGGTTTCACCGAATACGGCAGGCTCCTCTAAATTCTCCACGAAATCGCAACTGCTTACCGAGCTTTCTCAACATTGGGGTATTTGCATCTCGCAAGACTTTCTAATCTTCTATGAGGGCGAGGTATAAAGGCGGCAGTTCCCAGCGTATCCAAACTCACTAGCACAACTTCCGTTGTCGACATACTTTGCCCCGGGCGCCTGACTGGTTATTATCTCCCCGCTCATGGACGCACGTATTGCTATCGACACCGGTGGCACATTTACCGATCTGGTTCTGCTCGATCCAGAAGGTCAACTCCACTTCCACAAGGTTCCCAGCACACCGGATGATCCCGGTCGCGCGTTCATCGACGGTGTTTGCGAGTTGCTCGAAAGAGCCGGATGCCAACGCGATGATATAGAGCTGCTTATCCACGGGACCACCGTCGCCACCAATGCGATCCTCCAGCGTAACGGGGCCCGCGTTGCCCTGCTCACCACGGAGGGTTTCCGCGATGTGCTACACATTCAACGACAGGATCGCCCCCAGATGTACGATCTGCGAGTGCGCCGGTCAGCGCCGCTAGTGCCACGGCAGTTACGACTCGAAGTGCGCGAGCGCCTGGATCAGCGGGGGAAGGTCGATATAGCCGTCGATCGTGAGCACCTCCTTCAGTTGCTGCAACAGCTGCAAGTGCAGGAGATTGAAGCGGTGGCGGTGGGTCTGTTGCACAGTTATGCCAATCCTGACCACGAGCGAGAGGTCGGCCAGGTAGTTGCCAACGAGCTGCCCGACGCCAGCGTTTGCCTGTCCCACGAGCTGGCTCAGGAGCGTGGGGAGTACGAACGTTTCAGCACCTGCGCCATGAATGCCTATGTACAACCAGTGATGTCTCGCTATCTGGAGCGGATCGACGAAGGCCTGAAACAGGCTCAAATCTCGGCACCACTGTTTGTAATGAAATCCAACGGCGGTATCATGTCCGCCGTTGATGCGGCGCATCACGCTGTCTTTACCATTCTCTCCGGACCCGCTGGAGGTGCCGTGGCCAGCCGGTTCCTCTCCGAGTCGTGTGGTGACGGGAACCTGATCGCTGCCGACATGGGTGGTACCAGCTTTGACGTGACCGTCATTCACCGGGGCAATGTGCACTTCGCCCGCGATGCTGAGATGGGTGGCCTGGCACTCAAAGTGCCGATGCTCGACATCCACACAGTTGGAGCCGGTGGTGGCAGCATCGGGTGGATCGACGATGGTGGCTCTCTGCGAGTCGGACCCCAATCGGCGGGCGCGGATCCCGGGCCTGCTTGCTATGGAAAGGGGGGAGATCGACCCACGGTTACTGATGCCAATTTGCTTCTGGGGCGCCTATCGACTCGAACTTTGCTTGGGGGGATGTTGGATCTGGATCTGGAAGCGGCGCGACGAGCGGTCCACGACCATATCGCAGCACCTTTGGGCCTGGAGATAGAGGCGGCGGCAGAAGGCGTCATTCGGGTGGTGAACGCAACCATGACCGCTGCCATCCGCAAACTTACGGTTGAGAGGGGCCATGACCCGCGCGACTTTGCACTCTGCGCCTATGGCGGCGCCGGCCCGCTACATGGAGCAGAGCTCGCCGCCGAGATTGGTGTGCAAGAAACTCTGGTACCTGCGGCGCCGGGGGTAACGTCCGCGGTCGGTCTGCTGCAATCCCAGCTACGCGAAGATAAGGTGCGTACGCACGTGGGGCAGCTCGATAGTTTTTCTACAGAACAGCTGGCAGAAGCGATCGAGGAGTTGGCAGGGCAGACGCAAGGCCAGCTGGCCGCTGTCGCCAGTGGATCCACTCATGCCCAGTGCCGACTTGGTCTGCGATATAAAGGTCAAGGATACGAGCTGCCTGTCGAGGTGCGCTGGAATCCGTTGGATGTAAAACAGGTTACTGACGATTTCCATGATGCCCACGAACGTGCCTTTGGATTCAAACGTACCGACCAAACGGTGGAGCTGGTCAACATCTGGGTATCGATGGAAATGGACTCGGAGCCCGTTCGGTTGCCTGAATGTCCGTCGGCGGGAGAATTTAAACCCGTTGACCAACGAGAGGTTGTGTTTCGCGGCCGCTTCCACACAACTCCAGTTTATCGGCGGGACGCCATTGGGGCCGGGACGCGACTCCGAGGACCCTGCGTCGTGGAACAGCTGGATTCCACCACGATAGTGTGGCCCGAGCAGGAAGTACAGGTGGATAGCTACGGCCAGTTGCGGTTGGGGCCGATGCCGGCCGGTTTCTGTTAGGAGGATTCGACGATGCGTATCTGTGTGATCAATCCATTCGCCGGGACCGAAAAATTCGGTCGTGAGAATATAAAAGCGATTGCTGCACCCGGAACCGAATTCGAGGTGTGCGATATCGGCGATAGGTATCCACTCAATAACAATCAGTGGCTCTATTTTAAGCACGGGTGTACCGGGCCAACCATCGATCGGGCTATCGAAGCCGAACGGCAAGGATACGATGCCGTGTTCATCTCCTGTAACCTGGATATCGGTCTCTACGAATGCCGGCAGATGTGCACTATTCCGGTCACTGCCACCCTCGAAGCGGCGGCACTCACGGCCCGCGTTATGGGTCGCCGTTTTTCCCTATTAAGTGTCGACGATCAGAACGGTCAGATTCAACAGATGCTGTTGGAGCAGTATCAACTCGCCCAGGGTCTGGTGTCGGTACGCAGCTTCGGCATCGATGCCAGTGACCTGTACGCCGACCGCAGTACGCCCGAGGAGATCTCGACCAAGGTGTTGTCGGTAGCACGCCGTTGTCTCGACGAAGATGGCGCGGATGTGCTCATCGCCGGATGCACGCTAGCTGGTTCCGTGCTTTCAAAGGCGACTCGCGAGAGCCCGGATGCACAGCCAGCGCCGATTATCGACGGTATGCTGCCAGGGTTCAAGATGGCAGAGACTATGGCTTCCTTACAGCGGGCCGGGCTGCCACCGGTAAGCCGTCTCGGCGTCTATCAGCAACCGCCGTTGGACAACCTTAAGGCGTTACGCGATTCGCTTGGTCAACCGTTGCCGGTGTGGGCGACTGCAGGAGAAAGATGAAGATCGATCCGGTTACTCTCGAGATCATGCGCAACCGCTGGAAGGGGATCGCCGAGGAGATGTGCGCCGCTTTGGTGCGCGCAAGTTATTCCACCAACATCAAGGATCGACGGGACTGCTCGGCTGCCTTAGCCCTGCCAAGCGGGGAAATCGTTGCCCAGGCTGAGGTTGGCACACCGCTTCATCTTGGCATCATGCCGGGGGTAATCGGTTCCATTCTGCGTGTCTACCCGGTGGAACTGATGGCTCCTGGCGACGTCTACGTCACTAATCTGCCCTACCCTGAGGGACCCGGGCATCTGCCGGATGTGTCCCTGGTTTCCGGGGTATTTCACCAAGGTTGCGTGGTTGCACTTGCCGCTTCTACGGCGCACCACGTGGATATGGGCGGTTTTGCTCCGGGCAGCATGCCGTTCGGGGTCACCGAAATCTATCAGGAAGGCCTGCAGATCCCGCCGCTGAAGATCTTTTCCGGGGGGGTGATGGACGAATCTCTTTACCGGTTGATCAACCAGAATGTGCGTACTCAACACGAGGTGCGCGGTGATCTTATGGCGCAATACGCTGCCGCGCGGATAGCTCAGATGCGGGTGGACGAGCTCATGCAGCGCGGAGACGGTGAGCAAGCGCTTCAGTACATGGAACCAATCCTCGATTATGCCGAGCGTCGCATGCGTGCGGCCATCGCCGCCGTTCCCGATGGGACATATCAGTACGTAGACTATCTAGACGACGACGGAACGGTGGATAAGCCGGTCACCATCACGGTTGAGGTCACGATCGAGGGCGACGAACTGCGCGCCGACTTCACCGGTTCCAGCGCGCAGGTTCTAGGCCCTTTGAACGCGCGACTTTCCGCCGCCAGCGCGGCCACTTATTACGTGGTAAAGACGGTGTTTGATCCAGACTTGCCGGTCTGCGCAGGTGCCCACCGTCCCATAGAGGTGTTCGCACCCGAGGGTACTATCCTCCATGCCAACTACCCCGCGGCGATCGGAAATGCCAACATCTTGACGGATCAACGCGTGGTGGATGTCCTTCTGGGTGCGCTGCACCAAGCAGTGCCGACGAAGGTATGTGCCGCCTGTAGCGGGGAGATGAATCTGATCAACGTGGGGGGTTTGGACCCGAATACGGGCGAGTATTACAACTATGTAGAGACCTACGCCGGGGGCATGGGTGCCATGCGTGATATGGATGGAGAAGATGGCGTGCATACCCATCTCACAAATACCCGCAATGCTCCGGTGGAGGTGATCGAGGGCACCTATCCGCTGCAAGTGGTGCGATACGGCTTGGTACCTGATACCACTGGGGTTGGCCGTCGACGCGGCGGTTGTGGTATGCTGCGGGAATTGAGGTGTCTCGGGGAACGAACTCTGTTGACTATGGGTGCGGACAGGCGCAAGTTTCGTCCGTGGGGTTTGGATGGGGGCGGTGAAGCGGAGGGATCCCATTGCTGGCTGGTCAAACCCGACGGGACTCGGTCGGAGTTGCCTACCAAGGTGTTCACTGAACTTCACAAAGGCGATCGCCTTCTGGTGCAGACGCCTGGTGGGGGCGGTTGGGGCAATTCCTTAGAGCGCGAGCCGGCACGTGTCCAACAAGATGTGGATGAGCAACTGATAACGGTTGAGCATGCCGTAGAGTTTTACGGATACTGCGGCGAATGAGGTGAGGAGCATGAACTGGTTCGAGAAAAGCTTTTTCAACATCCACGTAGATTACCACACGCGCCACAACGCCCTAACTGGAGCCGGCTTGACCCGTGCCGGTCTTCGAAGCCTCCTGGGCGAGGTGCGACCGGATATGATTCAGATCCACTCCAAAGGGCATCCAGGAATCGCGTCCTATCCCACGAAGGTGGGTGCTTTCAGCAGTAATCACCAAGAGGATGTGATGGCGATCTATCGCGACGTCTGTCGGGAGATGGGGATCAATTTCAGCGTCTATTACTCCTCGTTGGTGGACTGTGTGGCAGCCAATGCCCATGAGGACTGGCGCATCGTCAAAGCTGACGGTTCATATTACGGCACCGGTGAGAAGTGGCAGGGAGACACCATGGACAGCTTTTTCCTCTGCCACAACACCGGCTTTATCGAGGAATACCTGCTGCCGCAAATTCGCGAGATCCTTGAAGATTACGAGCCGGATGGACTCTGGTTCGACGGCGACGTCTGGGTTCCGCAGGTGTGCTACTGCGCTTCCTGCCAGGAGAAGTACCGTGAGTTGCATGGACATGATGTGCCGCGGCCCGACGACGCGGATGCTTGGTCGGCCGCACCCAAATTCGTTCGGGACACCTACCTAGAGTATCTGCAGAAAGTGCGCGACCTCATTCACGAAGTGCGTCCAGAATGCCTGTTCGCCGTGAACTGGTTACACACCCTGCAGAACCCGTGGGCGAGCCGCGACAAGGTCGACTGGCTCTCGGGAGATGTCCCGCTGAACCATGGTGTCATCGCCGCTGGCCGCGAAGCCCGCTTCATGAACCACCAGGGGTTGCCGTTTGACATTATGGTGTGTGACTTCAGCTTGGACTACCGCACCCGAGGTTACATGTACCACAAATCGGCGGAGCAGATGAAGCAGGAAGCGGCGGCAGTATTGGCCAACGGTGCCCGTTTGTTTTACTGGATGACCCCCAACCGCGACGCCGGTTTTCGCGTCGAGGATCCTCCTACTGCCGCCGAGGTCGGTTGTTTCGCCCGTGCACGGCAGCCATACTGCACCGGTTCCGAGTCGGCGACGGATATCGCCATTTTGGTTTCAGCGGCAGGTTGGGCGGCTGATCAAAGGATACGGCACGAGACTGAGGACGTTCTGCGGGTCTTTGCGGTGCAGCAGATGCTGCTGGAGGCGGGCTTGCACCACGACCTTGTGAGTGAAGACGGCTTTATCAACAGCGACGGAGATTGGTCGACGGTGATCCTGCCGGGTGTGGATAGGCTTTCGGATGAGCTTTTGAAAGGACTTGAAAAATATGTGCACGGTGGTGGCAATCTGTTGCTTAGTTTGCCCCTACCGGAAGATAGATGTGCCAATCTAACTGGAGTGGAGCGCTGGTCTGCCAATGAGACCGAAGACGACCCGTTGGCCAGCATCGCCCAGAGGGTCCTGCTGCCATCTGGGTGGGCACGGGTCTATTATCCGACGGCACGAGCGGTAGAGCCACATGTCGAGTCTCGGGGTCAACTCTGGCAGGTGCAGGGGTTCGAAGCTATTCCACAACAGCCGGTGTCGTATGTCAACCGCTTGGGAGACGGCACGGTTGTCACCTTCGCGGGAAACGTTTTCGATGGGTATCGCCAAGTGCAGGGACCGGCGTTGCGAGATCTGGTGCTTGCCGAGTTGCGCTTCCTGCATCCGCGTCCGGTCGCCGAGCTCGATCCGCCCGGTCAGCTGGAGGTTTCGGTGCGACAACGTCAGGGGGAATGGCTGGTCCACTTGGTCAACCACGGTGCCGACCGTGACATGGGAGGCGATAGCTTCTTCGTGGAAAAAGTCCCCGGCAGCGGTCCGCGAACGCTCTTTGTGCGATACAAGGAGCGGCCCCAGTCTGTAATGCTGCAACCAGGGAATCGGGGGGTGGAGTGGCACGCTGTGACGGATGGCATACGCGTCCATCTGGCCGATGTGGGAATCCACGAGATCGTGCAGATCTCGCTCTGAGGCTGTAGGAAGGTTGCACCCCGGAGAATGAATCCGAAAGACTGGCCGTGTTAGCAGGCCGTCGGCCATAAGCGAATCCCCGCGGCGCCATTGTAGCGTCGACGGAATTGAGCGGAAACCAACCAACGCGCAGGGAGAAACAAAAATGAGTGAAGACCACAATCTACCAGTTCCATTCCTGGACTGGTTCGAGCTATGGCCGGGAGCGGCCGGATATGAGCAGGACGGCCGCGCGTTCATCGGCGAATACCCCACGGGCGTTAAACTCTCGGTGCAAGAGCCAGAGGAGAAGAGGGATTTCCACCTGCCTGCCGACAAGCCTTGGGAGGAAGGGCGCAACGACATTGGAACTCTGTTGTATCAGGACGGACGTTTCCGCTTGTGGTACAAGACAAAGCTTCCCGAAGGCGACGAAATTGCCATGTGCTATGCCGAGAGCGACGATGGTGAGAACTGGGAGAAGCCGAGTCTGGGGCTGCGCGAGTTTCAAGGAAGCAAAGAAAACAATCTGCTGCCGGACACCTTGCTGCGGGAAGGTTCGGTCTTCGTCGACACCAATCCGCAAACGCCGGACGCGGAACGGTACAAGATGGTATACATGGAAGGATGGTGGAAACGCGGTGGGGAATACATGGAAGGGTTGGAGGACGAGCCCGACGCTCTCAAACTGAGGACCGATCTGTGCGCCAAGGGGCGCAGTGAGCAGGAGATCATCGAGCAGATCGGGCTGATGGGCAACCTGAAGGGAGCGGTGTCACCGGATGGCTTGACCTGGACTCCTATAGAGAGTTCGCTTCTGGAGATGTTCTGCGACTCGGACAACATCGTGTTCTTCGACGAGAAGTTGGGACGCTACGTCGGCTACTTCCGCCACAACATGTTCCGTGAAACCGTACCCACGGTCTGGCCGCCCAATCCATGGCGCTGCATCGGTCGTGCCGAAACCACTGACTTCCGTAACTGGCCGACGCCTACCATTGTCGTACAGCCGGATGCAGACGAGCCACCCACCCAAGACATCTATACCAACGCCTATGCTCTGTATCCGGGCGGCAACTACCACATCATGTTTCCCAGCATTTTCCACCGTGGCACCGACACGGTGGATACTCAGCTCGCTGTAAGCCGCAACGGCGTCGCCTGGTTTCGTCACCGAGATCCGATACTCAAGCTCGGTGCGCCTGAAAACCACGAGGATGGCGGGCTCTACGTGCGCCACGGCATCTTTCCGTGGAACGAGAACCAATGGGCGGTGCCGTATATCTGCATGAGCCACCGGCACAACGAGGGCTATTACTACGACCACTACGATCAAAATACCTACTATCGTTGGGCGATTTGGCAGCGGGACCGACTGGTGGCGCTGGAAGCAGAAGTCGAAGGCCAGGTCACGTTGCTGCCACGGGTGAGTCAGGGAAGGCTGGTTCTGAACTGCAAGACTGAACCGGGTGGTTGGGTAAAGGCGGCGTTCATAGAGCCCATGCTGTGGCCGCCGGAGCAGATCAAATCGATCGACGGTTTCTCGTTCAAAGATTGCGATCCGGTGCGCGGTGATCACTTGGAAGCCACTGTGAGCTTCAATGGCAATGCGGACTTGAGTTCTCTGAAAGGCCGCAACATCTGTCTTTGTCTGCAGATCTGCCGTGCCAAGGTTTTTTCCACGCTGATGTAGGAAGGGGAATAAATGGCTTTGAGAACAAAGGAACTTTTCCTGGATTGGCACGGACTGTGGCCGGGTGCTATCGGATATGATAAGGACGGTAGCGCTTTCATCAGCGAAGCACCCTCGGGTGTGCAGCTGGCCGTGCAACCAGCGACGATAACTGAACCGGCCTTCGTTGCGGACCAGCCGTGGGAAGGCGCTACGCCCGGCTACATCACTGCCAGACATGTCGACGGCAAGTACAAGCTCTGGTACGGCTGTAAGGGTGGACTGGCTTATGCCGAGAGCGACGATGGTTGGAACTGGGAGAAGCCGATCCTCAACATCGTCGAGCACGACGGTTCGAAGGCGAACAACCTGGTGCTCGACAAAGATATCGAAGGATCGGTCTTTCTTGACCCCAAAGCAGCGGATGCGGCGCGATACAAGCTGGTCACGATGAAAGCTTCGGCCGATCGCAAGGGGGAGCGGATCGCCGGTGCCGAGCTGGAGCGCGCATTGTCAGAGCTGGAAGAGCGTGGCATTCCGCCGGCCGAGATCTACGGCAAGGAGCTGCAGCTGGTGGGTGCGGTGTACGGTGCGGTGTCGCCGGACGGTCTCAACTGGACTTTCCTCGACGAGCCCTTGTTCGAAAAATTCTGCGACACTCAGAATGTGGTACTCTACGATGAGAAGCTGGCGAAATATGTCGGCTACTGGCGTTCCAGTGCAGGGCGCCGGCGCAGTATTGCGCGCTCGGAGACTGACGACTTTCGCCACTGGCCGCAGCCGGATATTGTCGCTCAGCCAGACGGTGAAGTGCCTCCTACCGATGACTACTACACCAACGGGTATTCTTCTTATCCTGGACATGACGGTTTTCACCTGATGTTTCCGTCCATCTATCGCCGGGTGCGCGACCTGGTAGAGGTGAGCATGGCGGTGAGCCGCGATGGCATCAACTGGTCGTGGCCCGATCGAGATGTGGTTATCCCGGCCAAACCTCCCTACAGCGGCGGACTGTACCCGGGTCCGGGGTTACTGCCGCTCAGTGACGATCGCTGGGGACTCATCTGCCGTGGAGAAGAGGCGCTGCACAACGAGGGCTATTACTACGAGCCAAGAGCTACCAGGGGTGAGCTGCGGTGGGCGACTTGGATGCGCGATCGGCTCGTCGGTTTGGAAGCCAAAGATCGGGGACTGGTAACCACCAACCAGATGGTGGCCAGCGGCGAGTCGTTGCTGATCAACTATGCCTGCGCGCCCAACGGTTGGATCCGGTTGGCGTTCATCGAACCGACTCTGTGGCCACCGGCCAGGTTGGAGCCTATGCCGGGGTATTCCTTCGAAGACTGTGATCCGCTCCGCGGCGACGAGCTCGAAAAGACAGTGACTTGGAACGGCAGCTCTGACCTTTCGTCGCTGAAAGAAAAGAATCTCTGTCTGCGCATCGAACTCTGTCAGGCAACGCTGTTCGCGCTCACCATTTGAACCTATCGATTACGAACGGGACTCTATACACGGGACTCTATACTATGACCGAACGCAATAAGGAGCCGTTTCTCGACTGGTTTGCCATTTGGCCGGGGGCAACGGGATACGATGCCGACGGCGCCGCTTTCATCAGCGAAGCCCCTGCCGGGGTCGAGCTAGCGGTGCAACAGCCCACAATCACCGAACCGGTGGTGGTCAGCGACAAACCGTGGGAGGGAAAAACGCTGGGGACATCGACGGTATTGGTCGAAGATGGAACATACCGGTTGTGGTACAGTGCTGACTGTGGCATGTGCTATGCGGAGAGCCCGGACGGTTTCAACTGGGAAAAGCCGGAGCTGAACATCCTCGAGATCGACGGCTCGACCGCAAACAATGTGGTTTATGCGCGCGGTGTCGCCGGCAACATATTCCGCGATCCCAGTGCTCCCGATGCCGAACGGTACAAGCTGGTAGACCTGGACGCCTCTTGGGTCCACGAGGGCAAGGATATCCCCGAAGAAGAAGCCCTGCGGTTACGGGAAGAGTTGATGAAGATGACCGCGACCCAGGAGGAACTGGCGGCCAAGCTCTCCATTAGGGGACAGGTGACCGGTGCGGTGTCGCCGGATGGGTTACGGTGGGAGGTGATCAAGGAACCGCTATTCGTCAAATTCTGTGACACCCAAAACGTGGTGCTTTACGATCCAGAGCGAAAAAAATACATCGGTTACTGGCGGGATAGCGCCGGGCGCCGCCGCAGTGTGGCGCGTTCCGAGACGGAAGATTTTCGTCACTGGCCACAACCAGATCTGATTCTGTCTCCGGACAGCCAGGACGCGGCAACCGATGATTATTACAACAACGCCTACAGTCCTTATCCAGACAAGAAGGATCTGCACTTGATGTTTCCGTCAGTGTATCGGCGCGTGCGCGATACCGTGGAGGTGCAGATAGCCGTGAGCAGGGATGAGCGCAACTGGTCGTGGCCTTCGCGCACGCCGATCATTAGCGACAGCGACGATTACCCTGGTGGCATTTACACCGGACCTGGAATTATTCCGTTGGCCAACGATCGCTGGGGATTGATCTGCGAATGTGCCGAGGAGCTGCACAACGTTGGCTATTACATGGAACCGGATCGAACCCGTGGCGAGATCAGATGGGCGCTTTGGCAACGGGACCGTTTAGTGGCTTTGGAAGCCCAAAACCAAGGACAGGTGACCACCAACAAGTTGGAGTGCAGTGGCGAATCGCTGGTGCTGAACTATCGCACTGCACCCAACGGCTGGATTCGGGTGGCGCTAATCGCGCCGACCCTGTGGCCTCCCGCTCGTCTCGATCCTATGGAAGGTTACGGATACGACGAGTGTGAGCCGCTCCGTGGCGACAGTCTCGAAACCGAAGTGCGCTGGAAAGGAGACGCCGATCTTTCGTTCCTCAAGGGCCAGGAAATCTGTCTGCGTATCGAGCTCTGTCAGGCGGAGTTGTTCTCATTGGCACTGTAATTACCGGCACCTCGCTCTCCGCAAATGGCAATAAATAGATTTGGAAATGCGAAATTCGCGTCGTAGTTTGCCAGTAGACTTATGTTCCCTGCGCAGTTAGACGTTTAACAGCTTCGTTTTCGCTCGTTGCGCAGTTTTCGCATAGCCTTTTGCGTTTCGCGTTCGAACAAGAAAATGGATGTGGATGTGATCATCTGCGCCAGTCAGCGGTATCTGGATCTTGCTGATCGTCCGCTTCCTTTTGAAAGCGGACGATCAAACGCGGCTCGACCTCGATGAGTTAACAGAATCCCATTTTTTTCTGTGCTGCCAGCGTCCGGCGTATCGCAACTACGCCCTATTTAACTACGTTCATTATCCTAATCAAGCCTTCCCATACGAGGATTCGCCGCGCCGTTATTACGGTTTCATGGGCACTATCTGATTGGAGGGTACGACGTCTTAAGATGGTCGGAGACTCGTCACCCGGGCCAGAAGAGGAGCAGCTCCATATTCAAACACTCGGGCGCTGTCAGCGCCGGCGGGGCCTTCAACCAGATCTTCGACAGCTCCATCGTCGGTCGCGACAGTTAAGGCGATTGGGGTTTACAGTGCAATCGTTGGGGATGCCATGCTGGCTCGCTTTACGCCACTGACACTCTCGATGGCCAACTTCAATGGCGTTCGCTTTGATCTGGCCATGCCGTAGTTCCGTTTCACATTTCTCGGCTTACGCATCGAACGGCCGAGAGCTTACGTGGAGGTGCCTCCACCTTGGTCCGATGGTGATATCCACTTCGCCGATGATTCTACGATGCTCCTGGGGAGTCGACTTGCGACTACGCTTGGTGGCCACCATCGTTGGCTTCCCCCAGTTTGGGCGCGTTCTCTAACGCCAACACCCCAGGACTTTCACGTTACAGCGCTCGCAGCTTGACCTAAAAGGCCAACCGTTGCGAGATTCTTCATCTTCGCCGTCCCTCAGAAAACGAATAGTATCGCGCGATTATGACAAAACGGATCGTTTGTATCGGTGACTCCATTCGCATGGGGTATCAGCAAACTGTGATTGACGAGCTGGCCGGATGGGGCGAGATCCTGGGAATCGGCGAGATCCAGGGCGGCAACACGCGAAACGTGCTCAAGCATTTGTGGGACTGGGCGGTGGAGCCGCAAGCTGACATCGTATACCTCAACGCCGGTCTGCATGACATGGCCAGGGACCCGGGACCCGGTCCGGAGAACCGGGTGAAGCCTGATGAATACGGCGATAACTTAGGGAGGATCTTTTCGACCATTCGTCGGGAAACCGACGCCCTTGTTCTGTTTGCCCTGACAACCCCGGTAGACCTCGCTCGCCAGCATGCGGTCGGCTACGGGATCAACCGAACCGAAGAAGACGTCACCCTCTACAACGAAAAAGCGTGCTCGGCGACCACGGGTTTTGAGGTGCCCCTGCTCGATCTGTGCGCAGTCGTGGGGAGTCATGGCGTCAGCGAAATGCTGGGCGAAGACGGGGTGCATTTCACTGAAGCAGCGTCGGCAATCCTGGGTAAGGCCGTGGCCGACTTCATACGAACTCAAGGAGACGCAGCATGAGAATTGGAACCTTTCTTGGTGCATACGACGACACCTTCCTGAAATTCTGTCAGCAATACGGCGTCAGCGACATTGTCGGCGGGTTTGGCAGCATGGCCGACTACACCCGCAAGTTCCCACCCGATGCCGGCGACAAGCCTGGGTGCCATTGGGACTATTTGGAACTAGTGCAGTTGCGCGAGCGCGTGGAAGCATTCGGGCTCACGCTGGCGAGCATGGAAAACCCGCACCCTAGCTGGTGTTTCGATCAGATTATGCTTGGGCTGCCAGGCAGGGACCAGCAGCTTGAGAACCTGTCTGTCACTATCCGTAACATGGGTCGCGCCGGGATTCCGTATTACGGCTACAACTGGATGGTGAATCCGGCCAGGTTATGGCGTTTTTCCACACGGACCTCTATCAACTATCCGGCTCGGGGAGGGGCTCATACCGACCTGCTCGATATGAGTGAAGTGGACAAGGCGCCTCTGTTCCGCGACCGCGAATATGGCGCTGACGAGATGTGGGAAAACTATGAATATTTCGTGCGTGCCATTGTGCCCGTGCTGGAAGAAGCCGGCGTGCGTATGGGGCTCCATCCAGACGACCCGCCGGCGCCGAAGTTGGGTGGTATCGCGCGCCTCTTCCACAATCCGGAAGGGTATCAGCGCGCTATGGACTTGGCCGGTAGCCGGGCGAGCGCGGTCAATTTCTGCCTGGGAAACTGGACCGCCATGGGTACGGACATACCAGCTTCGATCCGGCAGTTTGGTGAGGCCGATCAGATCCTTTATGGCCATGCCCAGGGGGTCCAGGGTACCGTCCCCCGTTTCAACGAGTGTTTTCTCGACGAGGCCGACTGCGATTATTTCGAGATCGTAAAAACCTTCGAGGAGATCGGCCTCGACAGCTTTCTCGCTGTTGCCCATCTGCCCAGAACGGTAAGCGACACGCCGCCGCAGTACCAGGGTCACGGTTTCGCGATAGGTTTTATGGCCGGTATTATCAAGGCCGTGCAACGGAGTAGAGGGAGATGAGCGATGATCATTGAAAACGGTGGTCCCCTTCTCGATATAGACGAGGCGGTTCTCTTTCCCTTCGACAGTAGGTCTGTGCCACTGCGCTATCTGCTGCAGCCGGGACTGGTGCCGGCGACGAATCCCTACAGACCACATCCGAAGGTATTGGAGCCGGGAGGACCCGAATCGCCCGATTACTTGCACCTGAAGTTCTACGGCACGGTGATCCGCATCGGCGATGAGTTGCGCATGTGGTATATCGGAGTGGGTGAAGAGAACGGAAAGAAGCGGGGTCCGCACATCTGCTACGCCGTCAGCCAAGATGGGATCCAGTGGGAGAAGCCTGAATTGGGGCTGGTTGAGTTCAATGGAAACACCCGCAACAACCTGGTGGAGTTCGACAGTCCGCATCGCGAATCGATCGGTGCCCTTTTGGTTCTACACGACCCCGAAGATCCCGATCCCGGTCGTCGGTTCAAGTTTATCAACGAGGTGCATCCCTTCCTCAACATCGCTGCTTACAGCCCCGACGGACTGTGTTGGACCGAGTCTCCGTACAATCCGATTCTCAAACACAATGCTATCGAGCCTGGTGGCCTGATGAAGTTCAATGGTTGCTACTATATGAATGGCCAGGGAGGCAACATTGGTTCCAAAAGGGCACTGGTGACTTACATGTCGTATGACTTCGACCACTGGACCGACGCGGTGGCGGTGGGTCTACGTCGGGACGTGCCACCTTACAAGCAGCTTGCCGGTTGCCATGCAGGGGAGCAGGTTCACTTGGGTGCGGGGTTGTGGAATCGAGGGAATGTGGTGATCGGTGTTTACGGTGCTTGGCATGGGGAGAGTAACGATCGTTCCTTCGTCTCCATGGATCTGGGGCTGGTGGTTAGCAATGACGGCCTGCAGTTCGTTGAACCGATTCCCGACTTTCAGCTGGTGTCCGCGTATGAGGTCGACCGCAGGGATCCGGCGCATCCCCAGCCCTGCTTAGAGCAGGGGCAGGGATTCGAAAACATGGGAGACGAGACCCTGTTCTGGTATGCGTCGTGGCGAGGTGGATTTGTATGTGTAGCACGTTGGCCCCGAGACCGTATCGGATACTTCCAAGTTGTGACCGATCCGAAACCTAGGTTGCTGATGGTTGAGGACACTCACTCCATGTTCTGGCGCGAACATGTGGGAGATCTAGTGCAGGAAAAAACGGCCCCGCATTTTATTTCTTGTCCCATCCGGATGAATGGCAAACCGACGCGGGCATATGTGAACGCTGACGGGTTATCGGCAGATGCCCAGTTCCGTGTCGAGTTTCTCGATCTTCGGTTCAACCCTATCGACGGGTATTCGGGTGACTCATCTGTGCCTCTGTCCAATCCCGGGTTGCGTCAGCAAGTGACTTGGAAAAACGCCGAACAGGCGCAAAATCTTAGTGACCCGGTGCGACTCAAAGTTACCTGGGAAGGACGTCGGTCGGAAGATGCACATCTGTATGCGGCCTACTTGGAACATGTATGATCCACTGAAGTGATGTCTGCCAAACGGCCAAATATCCTCTTTTTCTTCACCGACGATCAGCGATTCGACACGATAAGAGCGCTGGGTAACGACGAGATCCAGACGCCCAACTTGGATGCGTTGGCGGCGCAAGGCACCACCTTCACCCGAGCCCACATCCCGGGAGGAACTAGCGGTGCCGTTTGTATGCCCAGCAGGGCCATGCTGCATACCGGGCGTACTCTCTTTCATCTTCAGGGTGAAGGTCAGGAGATTCCAGATGACCACATCACCATGGGGGAAGCTTTTCGCGCCGCTGGCTACGACACCTTCGCAACCGGTAAATGGCACAATGAGCGCGCTGCTTTTGCGCGCAGTTTTTCTCACGGCTCCGAGATCTTCTTCGGCGGCATGGCGGACCACTGGAACGTGCCCGCCTACGACTTCGATCCCACCGGCCGTTACGAAGCTACCTGTCCCGTGGTGAGTACTCCGATGGAGAACAACGAGGTGCAATACCGGAAATGCGACCACATCCGCGCTGGCAAACATTCCACCGATCTCTTCGTCGATGCGACCATCGATTTCATCGAGAACCAGCCGCCCGAGCGGCCTTTCTTCGCCTACGTGTCGCTGATGGCACCCCACGATCCGCGCACCATGCCGAGACAGTTTTTGGAGATGTACGATGCGGCGTCCGTTCGGCTGCCCGAAAATTTTGCGCCCGAGCATCTGTTCAACACCGGGGCGTTGCGCATCCGAGACGAGCTCCTCGCGGCGTTTCCAAGAGAGCCGGATGAGATCCGGTGCCACATCGCGGAATATTACGCCATGGTCAGCCACTTGGACGACGGTCTCGGCCGATTGACAGGGGTTTTGCATGACCTGCAACTATTGGATGAAACAATCATCGTTTTCGCCGGTGACAATGGACTGGCGCTCGGACAGCACGGCTTGATGGGAAAGCAGAGTCTCTACGATCATAGTGTCCGGGTGCCGCTGATCTTCGCCGGGCCGGGAATCAATGCCGAGGTAAAGGACGACGATCTGGTCTATTTGCTGGACATCTTTCCCACCCTCTGCGAGCTTGCTGACATTCCCGTCCCGGCGACGGTGGAGGGGCACAGCCTGGTGTCCGCTTTGTCGGAAATACAGCTCGACGTAGATCCCGAAGTAGCCGAACAAGTTGGTCCCACCATTGCAAAGAGGAGCCGCGAGTTCCTATACCTGGCGTATCACGGAACTATCCGGGGCCTTACCGATGGCTACCATAAACTGATCGAGTATGCTGGCGGCGAGACCCAGTTGTTCGATCTGATCGCGGATCCCTGCGAGACTGAGAACATCGCCGCGGGAAACCGATCGAAAGTCGCAACCATGCGTACCAGAATGGTGGAGCTGCGGGATGTATGGCAGGATCGGGACCACCCCCTGGGTGCCGAGTTCTGGGAGCAACGCAAGGATATCTAATTTGGTAACAGCCAAGCGCAATTGGACTACGGGTGCCCAGTTTAGTCTGTTCCTCGCGGGAGCAACTGGTGCTTGTTGAGCGGGAGAATGCTCCTTAAATGGCGCCTGAATTATGAGCCTAAAAAATGTTTTATAAAAACTTTTAGTAATTAGTGAAAAGCTGAGAAAACGACGGAGAAGCCTCAAAAATTCTTTTGAGATCAGCCCTTGGCTTGTTACTTTTTCCCGATTGTATATTGAAACTCTGTGAAAGATCATAAACGATCGTATGTAGAGTCCGTGGGAGAGCGGCGAACGTGTCCTATTGCTGCCTCCGTGGACTGTGGTGGGCGTCAGTGAAACTTCGACAAATCTCTCAGGCTATCTTCTTAGCTACCATCTTGGCTTGTTTCGCGTCGGCGCAAGAGCGTCGTGCTCCTGGCACCTCTGAGCTATACGAGTCCCGCCCGTTTCTGCGCTGGGAACGTCCGCAATATCACAATTACGCGCTGCAGAATTACACCAACCATGCCAACCACACCCTGCCCTACGACGACGCGCCCCGCACCATCTACGGTCCCATGGGTGATTATCTGACGACTGGCTACGATCTCTACTTCTGGGAAGAGAATCGGACGCCGGGTCAGGTTTACGGCAGTGTCATCTTCAAACCGAACGAGATGTACGATCACCCTTGGGAGAAGGTCTACAAGTCCTTGGCGGTGATGAGGGATGGTTATGGTGATTGGGGTTACAGTTTCCTCGTGGGAGACAACCTGATCGCCCGGTTTTCGCCGTTGACCTTGTCGATGACGAGCTTCAATGGATTACGTTTTGACGTTTCCACACCCTTGTTCAAGGTCACCACCTTGGCATCGAGGATCGAACGTCCACACTCCTACCAGGAGGTGCCTACCATATGGGCGATCGGGAAGACCCACTTCGCCGACGATTCCACCCTGCTCCTGGGTGGGCGATTACAGATGGACGTCGGACTGGGTAGTCTCGGGTTCAACGCCGTCAACTCCCACGTGTATCGAAGCACTCAAGAAAAGAACGATTTCCGAGGGGTATTGCGGCCCGATCAACCCCTGATGGATTGGGTTATCGTGCGGTTCTCCGACGATTCTCCCGACGATGGTGGTGGCGGAGCCCACTTGCAAGATGTGCGCTTCATCGTCAATGGTGAAGACCGACCCGATATCGTTCCTCTGGTAGTGAGCAATCCAACGGGCATCAGGCCGCAGGTCGGCACTGTTTCTTCTGCGACGGGTCGTTTCCGCGCCGTTGATTACACCCTTTTCTCAGGGCATCGGCGCTTCTACCGCGGACGGGACGACATACCGCTCTACTCCGACTATTTTTTGCGTCGAGACCACGAGCTTGGCGAGGATATAAGCAAGGTTTCCAACCTGGATGGGATTGTGGCGAACTTCCGCATCGAGAATGCTTCGGGTATACTGGAGGCGAACGGCGAGACCGAAATCGCTTTCTTGTACGATATCTCGCAGGAGCCCGCCGTCGAGTCGGTGGAGATTCAGGCTTTTCTGGGAAACGATTACAGGGTCGACGTGGCCACCGTGTATGAGGTGAATCCACGCGGCAAGACCTATCACGCGCGTTACTCGTCCACATTCTACAAGAATGCGCTGCGCGCCCGCGACAATGTATCGGATCTCAGCAATCTGAAACCGGTCCGCTTTCACGTCGGGGAAGACACCGGCGTCTTCGTCTACGGCGCCGATGCACATTTGACCCTGGTTGGTTTCGAGCTCAACGCAGAATATGCACGTTCGGCACTCTGGGGGCGCTACCCTGGAAATGAATCGGGCTCCTTAAAGCCAAGTATCAGCCCGCGCTTTTCGCAGAAAGACGACGCCTATTTCGTCAACGCAACGCGCTGGTTGAACCGGGGTCGGGCCGGTGTCGAGTTGTTTTCCGTGAATCCACAGTTTACCACTTCCTTCCGCACCTATCTGGACAAGGAGGTTTTCTGGCACACCAATCTGCATGGCATGCTCAATGAGACCGTTTACTGGGATCTGGTGGAGGACAACGACGACGGAGACCGTTTCCCCGACCGCCGTATCGGCAACCTGATCGGATTCTCCAACGACAGCCGCGATCACGACCTGGATGGAGTGCAGCTGGGTCAGGACGAAGATAACGATGGTTTCCCGGATACCAATCGAGATGGCGATCGCGTGCCGGACTACGAGGAACCGTTTCTGATGTTCGACGTGGAGCCGAACATCTATGCCTATGGACTGGACCGCAACAATAACGACGAGCCTGATCGTCGGGAAGATGATGGGAAGGTGGATTACCCGTATGATCTGGACCAGCGAGGGTATCATCTGTTTGCCCAGTTCGACCTTACCTCGGAGCTTTCGATGGCTGCGGGGCATTATTCGGTGAACCAGATTGCCGGTACGGGGCGAAACCGGAGCACCTACGGGTTATTGACCCTCGATATCCGCGGATTCGGCGGCCGCCGCCTTTTTTTTATCGAGAACCACCTTCGACGGGCTCAGGACGATATTCAGGATCCCTACATCATCATCGAGGAGATCCCCAGCAGGACGAACGGATTCAGCTTTCGGGGTCTGAACCGATGCAACTGCCCAGAAGCATTCATCCGAAATTACCCCCCGATTTTCAGCAGCCGTTCGGTTCGCGACCTGACAAATTACCAGGATAGCTACGTGAACGAGACCTACCTGGACTTGAGGCTGAAACCGATCTGGACCCTGAAGCTCGATCAAAAGTTGCGTGCACGTTTTAACTGGCAGCAGGGAGGCGAGCTCTACAACAAGACTTTTCAGAAGGAGCGACGGCTGGACTTCTGGACTTCAGTTACGAGGCTGGAGTATACCAAGCACTGGGGTAAACTGAAGATTACGCCTCAGTACAAATACATGTTTATGCGCCTGCGAGATCAGGAGCGCAATACAAATCGGCTCGCGGAGATACGCTCGATCCCGATTCTGCGCTTGGAATACCCCTTGATGTCCAGGACCCTGTTGCGGGCAGGATTTCAGGGTTTTGGACCCTTCCCGTACCGTCTAACCGATGACACCGCCAGCCGCAACAGCTACGAGCAGCGCACTGCGTTTGTGACTATCACCAATCGTAGCGGCTATTTTGGTTACGAACTGGTGACGATCGTCGGTATCGACAAGGAAAAGCGCAAGTATAACACCAGGTTTCGCGATGGCCGAAATTTTGATAGTATTACAATGTTTATACGCACCTTGGTGGGCTTTTCGGACTACGGAAGGCCGATCTGAGCTTAGAAAGAATCGCCCAGTTGAATAATTTTAAGAAGATCCCGTTAGCTTTTATAGCTCTCGCCGCAGCTGCGACCCTCTGCGAAGCGCAGGTAAGCAAGGAGCGGATCTCCAATCTGCTCGAGGTCGAGAAATCCCGGCCCTTACTGCGATGGGACCGACCTACCTACCAGAACTACTCCATCGACCATTTCGATAATCACCCCAACCACTGGTATCCGTACGACGACTCGCGGCGGACCATTTATGGTCCGATGGGGGATTTTCTGGTAAACGGCTACGACCTCTACAAATGGGAAGAGAGGCGGACTCCCGGTCAAGTGTTTGGCAGCGCCATTTTCAAGCCGAACGAGATGTACAGCCTGCCTTGGGAGAAGGTCTACAATTCGACGGCGGTAACCAAGGACGGTTACGGTGACTGGGGTTTCAGCCTGTTCGTCGCCGATAACATGATTGCCCGATTATCCCCGTTGACCTTGTCCATGGTTGACTTCAACGGTTTTCGCTTCGATCTCTCGTTGCCGGTCTTCAAAGGCACCGTTCTAGCGTCCCGCATTGAGCGACCCCATACCTACCAGGAAACGCCGACGACCTGGGCGCTCGAAAAGACCCACTTCGCTGACGATTCCACCTTGCTCATGGGCGGGCGTTTGCAGGCCGACCTCGGCATTGGCAGCCTGGGTTTCAACATGGTCAATTCCCACGTCTACCACAGCACTCAGATGAACAACGACCGCCGTGGTGTGATACGTCCCGACCACCCGTTGTTCGACTGGCTCATTGTCCGTTTTTCCGACGACTCGCCGGACGACGGTATTGCCGGGTCTCATCTTCAGGACGTGACCTTGATTCTCAACGGTGAGCCGCGCCCAGACATCGTGCCGCTGGTGATAAGCGGTCCGGCCGGCATTCGGCCGCAGGTAGGTACTTTTTCGTCGTCGACGGGTCGATTCAGGGCCACCAATTATACCTTGTTCAGAGGTGCCCGTCGTTACTATCGCGGCCGCGACGAGATACCCCTGTTCTCCGATTATTTGGTGCGTCGAGACCACGAGCTCGGCAAGGATATAAGCAAGGTTTCCAACCTGGATGGGATTGTGGGGAACTTCCACATCGAATCGCCGGCCGGTCCGCTGGAGGCCAACGGCGACAAGGAGATTGCATTTCTCTACGACCTCACGCAGGAGGGGTCCATCGAGTCGGTGGAGATCGAAGCTCTGTTAGGGAACGACTACAGGGTGGATGTGGCCAATCTCTACGAGGTGAACACCCGCGGCAAGACCTATCACGCCCAGTATAGCACCACTTTTTATGAGACCGTGGCGCGGGCGCGCGACAACGTCCAGGATCTGAGCAATCTAAAGCCGGTCCGATTTCAGTTGGGGGAAGATACCGGCATCTTTGTCTACAGCGCTGATTTTAACCTGACCCTTCCGGGCGTTGAAGTCATGGGCGAGTTCGCTCGTTCCGCCGTGCACGCCCGCTATCCGGCGCGGCTGGACGGAGGGTCCGATTTTGGCGCCAGTCCCCGTTTTTCCACGAAGGACAATGCGTATTTCGTTAATGCCACGCACTGGTTTCGGGGTGGACGGTTGGGTGCCGAAGCGTTTTCCATCAACCCGGAGTTCACCACTACTTATCGTACCTTTCTCGACAAGGGGAACTTCGGGCACACTCATCTTCAGGGCATGTTCAATGAGACCGTTTACTGGGATCTGGTAGAGGACAACGACGATGCGGACCGGATGCCGGACCGGCGCATTGGCAACATCGTCGGTTTTCCGAACGACAGTCAGGATTACGATCTGGATGGGGTGCAGCTGGGTCAGGACGAGGACAACGACGGTTTTCCCGACACCAACCGGGACGGTGACTTCATTCCCGACTTCGAGGAACCGTTTTTGATGTATGATGTGGAGCCGAACATCTACACCTATGGTCTGGACCGCAACAACAATGACGAGCCTGATCGTCGGGAAGATGACGGTCTGGTGGATTACCCTTACGATCCGGATCAGCGGGGGGTTCATCTTTTTGCCCAGTTCGACCTGACCTCGCAACTTTCGCTGGCTGCGGGGCACTATTCGGTGAACGAGATTGCCGGCTCCGGCCGCAACCGGAGCACTTACGCTCTGGTGACGCTGGATGTCCGCGGTGTCGGTGGACGTCGTCTGTTCAACTTCGAGAATAATTTCCGCCGCGTGCAGGACGACATTCGTGACGAGTACCTGGTCATTGACGAGTCGCCGATCAAGAATCTGGAATTCAGTTTCCGCGGTCTCACCCAGTCGATGTGCAGCAACTGCTCCGGCAACAATGCGATTGCCGGCCTGCACGATCGTCCGCCGCTGTTTACCAGCCAGTTCGTGCCGGATGTGCGCAGCTATCAGGACAGCTGGGTCAACGAATCCTACATGGGTTTGCGGTTGAATCCGATATCGAGTTTCAAATGGCACCAGAAGTTGCGGGTGCGCTTTAACTGGCAGCAGGGAGGGGAGCTCTACAACAAGACTTTTCAGAAGGAGCGACGGCTGGACTTCTGGACTTCAGTTACGAGGCTGGAGTATACCAAGCACTGGGGTAAACTGAAGATTACGCCTCAGTACAAATACATGTTTCTGCGTCTTCGGGATCAGGAACGTGGTACCGATCTGATTTCGGAGATCCGTTCCATCCCGATTCTCAGGATTGAGTATCCGTTGATGTCGCGCACCTCGCTGCGGGCGGGATTTCAGGGTTTTGGACCCTTCCCGTACCGTCTGACCGATGACACCGCTGACCGCAACAGCTACGAGCAGCGCACTGCGTTTGTGACCATCACCAATCTAACCGGGTATTTCGGTTACGAGTTGGTGACCACCATGGGTATCAATAAGAACCACCGCGAATACGACACCAAATTCCGCGACATCCGCGATTTCGACAACATCACGTTTTTCGTCCGAGGCATGATCGGATTTTCGGAGTTTGGTCGGCCGATATAACCGTCCCCGTTTAGCGTTTGCGAATGATTTTCCTGCTTCTGAGTGCCGTAGCTGTCGTAGGCGCGGTGTTTTCCCCAACGCAGGCGCAGCAAGACCGTATCGCCAGAGCATCCGAGCTTTACAATTTCCGCCCGTTCCTTCGCGCTGATCGCCCCGACTACCGCAACTACGCGCTGCAGACTTTCACCAATTATTCCGCCCACAGCTGGCCGTATGATGAGGCGTCCCGAACCTATTACGGTTTCATGGGCAATCGGTTGAGCAACGGCTACGACCTCTACAAATGGGAAGAGACACGGGCGGCTGGACAGACCTATGGAAGCGCCATCTTCAAGCCGAACGAGATGTACAATTTGCAATGGGAGAAGGTGTACAATTCGGTAGTCGTGTTGAAAGATGGGTACGGCAGTTGGGGATACAGCTTTGTGATTGGTGACAATTTGATCGCGCGTTTCACTCCGTTGACCCTTTCCATGACCGATTTCAACGGATTCCGCTTCGACCTTTCACTACCGACTTTCAAAGCCACTGCTCTTGCTTCCAGGATCGAGCGTCCGCACACCTATCAGGAGCTTCCCAACGTGTGGGCAATAGAAAAGACCCATTTTGCCGATGATTCCACCTTGCTCGTGGGAGGGCGTTTGCAAGCCGATGCGGGTATCGGCAGTGTCGGGTTCAATCTTACCAACTCTCATGTCTATCGAAGCACCGAAAATAACAACAGTCGAAAGGGGATATTGCGTCCCGATCAGCCATTGATGGATTGGGTAATAGTCAGGTTCTCGGACGACTCTCCCCGCGACGGAGTTGCAGGCGCCAGCGTTCAGAACGTCGAGCTGATACTCAATGGACAAAAACGCTCTGACATCGTGCCGCTGGTGGTGAGTAATTCCTCTGGAATTCAACCGCAAGTAGGTACCGTTTCCTCTGCCACCGGACGCTTTCGTGCTACCGATTACACCCTATTTTCGGGGCACCGCTTGTACTATCGGGGCCGGGACGACGTGCCCCTCTACTCCGATTACATGGTGCGACGCGATCACGAGACAGGGGAGGATATCAGCAAGATATCGAACCTGAAAGGTATTCTTGAAAATTTCCAGATCGAGTCGCCAACAGAGGTGTTGCGCGCGGACGGTGATCGGGAGGTCGCGTTTCTGTACGATCTGTCAGCGGAACCGCTGGTGGAGTCGGTGGAGATCGAGGCTTTCCTGGGCAACGACTACAGGGTGGATGTGGCCACCTTATTCGAGGTGAACACCCGCGGAAAAACATATCACGCGCGCTACAAGCCAACCTTCTACAAAGCGGTTCTGCGTGCTATGGACAACCCGCGGGATATGAGCAACTTCAAGAAGGTGCGGTTCGCCGTAGGGGAGGACACCGGGATTCTCGTCTACAGCGCTGATGCCAGTTTGACCCTGCCAGGCCTTGAGGTTACGGCGGAATATGCGCGCTCGGCGGTTTACTCGCGCTTTCCGGCGCACATGGGCCGATTACCCCGGTTTGGTTCGAGTCCCAGGTTTGCAAAGAAGGACCACGCCTATTTCATCAACGCCACCCACTGGTTTCGGGGTGGACGGTTGGGCGCCGAAGCGTTTTCCATCAATCCCGAGTACACCACCTCGTTTCGCACCTATCTCGACGAGCAGAATTTCAAGCACACCAATCTCGACGGCATGCTGAACGATACCGTCTACTGGGATCTGGTGGAGGACAACGACGACGGCGACCGCTTTCCTGATCGGCGTTACGGCAACGTCGTCGGGTTCACCAACGACAGCGCTGCTTTCGATCTCGACGGGATCCACCTGAATCAGGACGTGGACAACGATGGTCTGCCCGAGATCAACCGCGACGGCGACGACTTTCCAGACTACGACGAGCCTTTTCTAATGTTCGACGTGGAGCCGAACAGCTATGTCTACGGTTTGGATCGAAACAACAATGACGAGCCCGACCTGCGGGAAGATGACGGTCTGGTGGATTATCCTTACGATCCAGATCATCGAGGCTATCATCTGTTCGCCCAGTTCGACCTGACTCCACAGTGGTCGTTTGCAGTCGGGCATTATGCGGTCAGCCGGGTCGCAGGACCGGGACGGACCAAGAGCACCTACGCGTTGCTCGGCCTCGATATACGGCGTGTGGGCGGACAGAGGCTGTTGACCTTCGAGAACAATTTCCGTCGAGTGCAGGACGATATCGCCGACGAATACCTGTCCGTCGATGAAGTGGCTGATCGCTCGGCTGTCTTCACCTTCCGCGGGTTGGGTGACGCGGTCGATTTATGCGGTGGGAATGCCTGTCCGCAATGGTACCTAATCCAGAAGCCGCCGATCTTTAGTACCACTTTTGTGGCGGATTTGCTGGAGTACCAGGACAGCTACGTGAATGAGTCTTACGTCGAGCTTGAGATTAAACCGGTAGGTGACCTGCACTTGGTTCAACGCGGCCACGCTCGTTTCAACTGGCAGCAAGGGGGTAAGCTCTATAATCAGACGTTTCAACAAGATCGCCGCGTGGATTTCTGGAGCACTGTGACCCGGCTGCAATGGCCAATACGGTGGGGCAAGTTGAGCGTGACTCCCCAATACAAATTGATGATGTTGCGTGAGATCGATCGGGAGAGAAATGTGGCGATACGGGCGGAGAACCGATCGATACCCATTCTGCGGTTGCAGTATGCACTATCGTCGCGGACCTCCCTAAGGGGGGGGCTTCAAGGGTTGGGACCGCTCCCCTACCGGCTGGAGGATAAGACGGCCAAGCGCAAGAGTTTCAAGCAACGCACCGCATTCATCACCCTGGAAAACAGCTCCAAGTATTTCGGGTATGAGCTCATCACCATCGTCGGCGTCCGCAAGGACAAGCTCGAGTTCGACACGCCGCTGGGTGATGGACGCGACCTGGACATCATGTCGCTGTTCGTGCGCGGTTTGATCGGTTTCACCGACTTCGGCCGGCCCATATAGTCGCCGTCGAGACCCACTCAAGGTCCTCGGGTTTGGAGACTACTCAAATAGCCACGCTAATTGGCTTCGTACGCGCTCACCGTTAACCACCCGACATTCCGGGCGCGGGTGTTCGAGCCAGCCAGACGGTGGCACAGGATCTTTGTATTGTGTTACAGCCCAGTGGCGAACACCTTGGCTTTGTTGAGGTGTAGACGCACGGCCACCGGTTTTCCCTCCAACTCGGAAAGATCGCTCTTACCGTTCCAGCTCAGCATCCGGGAGAGCTCATCGCCGGTCAACGTTTCCGCCTCATCCAAGCTAAAACCCGGAAAAGGCTCCACCGGTTTTGGAGGTGTTCCGGGCGGGTTCACCAGCTCTACCTTGATCCATCCGTCCTTCTCGGTGCGGTAGTTCAAGCGCATCTGTTGACCCGCGCAGGGCCGTTCCACCAACAGCGCGCTACCTTCGTCATCCGCCTGCAAACCGGCCAGGCGGTCCTCTTTCCAATGTGCCCAACGGATCTCGTAATCGATGGGATAGGCGGTGCCGCGATCCAGGAAGTCGTGTTTGCGCTCGTGCCCGACAAAGGGCAGGCGATATTCGCCGTCGCCCGTGTCCACGAGATTCGGTGCGGCATACAGCGCTCCGTATTCACCCCCATCGTAGGTGCGGTCGATGATCGGAGCGCGTGCCGGCCGGGTCCAGGTATAGCTGTCGCGGCTGATGGCGAAATGGACGTCGACCGTAGAGGGAATGCGATGGTAAAAGGAGGGAAACATCAAATAGAGATGGTGCTTCGGGTAGAGCGAGTAACAGGGGTTGTAGATGTCATCTCCCATAGAATCGAGCGGATCACACATCAGGCAAGGTCGCGGTTGTTCCAGGCGGCGGAAATCGGAGCCTTCAGCACGCCGCACTAGCCGCCGGCGCTCGATATGGCCGCGAAGATAAGCGACGTATTTCTCGTTGTACGGATCGTAGACGCACAAATTGTGGGTGTCGAGCTGGGTCGCTCCGACGTCCAGGATCGGCTCGTCCAAGTTGGTCCAATGAAAGCCGTCGGGAGAGACCGATGCTTTCACATTCTGGCGTATTTCGATCTTCTTGAGGCGTTCCTCGGGCGACACGCCGCCCAGGTCCATGGCGATCAGGAGTTCCTTGAACTTCTTGCTGTCCATTTCCGGATCGGGCTTGCCGTCTTTGTAATAGGTCGCTCCCGGCTCTATTGCCTTGTAGCGCTCTGACGCTGGCGCGGTTGGGTCAATGAAGATCGCGCCGATGTGGTGGTCGCGTCCACTGCTGACGATGTTGTTCGCATTCGAGCCTTCGTATTCCACCTGGTTCAGTTCCGGGCGTCGCCACTGAAAGCCATCATCGCTCTCAGCGTAGCAGACGTAATTCTCCGAAACGTCCCTCATCTTGCTGGAGCTGTACCACATGCGATAGCGGTCGCCTTCGTGCAACATGGTGACGATGCGCAGATTGGCGTCCTCTTCCCACGGCCTCTCTGCCGTAAAGAAGATGTCTGACTTTTTGGCCTGTTCGATAGCGATCTGAACACCGGTCGGAGGTTCTTGAGACCAGATGGTCCCGTCCTGCTCTTCCTTGCGATGGGAGGCGAAGATGCCGTATTGATCGAGAATTGGTTTGGGAACTGGAGCTTCGGTGCCCATTAAGTTCTTTCCTCTTCGTTTGTGTAGTTTGATTCTGTGCTTACATGCATTGGCTCACAGATTAAACTACTGCTTTGACCTTAAGGGTAAAGGGGTTTGGAAGGTAAGAGTGCCTTGACGAGGAGATCGAGGCAGTCAATAATCTCTCGAGCGACCATCTTGTACATAGAGTTCGCAATCGATTACGGTTCGAACGCAGACCAAGGCGGAGAAATGCCTCATGATCGTTTACAACGGCGGCCCCAGGGAACCTATCGCTGAAGCGACGTTCCTGCCTATAGACAGTCACTCCATTCCGTTCAATAAGGGTTTGTTGCTCGAGCTGGCACCTGGCCACAAGACGGACCACAATCGGGGTCACGGATTTGATCCCGACCATCCCGGGAAGGTGGTGGTGCCGCAGGACGAAGCGCCTGCTCCCGACTGCAGGGAAGTCTGTTATTACGGCAGCGTGGTACGTGTGGACGGGGAGTACCGAATGTGGTACCTGGGTCGTGGTGAGGACGAGATGCGCAAAGCCTGCTATGCCGTTTCGAAAGACGGCATGGAGTGGACAAAACCGGAACTGGGGATCGTCGACTTCAACGGCAACAAAAAGAACAACCTCGTCGGTTTTTGCACTGACGGTGCTGATTACCACGCCGAGCACGTCAGCTTCTGTCTCGTAATCCACGAACCAGATGATCCGGACCCGGCGAGGCGATTCAAGATGGTGTTCGAGGTGAATCCAAGCGACATCCGCGCTGCCTTCAGCGAAGACGGACTGCATTGGACCCTTTCACCGTATAATCCTATCATCCGTGGAAATGGCATTGAACCTGGTGGATTGGTGCGCTACGGCGGTTGCTATTACCTGAACGGCCAGGGTGGTGGCATGCCCCATCCGATACGTGCTGCGCGTAAGCGCAGCCTGGTTACCTACGCGTCGTACGACTTCGATCATTGGACCCAAGCGATCGTGCCCGGATTCCGGCGCGACCCGGTCCCGCCCCATCCTCCCAGCGACTTCGAACCACATCGCGGCGAACAGGTGCATATGGGTGCTTCGCTGTGGAACCGGGGCAACGTCCTGATCGGTATCTACGGTCAGTACCACAACGAGTCCAATGATCGTCGCTACGGCACCTGCGATCTGGGGCTGGTGGTGAGCAATGACGCCATGCATTTTCGCGAGCCGATTCCCGATTTCAAGTTCGTGCCGTACTATGAAGAGCTGGAGGATGGGCCGCCGCGACTACTGCAAGGACAAGGGTTCGCCAACGACGGTGAGCGTTCTTTTTTCTGGTACGGAGTGTGGCGTTACGAGCCTCCGAAAACCACTGGGGTGCGGCTGGCGACCTGGCCTCGCGATCGCTTTGGAAGTTATTCCCCCACTGGCGAGACTGCCGCCTCAAACGCAGCGGAGGACGTAGAGTCGTGTCACTGTATTACCTGTCCGTTTGAACTGCAGGCGAACCGGGCACAGGTGTTCGTCAATGTGGAGGGCTGCTCCGAACACAGCCGTTTGACCATCGAGATCTTGGATGAGCGGTTGCGCCCCATCAACGGTTTTGGCGCGTCCGACTGCGAGCCGATCGCGAAAGATGGCTTTCGCGTGCCGGTATCATGGCGCGGAGGTGACGTCATGAAGGGGACCGACAATCCTATACGACTCAAGGTCAATTGGGAAGGTCTGCGCGCCGAGGATACTAAACTTTTTGCGTTCTACGTAGAGGAATAGGGGGCTTATGGTAAGCATTTACGACGTTGGTGCCGAGAAGCAGCTTTTCATCGATGAGCGCTGGTTTGCCACCAAGCAAGGGTTCCGGCTGACGGTCAATCCGCCAGTTAAGAAAGAGCGAGTGATGATTCCCGAGGAGCCGTGGGAGGCAAAGGGGATTCACGCCTACAGCACAGTGCTCGAGGATGATGGCATCTACAAGATGTGGTACGACGCGATTCCGCTGCAAAGTAGCGGTGTGCCTCGTAGTATCTGTTACGCCACCAGTGAAGACGGCATTCACTGGGAGCGTCAATACGTAAATCTGTTCAATTTTCCGGGGATGCCGCGAAATTCGGTGGTAATGCCTGGCACGAACGGCAGCGTCATGATAGATCCGAACGGCTCGGATGAACACCGCTTCAAGTGTTTGGCACTTATCACCGAAAACGAATTTTGGAAGGACTCCAAGGGTAGTATCTGCGGTCAGTATGAAGGTTACGATAAGGAATACTGGTGCGAGCTTTATTTGTGCACTAGCCCCGATGGCATTCACTGGCACCGTCAATCACCATCGGCCATGCCGTTTTTCCACGACACGCAGAATGTTTTGATATACGACGAACGTATTGGTCGCTACGTTGCATACATGCGGACCCACGAAAAAGGCCGCACCGTCGGCCGTACCGAATTTGATGATCCGATGCAGCTCCCGTGGCCTTTTGCCGAGAATCCAAACGATTTTCGCGGTCCCGGGACTTCGCGCTGGGCCGGAGGCGGAGAGTACGAGCTTGCCTTGTGCTGCGACGAGTCGGATCCGGCGGACACTGATCTCTACACCCCCAGCGTAAACACCTACCCATGGGCGGCTGACGCCTATTTCAGCTTTACCACGCCATATCGCCACTATCCGTTCGGCGATACGGCTGATACGACGCTGCACGGAAAAGACGAACGTGGCCGCTTCCGAAACGATGGGCCGTTGGAGATACAATTAGCAGTGAGTCGTGACGGGGTGTCATGGGCGCGCCCCGATCGTCGGCCATACGTGCCCCTTGGACTGGCGGGAAGTTGGGACGGGGGCCAGGTTTACATGGCCCAAGGGTTGATTCGCAGTGGGGAAGAGATCTGGCAGTATTACAGCGGCACCTATCACACGCACGGTGCTTACGATCCAGATCACGAGGATCGCAGCGGTGGTCTCTGTCGATTAGTGCAGCGCCTGGACGGCTTCGTCTCCGCCGACGCGGATTACACCGGCGGCGAGTTCACCACCCCACTGCTTACCTTCTCGGGCGAACATTTGCGGCTCAACGTCGACTGCTCCGCCATGGGCGAGGTGTGGGTGGAGATCCGTGATGAACGCAACCACCCGATTTCCGGTTACACCATGAAGGAAAGCATCAGCGTCGACCGCAACCAGATCGTGGCACCAGTGTTATGGAGCGAGCGCGACAACGTTGCCGAGTTAGCCGGACGACCCGTGCGCCTGCATTTCAAGGCGCGTGCGTGTAAGCTGTACGCATTTCACTTCGAGAGAAAGAAACAAAATGACTCCTGAACAACGATACTTTTTCGATCTCAGCGGTTACTTGCATGTGGAGAAGGTTCTCAGTGCGGAGGAGCTCGAAAAAGCACAGGAAGCGGCCGATCGCTACATCAGCTCTTCGCCGGAAGATCTGCCTCCCGGTTTTTCCATCAACTACGCCGATGGTCCGCAGCACTTGGACGGTCACTCCCACGGTTTCGCTTTCGACAAAGCGCTCGAGGTACTGACCATGCATCCGGTAACTTGGCCGATCATCAAGGAGCTCACCGGCAATAAACCACGGTTCACCAGTGGGACTCTGGCGGTAAACACGGCGCGTCATCGTTTCCATCCATTGCATTCCCTGAAAGAGGATGTGGAGCAGAGCGGACCGGAAATGCCGCGTTACTTCACCCAGGATGGTCGCGTCTACAGCGACAACTTCGTCGTTTTTTTCTATCTCACTGATGTATTCCCCGGTGACGGTGGGTTGATTCTGATCCCCGGTTCCCACAAGAGCCAGTTTGTGCGTCCACCTGACTTCTTCTATGAGGACACTTACGACAACGAAGGTTACTTCAGCGAGAAAGTGCCACCCGGGGTGGCCAACGTGGTGGCACGTGCGGGGGATGTGGTGTTCATGTCTGAGATGGTGAGCCACGGCGTGCTCAACTGGAAGCCGAAGGATCGCGATCGCCGCTTTCTGACGGCACGCTATGCACCCCAGTTCATTGCCAGCAACGGAACGTTTCCAGAAGAGATCCTGCAGCGCCTGTCTCCAGAAACTAGGGAGCTAGTGGCCGTTACAGGATACGCTCACACGAAAGAGATTGCCAAATGCGATCACGTGGAGCTGACCTGAGGATCGCGTCCGAAAGACAGAGATGTCTCCCGATCCTTCAGTGCCCTTGCGAAGCGCTGCGAGCACCGCTTGCTTTGTCGGAATCTTCGGCAATTCAATGGAGGTGATTTGATGGCGAATCGGGTAATCACTGGTAGCCCTGGTGGGCACGTCCTGTTCCTCGATCTCGAAGCGGTGGCGCAACGACACAACGTCGTTCAGACCGTTGTAGAGGCGGAGAAGCATACCAAGAATCCGGTGCTGCCGTTGGGGGACGTGGGGGAGTGGGATTCTCTCCAGGCAAAACCCTGGGCGTCGCGGAGCGTAATCTACGACGAAGAGGAACAGCTGTTCAAATCCTGGTACACAGGGATAGATATCGGTCACACGGTTCACACAACGGGTTATGCAATCAGCCATAACGGCATCGACTGGCACAAACCTCAGCTGGGGTTGTTCGAATACAACGGCAACAAAGAGAACAATATCTGCATCGAGAGCGGCTACGGTCCGGTCATCAAAGATCCTCTCGAAGAAGATGTTTCCAAGCGATACAAACTGATTCTCAAGCAGGGCGCTACACATCCCGACAAAATCACATTGGCTTATTCTGCCGATGGGATCGAGTGGCGGGACGGCCCGATTATGGAAGAGCCACAGTGGGACGGACGCCGGCCTGATATCGGAGGTTTGATCCGTGATGACCAGGATCCCGATCCCAAGCGGCGTTATAAGTACACCTGGATGTCGGTACATCCTGCCAACAAACCGGGGCCCGAGATCGTGCGGACCCAGTCGCTGGGATGTGGCCCTGATGTGGAGCACCTGCGGGGGATTACCGCCAATCCGATCTTGCACCCCAACGACGGCTTGGAACAGGAACTCCATTTCATCATGCTGTCACCATACGCAGGCCAGTATGTGGTTTTGTACGAGTATGGCTGGTACATGCCCAATGGCACCGGCAAGTTCGGCAGTTACAACGCCGATATTCGCTTGGCGGCGAGCCGAGACGGCGCCCACTACCGTAGGGTAAATCCGAACGAACCGGTAATCCGGCGCGGGTCGCACGGCGAGTGGGACGATGGATTCCTGGTCATTTCCGACAAGCCGATCGTGAAGGACGACAAAATCTATCTCTATTACAGCGGCAACAGTACGGAGTGGACGTCGTGGCCATGGCAAAACAAGATCGACCGCGACGCCGACATTCAAACCGGGTTCATTCGCACTACCCGCATGGGTCTCGCCACGCTGCGTTTGGATGGTTTCACAGTCCTCGAGACAGCTGACCGCGAAACTCCAGGGAGCTTCGAGACCATTCCCTTCAATGCGGATGCGGCGATCGGCCTGTGGATCAATGTTGCCGACGTCCTGCCGCGGAGGAGCTGGATCGAGGTGGAGGTGGTTGATGGGGAAACCGGCGAGGTCATGAAAGGATACGAGCGTGGTGCTTGTTGTCCATTGCACTCCGACTCGGTGCGCGCCAAAGTCGTCTGGAGCCAGAACCGACGACTCCCAGCCAAGCAGAGCCTTAGACTGCGATTTCACCTCATGGGGGCTGCCCGCCTCCATTCCTTCGGATTCGAGGAGGTCAGATGAATAGCAAGCTGCGACAGCGAATCGGTGACGCCATCGCGGCGATGCCAGTATTCAACCACCACGAGCACTGCTGGAAATCGTTCAGCACCGACCACCAGCAGGAGCTCGATCTGCCGTACCTCCTTACCCATGGCTATCTCAACGGCAAACTGGAAGCCGCCGGGCTTCGGGAGCCGCGCAACTTTGACTATTTGAGTGACCCCTCTCTTCCAGACGGCTCGGAGCAGATGTGGTCGGTTATTGCTCCGTATCTGCCCAAGGTTCGCAATACCTCATTCTACCGCTATCTGTTGCCGACACTGCGCGATCTCTTCGAGGTGGAAGAGGCCGACCTTTACAGCAAACGCTGGCGCAGCGCGTCCGAGCGCATTCGCACCTATAGCCGCGAGACCAAGGGAAAAGGCGCCGAGCTTTCGGCCCGCATGGGCAGCACCTGTTCCGTGCTCGATGCCAAGGCAGGAATCCCGCCAGCACTTCCCAACACTGTTCCCAGCGATCACAAGCTGCTAAATGTCATTCGTCTGGATAGGTTCATTCACGAAGGACGGGGTTTGCGTATGGCTTTGGACGACCACCCGGGCCGTGACTTCGAAGGGTGGATGGAGCTCTTCGAGAGGTTGTTCCGCCAGAGTCTGGAAGATGGCGCGAACGGCTTCAAATGCGGGCTGGCATACAACCGTCCGTTGGATTTCTCTTGTCCTCCGCGTGACGACGCTGCTCGCATCTACAATCGCGGTGTCTTGTCGGTTTCATTCGAGGAAAAGAAAACCTTCCAGGATTATATGATGAACCGGCTTGCCGAACTCTGCGTCGAGGCTGACGTCCCGCTGCAGATTCACGCGGGCATGACGGAGGATATTGCCGGCGCCAACCCGACTCTGATGACCGAGTTTCTCCACAAACATTCGGAGCTGCGTCTGGACCTCTTTCACGGTGGTTATCCCTGGTCTGTGCAAGCGGGGTTAATGACGCACATTCACCCGAATGTTTTCATCGATGGCTGTTGGTTGCATCACATCTCGTATCAGGGTTTTCGTGAAGCCCTGATTTCGTGGATTGAGAATGTCCCCATGAACAAGATCTTCGCCTGGGGGGGTGACCACACCATCCTGGAACAGAGCTACGGTTCGTTGGTGGTGGCGAGGGAGTTGGTGGCTGACGTTCTCGCCGGCTTGGTGGAGAGCGATTACTTCGACGAAGAGCTGGCATTAGAGGTGGCGCGCAGAATTCTGCACGACAATGGGGTCGAGTTCTGGCGCCTGGAAGATGGATGAGCATGACCGACTTGGAGAAATACCGCGTCATTGAGCTCTCTTACGAGCTGCTCCCAAGAGAGCTCAAGATCGACGGCAACTATCGATACGGGCGATCGGTTTAGGGGAGTGGGTTTAATGACTTCCAAGAAAGATTATCGCTGCGAACCGTTCACAAAATTCGTTGCACTGGGAGAAAGTACCACTGCCGGGGGATGGTCCACAGCCCCAGAGCGCTGCTGGGTGCCGCGTCTAGCAGCTCTGATCGACGATTTCCAAGAGCGGCCGTTTGAGGTGTTCAACGCGGGTATCGGCGCCAACTTGATTTCGCGACGATCACCGGCCTACGAAACCAGCGGTAAACCGGCGGCGGACGAAAGGTTGAAGAAGCATGTAATCGATCAGGCCCCGGACCTCCTGGTAATCTCGTACGGTCTCAACGACGCTCGCGGCGGAACGCCGTGGGCCTTGTTTCGCCGCGTCATGTCGAGTTTGATAACCCGCGTTCGAAAAACCATCGATCCGGTCATCGTCCTTCCGGGCCCGTACTACATGTGGGATTTCGAGGTTGGCAAGGAAGGGGGATACGGCAAAGGAGATCTTGACACCTTCAAGCGCTTCAACAAAGGGATTGCCCGCTTAGCCAAGGCGAGCGATTGTCTCTACGTCGATCTCCTGGACGCCTACGGAGAGACCGATTGGATGATTCATTACGATGGGGTGCACGCCAATGATTTAGGACACCGAATCGTGGCCAATCGCCTCTTCGAGGTGCTGGCGCAGAACTGCTCCTGTCTTGCTGTTGGCACCAAGAAAGCGGAGAAAACCAGCCCCCGTTGGCGCGACGAATCGACGCTGATCCGATCGGCGATGCAGGAACGAAGATGAATCCATCTGATCCCACTGGGTTGTACGATCCCGGTTTGCACCTCTTCGCGGACGACGCCGAGGTGCAGGATTATCCCGGATTCACCCGCAAGGTGCAGCGGCCCACTCGGGTGCAGCCGGAGCCGGTGCTGCGGCCGGAGATGCCCTGGGAAGGGAAGACAGTGCAGATCAAGGGTGGTTATCGCTACAACATGGCCAGCGACATTTTCGAGATGTGGTACTGGACTTGGTCCTGCACCATCGACGAGATGTATGAAGGCGCGCCCACCTTCCTGTGTTACGCAACCTCCAGGGACGGCATTTGTTGGGAGCGCCCCGAACTGGGGGCGTACAAGTTCGAAGGATCTAAAAAGAACAACATCGTGTTTGCGACCAAGGGAGACCCTTGGGGGGTGATGGTAGACCCGCTTGAAAGTGATCCCGCACGGCGTTTTAAACTGGGACTGTATCACCAACCCCCTGGAAGCCCGGGCGCGAACGACCCGGTGAAGCGCAGAGAGTTCATGCGCTCGGTCATCGACCAGTATGGCATGCATGTCTGCTGTTCGCCGGATGGCATCAACTGGAGCTTTCAAGACAAACTGCTGTTGGGGGGCGCTGGCGATGCAGGCTGCGTGATGTTCGATCCGCTTCGACGTGGATATGTAGTAACCTCACGTCGGTACCACAATCTCGCCGACCACTTCGTGCTTGAATGGAAGAAATACCGCCGCGTAATCGCTGTGGCGACCAGTGATGACTTTGTTACTTGGACCCCTTTAAAGACGGTGCTCAAGCCGGATGAGTTCGACGAGACGGGCGTCCAGCTCTACCAGATGGTACCGTTCGTCTACGGCAATCAGTATCTGGGGCTGCTATGGGTACAGCAACCGACCGAACTGAGTGGGATGGAGCTGGCGTCGGCACGGGAGATCCATTCGTGGGAGCGGGTGGGAAAGCGGGAAGAATTCTTCTCGGTTGGCGCACCCGGGATGTGGGACATGGGTTGGGCGGCCCTTGGTCTGAGCCCCCCGGCGCTTAAGGGGGATACCCTCTACATGTGGTATTCGGGTAAACCGCAGGGACACGGTACTCAGGGAAACTTCAGCAGCGCCATCGGGCTGTTGACGCTGCGACGGGATGGTTTCGTGGCGCTGCGTTCCGGCATCCGTGGCGGTGAGCTGATGACGGAGCCGATAGAGGTAACCGGGCCCCATCTGTCCGTGAACGCGACCGTTCTGTTCGGTAAGCTGCGGGTCAGGATCATCGACGATATGGAGGTGCCGAAGGGGTATTCGTTCGAAGAGTGCAACGGACTAGTTGAGAACGACAGCGTCCACGGGGGGATCACCTGGGGTGAGGAGCGGCGGGATTTATCCCCCTTCGTGGGCCGCAAAGTGCGTCTGCATATACAGACAGACAACGCCACCAGTCTCTATTCCTACAGGACTTCGTAAGTCGTCTGCGCGAAGTCGCCGCGGACTTTATGATGTCACAAACACGGTTGAAACGATGATCTACGACGGACATGCGTACTGCTTCCCACCCCCGAGCCAGAATGCCGGGTTTGCCGATCCGAGCGAATTCTGGCGACACCTGCAACTGTTCATGGCCTGGGCGCGACAGCAACCGTGCTGGCGCAAGAGTGACCGCTCGCTGGCCGATGCCAGCGGACTCTACCGCGATTCCGCCCTCGGTCCCAGTTTCGATGGTCTCAAAAATGCCCACTTCCGTGTTGGCCAACACGGACTAGTGGAATGGACCGTGGACGGGGAGGATTACGTCAAACAGGCATTGCCGCCGTGGATCGTCGATTTTGCCTATCCCGCCGATAGCCTGATCGCCGAGATGGACTACGCGGGCATCGATCGCGCCCTTCTGCATCGTACTCCCTACATGGGTTTATCCAACGAATTCATTGGCGATTGTTGCCGGCGCTATCCGGAGCGGATCGACGGTCTTGCGCACGTGGAAGAATGGCGTATCACCACCGAAATGGACGTCTGCATCGCCAAGCTGGAGCGGGCGATCAAAGAGCAGGGTCTGATCGGTCTGCAGTTCATGCCGTTCCACCGGCCGTTGTATGGCTTGTCGGCGAAATGGGACGGGCCGGACTTTGACCCGTACTGGGAAGCGGTGCGGTCATTGGGGATACCGGTTTTCTTCACCATAGGAGGTGGTCGAGGCCTGCCGGAATATCTAGAGGAGTTGCGTGGGCTGCGGCGCTGGATGGAACGCTACCCGGAGGTCCCCGTCGTGAAGACCCACGGATTCAGCTGGAGGCTGTTTGCCGACGACGAGAAGCTGGTGGTGCCCGACGAGGTCTATGAGGCGACGCCCATCGACCATCCCAACTTCCACATCCAGATCCTGTTCGCTGTTTTCCTGCAGTCCCGCTGGGATTACCCCATGCCGCAGATTAGACCGACTCTGGAGACTATGGTGGAACGAATAGGAGCGGATCGGCTCATGTGGGGAACGGACATCCCGATCGTGTTGTTGCACTGGACCTACCGACAGAGCCTAGATTTCATTCGCAATTATTGCGATTTCATCAGTCCCGCGGACATGGAGCTCATTTTAGGCGGCAACATGAGGCGTTTTCTGGGATTAGACAGGTGATTTCGTCCCCGATTCCTTGTGGGCGCCAGATCTTCCCTTCACCTGATAAAGGTCCTGCGACTTAGCGGGTCATAGTTTCTTCTTGGTTAAGACGGTTTATGTGAAGTTCCAGGCGTTTGACTATTCCACGGCGATTTACAACCCAATCAGGGCGCGCTTCTCGACTTCAGCGAAGCGGGAGCCGTGGGCGGGGC
>CAYNZV010000008.1:6901-9194 GCA_964401715.1 uncultured Gemmatimonadaceae bacterium | reverse complement strand
TATGTCGTTGGAGTTGTGGGCGGCGGAAATGGAGCACTGCTTCGTAGCTACCGGAAAAAAATAGACCCCGGCATCGATCATCGATCGGCGCAGCGCCAGATCGCGCTCGAAATCGTGATGCTCGGCAAGGTCGTGATAATCCCGGGGCAGATGATGCATCAGATAGAGACAAAACGCCCCGCCCTGCCGCGCCACCCGGCCGCTTATACCGTGGTGGTTGAGCAGGTATTCGATTCCCTCCTGAATTTGCGCCCCCAGGTTGTCCATGTGGCGGTAGACCGCACCGTTTCCCTCGAGCAGAGCTTCAATGGTGGCGATAGCCGCAGCGACGGAGACCGGATGTGCGTTGTAGGTGCCGCCTATCAAAGGGCGGCGCGAGGCGTCGGGATCGTCAAATCGATCCATATGCTCTGCCTTGCCACCGACTACGGAGATCGGGTAGCCGTTGGCGATCGCCTTGGCGTAATAGGCTAGATCCGGCTTTACGCCGCTGAGCTCGCTGTATCCTCCGAGACAGTAGCGAAAGCCGGTCTTCACTTCGTCAAAGATCAGCAAGAAGCCAAACTCGTCCGCAAGCGTTCGCAGGCCTTCCAAATACCCGTCTTCCGGCTTGACAATGCCAATATTCTGCAGAATTGGTTCGGTGATCAGTGCCGCCACCGAGTGCTTTTCGCAGACATATCGTACCGAAGCGAGATCGTTGAAGTTTATCACGTGCACCAGCTGTTCTGGGGCACGGGGGAGGCCTGCACCAAGACGTATGTACGGGTATTCGCCCGGGCTTACGCGTGGCCCGATCTGCTCCAACGGTGTCAGCACGTTGCAGGCGATTTCGCTGTGAGAGCCATTGAAACCACCTTGCATGACGATGACATGTTCGCGTTCGGTTATGGCCCGAGCCAGGCGTAAGGCAGCAAGGCTGGCCTCGGAGCCGGTAGTGGAGAATTCTACCTTCTCTACCGCCGGGATGTAGGTGCACAGGAGCTCTGCAAGTCGCCCCTCGAGTTCATTGGTGCCGGAACCGAAGAGGCTGATGCCATCGTCCAGCACCTTTTTCACGGCGGCATTGACCTTGGGGTCGTTGTGGCCCAAAACGTATGGTGCAAAGGCGGCGTGGTAGTCGATATAGCGGTTGTCATCCACGTCCCACATATAGGCGCCGTGGCCGCGGGCAAAAGCAATGTGGGGCTCAACCTTACGAGCTCCCGAGACCACTCCGCCAGGAATGTGCTGCTCGTTACACTCGAGGATGCGAGCCGATCTGGAATGTTGGATCAAAGCAGCCTCCCTAAAAAGCCAGGAACCGGGCCGGATTCGTCACCAGTATGCTATTGATGTCAGCGTCGGTGACACCCTGAGCTTGCAGGCGAGGAAGGATGTGCTCCAGGATGTGGGCGTAGCCGTAGCCGCCGAAGGCGGTAAGATCCATACGGTAACAGCAGTCTTGGGCCACCATGATCGAATCTCCGTAGCCCCGTCGCACTAACTCGGCGATCACGTCGATCCGAAGGTTGTCACTGGGATGCTGACGGCCCAGATTTTTGTAATAAATGTCGCGGCCAAAGGTGTCGAAACTGAGCTTGCAGCCGGTGTCTGCTAGATGTCGGTAAAGGTCGATGTCTTCTCTGAAGCGCGCATCTACATGACTCATGATCACACGTTGGGGGTCGACGTTGTGGTGGCGCAAAAGATCCAATACTTGTATGGGCGAGTGGGGGCTCTGCCCGGGATGGATTGAGATGGGTGCTCCAGTTTCCAGATGTGCGCCGGCGGCGGCACGCAGACACTTATGCTCGTTCGGATGCATGGGCCACGAAGCGCCGATCTCGCCGATGAGGCCGGCGCGCACATCAGTGCCGTTGATGCCATCGCGGACACAGACGACAATTTCCTCGGTGATACTCTCGACCGTTTTACCGTCCATATCGGGTGGATGGGACGGATAGATGTAATACCCGGATCCGGCGACGATATGCAACCCGGTAGCTACTGAGAGCCGTCGCAATCCCTCTGGCTGGGGTGCGATGCCGTTGATAGTCTGGTCTACAATCGCTTGACCACCCGCTTCCCGGAAGAGTGTGGCTTCAGAAACCGCGAGTTCTTCGTCTAACATGGAAAGATTATGGACCGAACTCATGGAGTTGCGGCGTATCCAGCCCAGATTGTTTAGTTGGAGCGGCTCTCGAGCAAGTGCCTTTCCGCGATTGTCCTCTGGTTCGGCAAAATAACAAGACAGATCGAACAGCAAGTGTTCATGGATCAAGGTCCGGCCCAAATCGTCGGGGTTGAGTGG
>CAYNZV010000008.1:0-6801 GCA_964401715.1 uncultured Gemmatimonadaceae bacterium | reverse complement strand
CAGTGAAGTTGACCAAGACGCTTTTAAGTGTTTTTGCGATAGCACTGTTGAGCTTCAGCGTTTCTGGTGCTCAAACAGCAGTTGAAGGTTTCGTTTTCGGCGACGATTATGTGATGCCGACTAGGTCTGGCAAGCCGAATCCGATGCGTGTTACGTCATCCGATGTAGCTTGGAACGGCAGTGGTTCGGCCACGTTCAGGTTCAGCACCAACCAGCGCGGGACCGCGTGGGTTGTCATTTATGAAAAGGGCAACAATGCGACTGGAAAACGTATGCCCGGCGGCGCCGTGAACCGGCTTGTACCACAGGACTACTACATAAATACCGTTCCTGCAGGCGGACAGCCGATAGAGAGTGGTAATAGCACCATCGTCTGGGACGGTCGCGACTGGGAGGGCAATTCCGCAGGGTCTGGTACTTATGAGTTCGACCTTGTCGTGGTTAATAACAAGGACGATCTGATTATTGCTGGCCCCTCTGCGGGTCCGAGTGGTTTCACTTGGCCGAACATCGACCTCACCAAGGATCCCCCCGAGATCTTCGTGCAGGAATATGACCGTCATGTTCCCGATCGTGGTCACACCGTCGGTGATATGATCCGTGGTACGATTGGTACGGACTATTTTGCAAATCCAAATGCGTGGGAACGCTGGAGTTACGGCAACGTTTTCAACTGGGAAGGTGCCCGTACCCTTAGCGGTATGCGCCAGGATGACGTGAACCCGGATGTATACTGGTCAAACGAGTACAAGGCGCCGAATGCGGGTATTTATAAAATGACCATCAACCGTGCCGCGAAGAGCTGGGATCAAGTTACCGACTTCGGCGAGAATGGCGTGTCGATCAACGTTAACGGTGATCGCGTCATCCAATTCAAGCCCGTCGGGGACGTTATCTATCAGGCCTTGCACGGCGTCCAGGAAGTACCGTTCAGCGCGGTTGAGATCAGGGATAAGACCTCCGGCGCCACCCTGACCGAGTATGACGTCAGTGATTTTTATCACTTCACTCGCACTGACGACGACGGCAATGAGACCACCTATTCCGGCGGTCCGAGGCAGCTCGACTACCAAAAAGGTAAAATCGTTACGTCGGCCTGGGGACATCAAGGGATTCTTGGAATCGACGCGAACAACGGCGACGTCCATTGGATGAACGACAATGGTGATGGTTACGGTGACAGGTTGGATCTTGAGGGTGCCCAGGCAATCGGTGGAATTCCGAGCCCGGCGATTCACATCACCGGTTCGACTATGGATCCGAAGAGCGCCAATTTTACCTTATTCAACATGGTTGGCGTCAACGGTCCTACCACTTGGGGCGCCATCGGTCGCGACGGCACGGGCGTCTTCGCCATTAGTTATCCGGTGGAGTGGGGTCGGGGTCGTCCTGGCTCAACCCGCTTCAATATGATCAATCAGGGTAGCGATTATGACGGGCTCTACAGCGGAATTTACCTCGCCTTTACAACAATAGACGATTCCGGTTCACATGCCGGAAACGTTGCTGAAGGCAAATACGGGCCCAAGATGCTGTCTAATACTCCGTATGACGTGTTCAGTGGTCGAATGGGCGGTGGTGTAACCGCCGTTTCGGCGAACGAAGCGGCCGGAACGCCTGACAGTTATACGTTAGGCGATGCCTATCCGAACCCGTTCAATCCGGAGACTAACATCGAGTTTTCCGTCCCAGCTGATGGTCACGTGAAGATCGATGTTTTCAACTCAGTAGGTCAGCTGGTGAACAGTATCGTCGATCAGGATCTCAGTGCTGGTGCTTATACCGCTACTTGGGAAGCCCTCGACGTCAGCGGGAATCAGGTATCCAGCGGTGTCTATTTCTACCGCATGGAAGCCGGCGATTTTACCTCCACCCGCTCTATGACCTTGCTCAAGTAGCTCAGCCTGCTTCGAGCAGTAGTTAAAAGAGGGGGAGCGTCATGCTCCCCCTCTTTTTTTGTTCTGTTGATCCTGTGACTGCAGGTCCCATCTGATGGCTACAAAAGACAAGGACGATCTGGAGGCGAGCACGGCCAACCCCGTCATCACCGTGCGTGGCATGCTGTTAGGTGCCCTGACGGCGGCGGCCATGCTGTATTACGTCGTCGTCGTTGGTCAGGGAATCGGAGCCGGGCGCTACGTGAATTCCCAGTTCCCGATGACAGCTATCATGCCGTTTGTGCTGTGGCTCTTCGTCAACACCTTGCTGAAGTGGTTAACCCCCTCCTATGCGCTGAGCCGCGGTGAGCTTTTGACCATCCTTACGATGTTGTGGGTGGTTGGCATCATGCCGCAGCGCGGTTGGATGAGCTTCTGGGTGGCGATCATGGCCGGTCCCACAATTCTTGCTACCCAGGAGAATAATTGGGCGGAGATCTTTTTTGACTATCTGCCGTGGCACGTATTTGCCCCCACCAAGGGCCGCATCCTCGATCCGTTCTTTTTCGGTCTCGAGGAGGGCATGCCGTTGCCGTGGGATGGCTGGGCCGGCGTAATGGGGCAGTGGGTGGTGGTGTGTATGGCAATGGTGGTTTTTGGCTACTGCCTGATTCTGCTTTTCCAGAAACACTGGGAAGAGGGGGAAAAGCTGACCTTTCCGCTGGCTCAGTTTCCACTCGATCTCACTCAGGGTTTCGACGGCCAACATCGCGTACCGGATCTGTTTCGTCAGCGTCTGTTCTGGGGCGGTTTTCTCCTGGTATTCCTTGTCCTAGGTTACAACGTGGTGACCTATTTCGTTCCCGGGCTTCCTCTTGTGGAGATTTGGACCAAACGCTTTCCCGTCCAACTTGGCGAAGAAATGCCCTATGTCACCTTCCGTGTGCTTCCAATCGTAATGGCGGTGACTTACCTGTGCCCGGTCGATATCCTCGGAAGCCTGGTGCTGTTTCATCTTCTGTATCTGGTAAAGGAAGGTTTGATTCGACGGTCTGGTTTCGTGGTCGATGGGTTCTCCGGAGTCGGCGCAACGGGGCAAATCGCTGAATACAAACAGATTATCTTCATGGAGAGCTACGGGGCCCTGATCTTTGTGGCGTTGTGGTCGATTTGGCTCGCTCGCACTCACCTGCAGAAGGTTTGGAAAATGGTGTGGTGGGGAGGAGAGAACCGGAGTGAGGTGGGCCGTTACCGGTTCGCGGTCCTTGGCCTGGCGGGTTCGGCCGCCTACGTGATCGTGTGGGGCATGAGTCTGGGAATGGGGTTGCCGCTCGCGTTGCTGGCTTTTCTGGTGATGGTTTTGACCTATTTCGTCATCGTCAAACTGATCGCTGCAACCGGTTTTTCCTACCTGTTCCCGAACGAGCCACATGCGAAGGGACAGTCGTTCATCGCGGAGTTGGTCGGCACTGTGCATCTAGCGCCGCGGGAGGTTGTGGCTTACAAGGTGTTCGCCAGTCGCGCTTTTTTCGGCGACACGCGGATCCCTGCATGGCCAGCGATAACCCATCATCTGCGTAGCTTCGCGTCGAGTAAACAACCTGTCTGGGTTGCGGCCGCCGTCCTCGTTGCATTCCCTGTCGGTTTTCTGGTGACGGCCACCGCAACCATCGATTTGAGCTACCAGGAAGGTAGCTCAGCTGGTTTGTCCGGGTTCCTGTTCAATGACCTGGTCAGTCTGATGAACAATCCCTCCGTTGCAACGGTGGGCAAATGGCTGGTCTGGGGTGCCGGATTTGTGGAAGCAGCCGTCATTGCTTTCCTGCGCGGTCGCTACCAGTGGTTTCCCCTTCACCCTATAGGGTTGGCGTTTCAGGCTACCTCGGGTGTGTGGGTTTACTGGTTTAGTTTGTTTCTTGTTTGGATGGTTAAGGTGGCCTTGTTGCGTTACGGAGGTGTAGTCGCGTTTATGAAAGGCAAACCGTTCTTCTACGGTATGGCGGTTGGTTACGTAATCGGGGTTACCCTTTCCGGCTGCGTTGATCTGGTCTGGTTCCCCACGGGGGGGCACCGTATGCATGCCTGGTAGTGCCGCAAACGAAACTGTCGGTTGATCTCCTTCCATCATAGATTCTTTCCGTGGACGTCGCTTAGTTCCGTTTCGAATCGCACGATGAATCCCATCTGGCCCAACTCGGTATCGTGTAATGTGAATTGCAGCGATGGGAAGCAAGGTAATTCAAGCTTCAGACGTGCGCTGGAAGTCGATTCCAATCTGCATGAAGGTTACATGGGTCTGGCTGTAACAGAGAGCAACATGGGAAACCTGACAGCGGCCGAAAAGGCGCTACTCTACACAGTTCGCCGGCAGCGTTCCAACGTGGATTGACGGAACCGTGTCACGTGTTGACTGTTCGATGTAGTTACCGTTTGCTGCTTTGTGTTTTCGGCTTTTCGTGGCTGGGATTCATGGGCACGGGTTGCGTCCATGATGGTGCCGATATTTCCTCCGAACCCGTGGTTGACGAACCGCAGGCCTGGTTCCGGGAGGTGGCGGTCGAACGCGGCATCATTTTTCTACTTGAGTCAGGGGCACGCGATCAATACCTCCTGCCCGAGATCATAACCGGAGGGGCGGCCTTGTTCGACATGGAGGGGGATGGCGACCTCGACGCCTATCTCGTGCAGGCGGGTAATCTGAGCGACAGCACTCAGCGTACCGGCAACCGACTTTTTACAAACAATGGCAGTGGGTTCTTCACCGATGTGACCGCAAATAGCGGTGCCGGGCACAGCGGGTATGGGATGGGGGTAAGTGCGGGCGACTTCGATGGTGATGGTTGGACCGATCTCTTTGTCAGCAATTACGGTCCGAATCTGCTTCTCAAGAATATGGGAGGCGTCAGGTTCGATGACGTCTCGGTGGCCAAGCGAGTGAGTGATGAGAGTTGGGGTGCGAGTTCCGCGTTTTTCGACATGGACCTGGATGGCGACCTGGATCTATTCGTAGCTAACTATCTCGACTGGTCTTTGGAGGCCGACAAGGACTGCGTCTCCTCATTGGGCGAATCCGATTATTGCGGTCCGGTCAACTACCAGACACCGATGGCAGATCTTTTGTATCGCAATGATGGTAAGGGCGGTTTCGATGAGGTCTCGAAAGAAGCGGGTTTGCACGCCGCCTACGGCCCCGGTTTGGGTGTGGTTTGCGCCGACTTCGATGAAGACGGTTACCCAGATGTTTTCGTAGCCAACGACGGTGCCTCCAATCAGCTGTGGATGAACAAACGCGACGGCACTTTTGCCGATCAAGCGGTTTTGCGCGGCTGTGCCGTCGACGACAGCGGTAGCCCGAAAGCATGTATGGGGGTGAACGTTGTCGACCTTGATGATAACGGAACCCTCGATCTGCACGTGGTGAATCTCGAGACGGAAACAGACTCCTATTATCGGAACGAAGGCTCTTACTTCTCCGATGTTACTACCACTACCGGCTTAGCGACCCACAGCGTTTTGTTTACCCGATTTGGAACCGGGATATTGGATTTTAACAACGATGGATGGCTCGATCTTTATTATGCCAACGGCCGCGCTTACAAGAACAATCCCAAGCGGTATTCTGATGATCCGTTCGCCGAGCCCAATGCCCTGTTTCGCGGCCTGTCTGGGCCCCGCTTCGAGGAGGTTTTACCGCGCGGCGGGACGGAGACGCTATTGGCTACCACCAGCCGTGGTGCCGCCTTCGGCGATGTAAACAACGACGGCGCCGTCGACGTACTGGTGGCCAATCGCGACGCTCCAGCTTTTTTGCTTCTTAATCAGGCGCCCCACCGCGGCAACTGGATCATGTTCTGGGTGCTCACGCGTGCCGGCAGTCCGGCCGAAGGAGCGCGGGTGACCATGCGTTTGGATTCGACGGATAAGATGCGCGAGGTGCGTTCCGCTTACAGCTATCTCTCTGCCAACGATCCGCGTGTGCACATAGGCCTCGGTGAGAAGACTAGGGTCAACGACGTTGTGGTGCGATGGTCTGACGGGATGCGGGAAAATTTCGGTGACTTCGATACCAATAGAATAGTCCAGCTCAAGCGCGGTAAGGGATCTACGGTGCTTCCATGAAGTGTCTGAGTACGCCAAGCTTTCTGGTGCTCGGCTTGACGTTGTTCGCGCTCGAGGTGCTGGCGCTGCCATCCGCAAATAAGGGCCATGAACGGATGCGAGCGGCGCTGAAGAAGATTGCTGACAACCCCCCGCAGGGCCACTGGGTCTTCCCCAGCTTTCGCGCTGAGATCTTGCAACGCAAGCTCGAAGGAGTAGAAGCGCATGCGCAAGCGGGGAAAGCAACTGAGAATCTGTTCACAATGTGGCGTCTCAACTTCGATTTGGGCCAGGCTCTAGTGCGTACAGGAGATGTGAAAAAGGGGATCAAACACCTGGTGCAAGCTGAGGCCATACTACACGAACTGGAGCGTCAGTTCGCCAACTTCACTCGCCAGAAGGGGAACTCGCAACAGTTGCGTCGAGTACAGCTGCGAATGGGGAATTTCTCCGTGCAGACTTACTTCTACTTGGGCATAGCTAACCTGAGGCTGGGCGAGGATCAAAACTGCTCCGTGGGCAACCTAGCCGAAGCCTGCATTCTGCCGATTCAGGGAAAGGGCATCCACGAGAAGACGGAAGGGTCGCGCAACGCCATACATTACTTGCTCCAGGTTATCGAACATCCTTACTGGAACATGAGCCAGAAGGATGCCGAAGACTTGAGCAACGCGGCTGGAGGTATGACTTCAGAGAAGCTGGGTGGCTCGGCGGCTGCGGACAAACGCATTGACGACCAGCTGGTGCACTTCCGAGAGGCATCCCGGTGGCTGCTCAACATCGCCTACATGACGCTCGGACTGTATCCCGACGAAGTGCCCTCACG
>CAYNZV010000007.1:75776-76860 GCA_964401715.1 uncultured Gemmatimonadaceae bacterium | reverse complement strand
TTTCTGTTTGAATGAGCGCGTCAGCTCGAAGCAAATGTCTCCGTACATGATGCCGCTATCGAAGATCGATATGCGCGCTTGCCGTTCGGGAATGAAGCTACCATTGAAATACACCAGTCGTTGGCTCTTCTGACTCCTGTATGTCGGTTCGGGGTGTGGGCAAAAAGGGGGCAGCTGTGGGCTACCGCACCTATAACTGATTAGTGTCTTTGGCCGAAGATTACCGGGTTGATCTCAGGGTCGTCCAAGTAGGTCAGTAGCCCCTCGCCCGCTTTCTTCTTGGGTATGCTGTTGTTGGTGCGCAGGTGTATCGCCAAACTTCGCCGCGTGTGAGACGAGATGTTGCGGCCGCTGCCGTGCCAGGTTAGCCAGCTGTGCAGGCTCATGGCGCCGGCAGGCATTTGTGCTGGCATCTCCACCCACTCGGAGTCCGTGGGCCGCTGCACAGCGTCTGGATCCAGATCCTGACCGAAGAAATCGCTGCCTTCCACTATACCCCAATGGTGGCTGTTGCGAACGAAGGTCATCGGCCCCGAATCTCCGTTCACATCGGAAAGGGCGAGCCACGCGGTAAGCATCTGGCTTCCATTCTCCCAGGTCGTGTTCCAGTAGTTGTGGTCTTGATGCCAGCCTATTTTGGAGTATGCCTCCGGATCTTCGGGTGCCGGTGGTTTAAACAAGAACTGTACCCAGAAGACCTGCACCATGGAAGCCCCAGTCGCTGCGGCTACCCACCGGCCGATCTCGGGAGAGCTGACCACGTCCCGTATCGCCCGGTTTGCCAACTGGGGGACCTCAATCTTGCAAAGGATGTTCAGATTATCACCGGGGTTCCACGCGGACTCCCGAGGGGGTTGACCCGTATCGTACTCGCCGGACCGAATCATGTCCATGCCGGCGCTGGCGCGCTGCACCAACTCGGCATCGATAACCGGTTTGTCGAAAATGTAATACCCGTCTCGGTTGTACTGCTGACTTAGCTCGTTCGTAGAAGTCATGCCTTCTCTCTTGGTAGGCAGGGCAGATTATCACGCAAGCCAAAATCGCCGTCAAGTTCGAACGAGATGTCAAAACTCGTCAACGA
>CAYNZV010000007.1:13884-75676 GCA_964401715.1 uncultured Gemmatimonadaceae bacterium | reverse complement strand
TGGTCGACTACGAAGGGTTGCTTGAGATACCCCTCGCCCAGCGTGGTGTGCTCCTGGATGAGGAAGTTGGGGATGGTGGCATCGAGCTGGATACATGCCGCCAGCGATATCGGACCCAGGGGATTGTGCGGTGCGATTCCAGCGTAATACGACTCCGCCATACCGGCGATCAACCTGACCTCGAAGATGCCGCCGGCGTGGCACAAATCCGGTTGCAGAATGGCGGCGGCGCGTTTCTCCAGGATTTCCCTGAATCCCCACTTGGTGAAAACGCGCTCACCGGTGGCAATGGGTAGGTGGGTGCCACGGGCAATATCCGCAAGCACGTCCACGTTTTGGCACTGGGCTGGCTCTTCCACGAACATCGGCTGAAAAGGTTCCAGTTCCTTGATCAAAAGGCGGGAGGTTTGCGGACTGACGGCGCCATGAAAATCGATAGCCAGATCGCGTTCTGGACCGACTGCGTCGCGTAACGTGGCGAAATGGTTTACCGCCCTGTCGACAAACGCTCTGGTTTCCACGATGCGTGCCGGGCGCTCACCGCTCACCCCGGTTTTGAACGCCGTGAAACCTGCCGCTATTTGCTGTTCCACGTCCTCCAGGGTGCCGGCGCCGCGATATAATCTGATGCGGTTGCGGGTTGGCCCCCCAAGCAACCGGTATACTGGCACCCCGAGCGACTTCCCGGCCAGATCCCACAGGGCCTGCTCGACGCCACTTAGCGCGCTGGTGAGAATGGGGCCTCCTCGATAAAACGCGTGCCGATACATCGCCTGCCAGTGGTGCACCACCCGGGTGGGATCTTTCCCCAGTAGATACGGCTCGAGCTCGGCGACAGCTTGGGCACAGGTCTTGGCACGGCCTTCGAGGATGGGCTCTCCTAAGCCGACCAGTCCCTCGTCGGTATGGATCTTCAGGAACAGCCATCGGGGTTTTACCAAGAAGGTTTCGAGTTTGGTTATTTTCATGTTGCGGCGCTTTTTCCGTAGATTCTTCGTGGGTTACCCGAATCTGGGTTGCGGCCCACGGGCGCGTGGAATTTAGACTACAAACCCGGCACCGGTAAAGACTAGGAGGCATGGATGAACTACCGATTCAGCAGATTCCAGATCATTCTCGGCGCCCTCGTTGTGGTCGTCGCCGTCGGCATCATCACCAGTTTCTACACGGATTTTCTCTGGTTTCAAAGTCTGCAGCTTCACGGCGTCTTCTGGCGTATGGTCAAGGCAAGGTGGGCGGCGGCATTCGTGTTCGGGATTCCGGCGCTCCTGCTGGTCGGAGTCAACCTGTGGTTGGCCGAACGCTACACGCGACAGGCTTTGTCGGCCGGCACCTACTTCCGGGACCCCGATTCAGAAGGCCCTGCCGTCCCCCCTTCACGGGTAGGTTATCTGGTAGTAGGTGCGGTGGTGGTGTTGCTGCTGGGCAACATCGGATCTTCGCAGTGGCCCCTGTTGTTGCGCTATCTCAACGACCAACCATTCAATCTCACCGACCCGATTTTTTCGCGCGATGTGGGGTTTTACGTTTTTCTACTTCCCTTCTATAAATTCCTGGCTAACTATCTGCTCGGGGCCCTTATCCTGTCTGGTGTATTGGTGGGTTTGGTCTACCTCGCCGGCGGATTGATACGGGTCCAGGAACGCATCCAGATGATCCCGCGGGCGTTGGCCCACGTTTCGGTATTGTTCGGTCTGTTTCTGCTGGATGTCGCTTGGATCTACAGGCTCAAGATCTACGGTTTGCTATATACCGAAGGTGATGTGGTATTCGGTGCTAGCTACGCAGATGTGAACGTAGAGATCTGGGTTTACTGGCTACTGGTGCTAGTTTTTCTCGGCGCCGCCGGATTGCAGTTCGCCAATACACGTGCTTTGGGCAAACGTTTTCCGATGATCGGTTTGGCATGCTTGGCCGCGGGGATTGCGATTCTCGGCTGGCTGCCGGCCGCGGTAGTTCAAAAGCTGGTGGTGCAACCCAGCGAGCTCGCCCGCGAAACCCCGTACCTGGCACACAACATCTCAGCCACCCGCTATGCGTTTGGCCTTGATGGCATTGAAGAGGTCCCGTTCGAGGCTTCCGAGGATCTCAGCCGTGCCGACGTGCAGGCGAATCCGCTGACCATCCGCAACGTGCCGATCTGGGACGAGCGTCCGCTGGTTCAAACTTATCAACAGGTGCAGGAGATCCGACCGTATTATGTCTTTGCCGGGGTCGATGTGGACCGCTATCGGGTGGATGGGGTGTACCGGCAAGTCATGCTTTCCGCCCGCGAGATGGATACCGGCCGGCTTCCGGATCAGGCGCGCAACTGGGTGAACGAGCGGCTTCAGTACACCCACGGCTACGGGGTCGCACTGAGTCCAGTGGACCATGTGACCCCCGAAGGGTTACCGGCGTTGATGGTGAAAGACATCCCCCCGGTGTTTCCGCCGGGACTGGAGATCGAGCGTCCCGAGCTTTACTACGGCGAAGGCGACATGGGTTACGTGTTAGTCAAGACGGGGATGCAGGAATTCGACTATCCCAAAGGGGATGGAAACAAGTTCTCCACTTACGAGGGCAAAGGGGGCGCCGAGCTCGGCGGTATCCTAGCGCGCGCGGCGTTCGCCGTTCGCTTTCGGGACATCAATCTCCTGTTGAGCAACTACATCGAGTCCGAGAGTCGCATCATGTTGCGCCGTCAGATTCACGATCGCGCCGAGGCGATTGCACCTTATCTGCAGTATGACTCGGATCCATACCTGGTCATATCCAATGGGAGGTTGTACTGGATTCTCGATGCCTATTCCACCACCGATATGTACCCCTACGCCACCCGGGGCGGTCGCGCTTACATCAACTACATCCGCAACTCGGTGAAGGTGGTTATGGATGCCTACGACGGCACCCTGACCTACTATCGGATGGATTACGATGACCCGATCATCGCCGCATATGACGAGATGTTCCCCGGTTTGTTCGTATCCGTCGAGACGATGCCGGCAGACCTTCGTAACCATCTGCGCTACCCGAAAGACATGTTCAAGTTGCAGGCAACCCTCTACCGCAGTTACCACATGCAGGACGTTCAACTGTTCTACAACCAGGAAGACCTTTGGGAAATCCCCAACGAGATCTACAGTGACCGCGCCCAGATGATCCAGCCGTATTACATCATTGTGAAGCTGCCGGGGGAAGAGAGCGAAGAATTTCTGCTGATGGCACCGTTCACGCCGGCGCGCAAGGACAATATGATTGGCTGGATGGCGGCGCGCTGCGACGGCGAAAACTACGGTGATCTACTGGTCTACCGTTTGCCAAAAGATCGCTTGATCTTCGGCCCCATGCAGCTGGAAGCCCGTATCGATCAACAACCGGAGATCTCCAGCCAGCTGACCTTGTGGGGGCAAAAGGGATCGGAGGTGATACGCGGGAACTTGCTGGTGATCCCCATCGAGCGCTCTTTTATGTACGTGGAGCCGGTATACCTGCAGGCTCGTCAAGAGGTGGAGCCACCGGCGTATCAGGGAGGTCCGGGTGGTCCCTCCGATCCTACTGAGCAATGGCGCCAGCCGCCCCGCAGAGAGATCCGTTCCGCCGCGATCCCCGAACTGAAGCAGGTCATCGTGGCGTTCAGCGGTCGGGTGATAATGCGCGACACCTTCCGCGAAGCATTGGCCGATCTGTTCGAAATGGACGAATCAAGCATCGCATCGCAACAACCGATTGCCGGACTCGAGGTGTCGGCAGCCACCCAAGGGGCGACGGTGCGTTCAGCAGCGGCGATGGCGAGCGAGGCCGAGAACCAGTATCGTCGGGTGCAGTCGGCGTTGAAGGATTGGGACTGGGCGGGTGCAGGGGAAGGCATGCAGGCTTTGGAGAGAACCCTGGCAGAGCTGCGGTCTGCGCTGAACGATTCGATCAGCGAGAAACGAAAAACAAAGCCGTAGGTAGGCGGTTTACGCAGCGATGGTTGAGCTCCGGCGAGCGCCGCTGACTCACGACATGCTCTTGTGCGAATCGCGGCCTGCCAATCGAGCTACCGTTAAGCTCATATAGGTGGCAGACATCACGCTATTCCTCGTCTCTCAGTATTCGCAGCAACGATTGGAGATAGCCGATGCAGTAGACCGAACTGATTAGCCCTTCTTCCTCCATTGTATCCCCCTCTACGCGAGCGGCATGGGAAGGTAAGACGTACCCGTCGAAGCCCACCTCCTGCAATACACGCAGGATGTTGTGGAAGTCTAGCTGTCCTTCATCGAAGAAACACTCGCTGAACTTTTCCGGTGTTCCCTTAACCGCCTGCAAGTGAACATAGAAGATCTTGCCGCGCTCGCCGAAGTAGCGAATGCCTTTTTCCGCTACGCCTGGTCCCATGAGTCCCCAGTTCCCTAGGCAGAAGGTCAACCCGAAGTTGGGACTGTCGGCGATCTCCGTAGCCCGCTTAAAACCTTCAAAAGTGCCAAATAGCCGCGGAATGCCCCCAAACGTTGGGATCGGCGGATCGTCAGGGTGCAACGACAATTTGACCCCGGCTTCTTCGGCTACCGGCAACAGTGCTTTTACGAAGTAATCGAAGTTCGACCAGATTTCTTCTTCGGCGTAATCTCGATCGCGGAACAGCCGGGCATCTTTCGCTTTCTCGAGGTCGAACGAGCGCACCGTGGCATCACCGCGGACCCTGGTGGAATGGGAGGTGCCAAACACGGGATTCGTGCCCACCGGTTGTGGGGCGACCATCCAATGGAATCCAAAGTGAGGAATTCCCACCTGTCCCATGATTCGGATACAGTCCGCAATCTGTTCGATCTTCTCGTCGCGCTGTGCCCAACCGAGGATGATCGGGTCGTAGAACTGCGCCTGGTTACCGAGGTTTTCCAACGTGAATAACTCTAAGCCGGCGTCGTTGTATCGCGCCTTCAGGTTGACCAGCTCAAGGTAATCGATCACGTCGCGACCCTCAGGTGGTTTGATTCCCCAGTAGAGTGCTCCCGTGACGCCGAGCTGTCGTATCAAGCTCAAATAACTGTCGTCCAGCTTACCCCACAGACCGATCTGCATGCGACGGCTCCAGAGTTGAAGTAGGTGCTACCTGCATTCGAACATGCCTGTTTTCGATTGGCGACCCTCGATCAAAATGGCCCGCAATATAATCTTTCGATCGACCCGAGGCGATAGGCAACAGCAGGACATACTCCTGCAACACGTCTTCTTGCTCCTGACAAGGCGCAACTTTATACTCTCGCCCGATTAGGAGGCGCGGATGAACAAGCCGAAACGGATCGGTATAGTGGGTTGCGGGAACATCAGTCCTGCCTATTTCAACGGGTGCAAGCCATACTCGGTCATCGAGATCGTCGCGTGTGCCGATATGGCCCCTGAGGTTGCCGCCGAAAAAGCGGCTCAGTTCCAGATCCCCAAAGTCTATACCGTCGACGAGCTGCTCGCCGACGAGTCCATTGACATCGTGGTGAATCTCACGGTGCCCAAGGTCCACGCAGAGGTTAATCTGGCTGGGATCGCCGCCGGCAAAAACGTGCATTGTGAAAAGCCGCTAGCAACAAACCGGATGGATGGTCTTCGAACTCTGGAAGCGGCTGAGGAGAAAGGGGTGCGAGTGGGATGCGCCCCAGACACGTTCCTGGGCGGTGGTATCCAGACCTGTCGCAAGCTCATCGACGACGGCTGGATTGGCACACCGGTGGCGGCAACCGCGTATTTTTTGAGCGTCGGCCACGAACGCTGGCACCCGGCGCCGGATTTTTTTTATCAGAGCGGTGGGGGCCCCATGTTGGACATGGGGCCGTACTATCTGACCGCGCTGGTCAATCTGCTGGGTCCCATCGTCCGAGTATCCGGATCGGCAAGGGCAACCTTTGTTACGCGTACGATCACTCACGACGGACCGCGTTACGGTGAGACGATTCCGGTGGAAACTCCGACTCATTTGGCAGGTACTCTCGATTTCGCCAACGGTGCCATCGTCACTGTGATGATGAGTTTCGACGTCTGCTCGCACCAGCTTCCGCATATCGAGATCTATGGTAGCGAAGGCACTTTGCAGGTTCCCAATCCCAACATATTCGGTGGTCCCGTCCTGATTCGGCGTCGGGATTCTGAAGAGTGGTCGGAAATGCCGCATACCCATAGCGATAGCGTCAATCGCGGCGTCGGGGTTGCGGATATGGCCTACGGCTTGATCTCAGGACGGCCGCATCGGGTTAACGGAAAGCTCGCTTGTCATGTTCTGGATGTCATGCAGGCATTCGAGGAATCGTCCAACGCTGGCCGCCATGTGGAGCTGACAACTACCTGCGAACGTCCGGCCCCATTGCCGATGGGTCTGCTTCCGGGCATTCTAGACGAGTAACGCAACGAGTCTGTTGTCGTGCGCGCTTTACAGCTTGATGAACCCAGACATTTTCAACGCGTAGAGATAAACGAGCCAGCCTCGCCCAGACAGGGTGAAGTGCTGGTGCGGTCCCATCGCATGGGTGTGTGTGGTACCGATGTAAGCAGTTATCTGGGGAAGTTTCCCTTTTTCGATTACCCACGGATTCCGGGTCACGAGCTGGGGGTCGAGGTGCTGGAGATCGGCTCCGGTGTCGACAATGTCAAGATTGGCGATCGTTGCAGCGTCGAGCCGTACATGAACTGCGGCACCTGTTATGCTTGTCGCCAAGGCGCCACCAACTGCTGTGCCACCTTGAGCGTCATCGGTGTCATGACTGACGGGGGACTGTGCGACCGCTTTCGCATTCGCGCAGACAAGCTGCATCCCGGGAACACGCTTTCTTTCGAGCAGCTGGCACTGGTAGAGACCCTTGCCATCGGTTGCCACGCCAACGATCGTGGCAACCCGGCGGCCGGCGAACAGGCCCTGATCGTTGGTGCCGGTCCTATCGGCATGGCGACGCTCGAATTCGTGCGCATTGCCGGAGTTGATCTGACCATCATGGATCGGGTCGAATCCCGTCTGGATTTCTGTCGCATGACCTACGGCATCGAGAAGACCATTCTTTTTACAGGAGATGGCAGTGAACTCCAACAGATGCAAGAAATCACTGGGGGTGTAATGTTTGCGACGGTTTTCGATGCCACCGGCAGCAAAGACTCCATGTCGAACGCGCTGCGGTTTGTGGCCCCGACGGGGACTCTTGTATTCGTGGGTCTCACCGCCGACGAGATCAGCTTCAAACAGCCAGTGATGCACAAACCCGAGCTTACGCTGAAGGCGACTCGCAACGCCCTGCCGGAAAATTTCAAACGTATTATCAGGCTCATCGAAGCTGGCGCAATTCGCACCGACCCGTGGATCACCCACCGTACTGGCTTCGAGCAGGTGGCTGCCGACTTCGAGATTTTTACCAATCCTGAAAGTGGCGTGATCAAAGCGATTATCGACCTTAGCTGATCAACGTCTTTTGGGCCTGCTGCACGAGAGCGCGTATGCGCAAGTGGAAGCTATAGGAAACGAGCTAGTTTGGCAGGTGATTTTCAAACTCTAGGCCTGAGTCCCAGCTTCGGTTTCGGCGATCGTATCGGCAATGCTACGCCGGGCCATGTGGCGGCGATGAACCGGGCCGGCTCGGGAATGGTGCCGATCTTCGCCCAGCAATCCATCCGCGAGATGCAACGTACCCGACGGTCCGCGCAAGACGTTATCGACGATGCCGTATGCGGTGCAGTGGATTGGAATGGGTCGATGGGTGCCGATGCCGATCATCTGAAGACCATCTCCGACGTAGAGCTAACCACAACAGCAGGTTACACCTTTTTTACTATCGATCCTTCCGACAAAGTAGACCAGCACGCCGACTGCTATGAAGAACAAACGCTGCGCCGCAAGTTCGAGGAATGTCGCGATCACGCCACCTGGTACGATTCGTATCTCGGGCGAACCATTCGTCTACAAGATGATTTGGTGATCGAGTTGGACGAAGAAGCCTGCATGCGAACGGCAGTAAAGTACGGCGCCGCCATTAAACTGGCGCTGAAGCTGGGGACACATGTCCGCAGACTGCAGGATACCAAGCAAGCTTCCTTCGAGCTGGAATTGTCCGTGGACGAAACCGAAGAGCCCACTACCATCGCCGAGCATTACATCATCGTCGATCACTGTCTTTCGGAAGGGATGCCGTTGATCAGCCTTGCCCCCCGTTTTGTCGGCGACTTCGAGAAGGGTGTGGATTACAAAGGCGACGTGGCTCAGTTGGAGAGATCGCTAGAGCAACACGCCGCGGTTGCTCGCGCTCTGGGCCCGTACAAGTTGAGCCTGCATTCGGGATCGGACAAGATTTCCGCATATGTTCCGCTGGCTCGGGCCACCGAAGGTTGCTTTCACGTCAAAACCGCCGGCACTTCCTACATGGAGGCATTGCGGGTCGCCGCACGTCATGACCCTGCTTTGTTCCGGCGCATCGTAGATTTTTCCCGCAGTAGGTTCGAGACCGACAGAGCCACCTACCATCTTTCCGCTACGCTTGATGGTGCTCCCAAGACCGAGACCGCCACCGACGAGGTACTGCAACGCGAATACCTTGAATACTGGAGTGAGGTTCCGGAAGGAGTTGGTTTCACCAAGTTGGGACGCCAGATCCTGCACTGTACTTTTGGCTCGGTGCTTACCGACAACGACTTGGGAGCACTTCTCCGCAGCTGCCTGGATGCGCATCCAGACACCTACGCCAAGTATCTCGACGATCATTTCGGGCGCCACCTCATTGCCCTTCGCACCTCCAACTGAAAGGCCAAGATCTTGAAATACCACGTCTACGTATCGAATTCCGAAAGCCCGTTCTTCTCCAAGTTCACTCTCGAAGGAGGCCGGCTTGCCCGCGAGGCAGACATCCCGCTGGGCGACAGTCCTGGAACCGTCGCCACCACCGCCGATGGAAATCTGATGTTTGTCTGCCTGCGTTCCCCCAAACAACTGGAGAGTTTTCGCGTAGACCGGCAGAGCGGTGAGTTAACGTCGATAGGCAAGGTGGCGGTCGAAGATGGTCCGCCCTATCTGAAAACGGACAAAACCGACCGGTTTCTGCTTTCGGCCTGCTACCGGGCGGGTATCGTGCTGGTGCATCGCATCAACGACGACGGCTCACTCAGCGCTAATCCTCTGCAGCGCATAGAAACTGAAGAGCACGCTCACAGCATTCAGACTGACCGCTCCAACCGGTTCGCCTTTGTGCCTCACACCAATCCGGCGAACGCCATCTATCAGTTTCGCTTCGAGGCTGCTACTGGAACGCTGTCGGCCAACGATCCCGCCAAAGTGCAACCGAGCACACCGGAGGGACCGCGGCACTTTGCCTTTCATCCCGTCAGGGACATCCTGTATTCGGTTAACGAAAATGGCTGCACTGTGAGCGCCCATTATTTCGACCCGAGTGCCGGGACGCTAGAATCGTTTCAGGTCATCTCGACCCATCCAGAGGGATTCAGCGGCGAGAAACAGTCTACCGCGGAGATCCGTATTACCCAGGATGGTCGGCATCTCTACGCCTCCAATCGAGGTCACGACAGTCTGGCCATCTATCGCATCGACGACGACGGCACGCTCGCAGTCGTAGGTCATCAACCCACCGAAGAAATTCCTCGGTTCTTCGACATCGATCCCACCGGAGATTACATCCTCGCAGTGGGTCAGGAATCGGGGTATCTCGCCACTTACCGGATCGATCATGGGACCGGTATTCTTGAAACGATCGAACGGCAGAAAGTCGGAGCGTCGCCGTTGTGGATACAGTTTGTGGCTGTGGGTTGAGCCCCAAGTAGCCGAACCGTCCGTCGAGTCACAGAATGGCCGAATACGACTCTTCGATCGTCCCTCAGCATCTGAATCCGGAGCTCGATGCTCAGCTGGAACGGGAAGTAGCTTTTTTTAATCAATGGGGATACATGGTGGTCGAAAATGCGATCGACGACTCCCAGATCGAAGATCTGCGGCAGGCATTGGATATCTGCTTTGAACGCAAGGATGGGCAGTTTATCCATCAGCTTCTGGAAGAGGATGAGCGGTTTCTGTTTTTACTGGACCATCGGCCGGTGTTGCGACGAATGAAGGCGATTCTGGGGAACTGTATCCAGCTTCACAGTGCCACGGCGCGCGTCACCGAGACGGGGGAGGAGGATCAAAACTGGCACCGGGACGGGCCCTGGCCGATAGCACCGTGTGGCACTGCGTATGGCAGCCTACCGGCGCAGATCAACTGCGGTTATTACTTGGACGAAGTTACCCAAGAGAACGGGCCGATCGCCATCGTACCTGGGAGCCATAGGGCACCTTTCCGTCCGCCTGAAGGCCATCCCCGTTTTCCAGACGAAAAGCTCTTGATGGCAAAGCCGGGACAGGCGGTAATATTCGATGGCTGGCTCTATCATCGTGGAGTAGCCAACCGATCGAATGAACGACGACGGGTTTGTCTCATGTGTTACCAAAACGCCTGGATGAAGTCTCGCGAGCCGTTCGATGGTCCGGTAGCGAAAGAGCTGAAAGAAAAGGGTACCGACGAACAGAAGCTTCTAATGGGGGCGGTGGCAAAATGGTGATCGAAAAGAGATACTCGATCTTGATCTGTGGCTCCGGCGGTGCCGGCCTGCATTGCGCCCAAGTGGTCGAGGCGGATGGCCGCGGCCAGGTGGTCGGTCTATGCGATCCGATCACCAAACAGCTCGAAAAAGCGGTCGCGAAATATCCCGGTGCCCAGAGTGGAGACGACTACCAGCGTTTGTTGGAAGAGACAAAACCAGACGTTGTGGTTGTGGCTGGTCCCGATCATCTCCATGCCGAGCAAGCGGTAACCGCTTTGGATCACGGCTGTCATGTGCTGATCGAAAAACCGTTCGCCACCACCATTGACGACGCCCGCGATATCCTGGATGCGGAAAAGCGCACTGGCCTGCACGTCATGGCAGACCACACTTATCGCTACATGTTCCCAGAGAGGGAGATGGTGCTGGCGACCAAAGCCGGAGAAATCGGCGATGTTTTTTTTGTGCAGGGGGACTATATCCACGACATGACCGAGTATTACCGGCCTCAGGGACGCTCTCATACTCCGTGGCGTGCCGACGAGGAGAATCCTCAGAACATCCTTCTGGGCGGCGGCATTCACACCATCGATCTGATGTTGTGGGCGGTAGAAGAGAGGGTAGAGGAGGTTTTCTGCTACAGTAACAAGAAATGCGCCCCTGAGTTTCCCAGCGACGACTGCTATCTAATGGTTATGCGTTTCGCCAACGGCATTCTGGGAAAGTGCCACGTTACCAGCGGCTGCTCAGGACCGACTTGGCATCGTTTTTTCGAAAGCTATGGGGATCACGGTACCCTCAGCGACGGCAAGCTCTTCCAGCGCGATACCGAACCGGTGGCGCTGAAAAAAAGCACTGCGGTGGAGGTGGTCGGCGGTCACGGGTGGGCAGAGTCGGTGACCGATTTTCTTGATCTGTTGGATGGCAAAACGGAGAACCCGATACCCTCACGGGCTGGATTCAACAGCATCGCGATCTGCATCGCGGGATTGGAGGCCATAAAGACTGGGAAACCGCAACGGCCTGAATGGATTTGAGCAGGAATAACTCCGGTAGGGGCAGTCGCGCGAAATCCCTCATATTGAATCCTACGGCGGGGGCTGCATCAAAAACGAGTTGAGAAGGTAAAAGAGACCCTCCGTCACGAGAAGAGGGACCCCATTTAGAAGGTCCCATATGTTGTCCTACTTCGAAGAACTTCATTCGGAAGCCGATCAACGCTGCTATCAGATATTTTCCAGCTAAAATGTGCACCGAAGGTTAGATCGTAGGTCCGCCATATCCAATCCTATCGATCACACACTTCGAACGCTTGCCGCAGCGCCGCCACCACATCTCCTTTTGGAATGAATTCGTGTCCGACATAGCCGCTGTAGGTTGAGGTGGAAATAGCGGTGCAAACCGCACCGTAGTTGATTTCCTGCTCGTCGTCCAGATCGTTTCTGCCCGGATTGCCAGCGGTGTGGATGTGCCCGAAGAGGTCGATGTTCTCGGTCAACGTTCGGATTATATCCCCTTCCATGATCTGCATGTGGTAGATGTCGTACAACAGCTTTACCCGCGGACTGTCGACCAATTGCACCACTTCCAATCCCCACGCAGTCCGATCGCACTGGTATCCGATGTGATTCACCTTTGAGTTGAGTAGCTCCAGATTCAGATCTACGCCACGCTTTTCTGCGTGCGGCGCCACGCGTTTAAGTCCTTCAGCGGTGACGGGGATGGCTGCCGCGTCGCCTTGACCTTCAATCCGATCTCCCGCAAAACAGATCAAACCCTTCAAACCGTGGTCGGCGGCGATGTCGATGGAGAGTTTCAGTTCGTCTTCGATCCGATCATGACAGGAGCTGTGGTTGAGGCCGCGAGTCTTGTGGCCAATCATGCTCACCAACCGCAAGCCACGTCGCTCTGCATCCTTGCACAGTGTGCCGAAAGTGTCGTTCTGCATCCAGATTTCGATAGCCTGGTAACCGATCTCGGCGATTTTATCCAGAAGGTCATCGAGGTCTATGGTGTCGAGCGGCAAGATGGGAATGCATACAGATTGTTGAATGCGCATGATGTGTTTTCCTTGCATCGCGGATCCAATCAAGATCCGTGCTCAAAGGTTAATGCCTTGGCCGAAGTAACAGAAAAGATCCGTTGTCAGGCAAGGTATGAACGTGGTAATTTTTGGCTGGAACGGGGTCAAAGCAATAACCCACATGTTGAAGACTAGTCTTGCTGCACGTATTTGACCGTGCTGATGGGATGTGCGAAGTTCCTCACCTTCATGTTGAATCGTTTGGTTACCACCAAAAATTTGAGGTCAAATGAGTCCCCTGATACCGGAAAATCAATGTAAATCGAAACTGGCCAGAGGTGAATTCGTGCTCGGCACTATGCTCGTGCACACGCGGCAACCGGTGGTAATGAACATTCTGGCGCAGGCTGGATATGACTTCGTCATCATTGACAACGAGCACGGGGTTTTCACCAACGAAACCATTTCCGATCTCTCCGTGGCTGCCCGCAATGCTGGCATAACACCTGTTGTGCGGGTAACCGACGGCACTTACACGCAAATTGCCCAGGCACTCGATGGTGGTGTGCAAGGCATCATGTTGCCGCGGGTTTACACCGTCGACCAGGTAGAAGAGGTCGTCAAGATCATGAAATATCCCCCAGAGGGGATGCGGGGATGCGCGACCGGTAGAGCCAGCAACGATTTTCAACGTGCAGATGTGGGAGAGTTCATGGCGGGCTTCAATCGCGAGAGCATGCTGATAGTACAGGTAGAAACGCATGAAATTTTGGATCATCTGGACGAAATCGGGGAGATTCCAGCTGTCGACGTCTTGTTCGTCGGGCCAAACGATCTGTCGATTGCATTCGGCGTACCAGGAAAGGTAAAGGACTCACGGGTAACCGATGCCTGCGAACGGGTCATGACGACCTGTGCGAAACATGGCAAGCGGCCCGGCCTGCAAGTCAACGTCGCGGAAGATCTTCCTGGTTGGAAAGATCGTGGTATGCAGATGCTCAGTGCCGGCAGCGAAATGGGATTCTTGGGAGCGGGAGCCCGCATCTTTTCGGGATCCGTGACGGATTGAACGTAGAAGGGAAGAAGGCACGATGAAACTCGGGTTTGTCACCTATCAGATTGGCGAGAGCTGGGACATCACCGCTATCATTCAGATTTGCAAGGCCACCGGATTTACTGGCGTCGAATTGCGTACGACCCATGCTCATGGCGTCGAAGTGAGCTTGAGCAAGAATGAGCGCGAAACGGTGAAAAAGACCTTCGCCGATGGCGGCATCGACATTGCCGGTCTGGGAAGCTCCTTCGAATACCACTCTATTGACGAAGCAGAGATACGCAAAAACATCGACGGCACCATCGAGTACGCCCAGCTGGCAGCTGACTTGGGATGCCCGGGGGTCAAAGTGCGACCAAATGGTCTGCAGACGGATGCTGGCATCGCCGAAGAGAAAACCTTGGAACAGATCGGTCTGGCGCTGCGCGAGTGCGGAAGGGTGGCAGCGGATCTCGGCGTCGCTGTGCGCGTCGAGGTCCACGGCAAGGATACCCAGGATCCCGGACGTATGCGCACCATCATCGATCATGCCGATCACCACAATGTCTACATCTGCTGGAACTCGAATCCTGGAGAGGTAAAGAACGGATCGATCGAGGAGGCATACGAACTGTTACGTCACAAGATCGGCTTGGTTCACATCACTGAGCTGTGCAACCCGGAATACCCCTGGCGGGATCTATTTGCCAAACTGAAAACAGACGGGTACAGTGGTTACACCTTGGCGGAAATCGCTGGTAACGACGACGGTGAACGATTTTTGAAGTATTATAAAGCTCTCTGGGAAGCCTACCAGAGCTAAAACGCATGCGATCCATATTCGTCGGCATCGAATACGCTGGCAAGACGACGCTGATTCACCAGCTGGAGCGGTACTATCATCGCCGTGGCCTTTCCACCCACAACGATGACCACTTTACCATACCGGATAAACATCTGGGACCCGAGTCAAAGAAACTGATGGTGGATTTTCCTGCGGACGTGAAGGAACGTATGCAGCGGATGCAGATCCACTACCACATCGACATTATCAAGAAGTACGAGTATCCCATGGTCGCGGGTTGGCACATCGAAGAGGCCGTATATTCCAGTTTTTACGGTGACGAGCCGGATCATCCGTATTATCCCAACTATATCTACGACTTCCAAAGGCTCTACGAATCAGCGGTCGTCGAGGCGCAATTGCAGGACGTGGTAATGATTCACGTAATCGCCGGCGATGAGGAGATCCGTCGCCGCATGAAAGCGGATCCGCATGAGTTTCAGATCATTTGCGAGGCGGACATCGGTGCTATCAAGAAGCGCTTCGATGAAGAAGTGGCGAAATCTCTGTTTACTCACCAACATCGCACCGTAATTCTGGATACTACGGGGAAGACACCCGAACAATCTCTGGACGAGCTGCTGTCGGCCACGGAACCTCTGGTAACCACGGCCGAGATCGCCATACGCTCCTTGCCACTCCCCGAAGGTGAATTCGACGTGCGCTACGAGGGCGGAGTACGCAGGACGATCCCGAAGGTTTCGTAGAAGGAAATCCAGAGCCTTGGATATTCCCGGGGCATGATCTGCCCACTAAAGAACCATCTCAGGCGGACACTACATAGCTATATTTTGGGCTCGGATCTGCCCGGCCAGGAGGATAGATGTCATACGACACCCATTTCTACAATTCACGTTGGTGGATCACTACGGACGGAAAATTGCTGGCAGGCTACAACGCCAATGATCTCAGATCCTACGTTTTCCCTTTTTACAGTCCCAAAGGGGCTCTGGTTTTGCAGGAGTCGCCGCCCGATCATCCTCATCATCAGGGCATTTGCATCGGTTTGGAGGTAGACGGCCACGATATCTGGAACGCAGGGTCGTTTGGGAATGCCAGACATTTCCAAGAAATGGACCTTGGCTTGGAATGTCTGAAACCACAGATCGATGCCGAAGGCGTCACCATAGCCCACGCGGTATCGTGGAAGACAGAAAGCGGCGATCTGCTTTTATCCGAAGAGCGGCGAGTTCGATTCAGCAACACCGGTTCCTGCAATCGAGTGCGTTGGCACTCCACCTTGACCGCTGTCGGCCCCACCCTTCTTGGCAAGACTAAAGAGTCGGGCATCGGCGTGCGTGTGCCACCTCATTGGGAGACTCACTGGGGTGGAGAGATTCGCAACGCCGAAGGTTTGTTGGGCGAAGAGAACACTTTCGACAAGATGTCGTCCTGGGTAAATGTTGAGGGAATCGCTGTTGGTCAGGAAAGAGCGGGAGTTATTCTACGTCCCCTGCCGGAATCGGAATCCTGCCCCTGGTTTACGCGCGACTACGGTCCGCAACTATATAACCCGTTGCGCCACCATAACCTGGAACTCACTGATGGCGAGAGCTTCAGCTGGGATCTCGATGTGGTCGCTTATGACGGCGCTCGCTCGCTCGCCGACATAAGCGACCTTCTCGTCTAAGGGACTTCCATGAGCGCACCGGTCATCATCAAAGACGTCAAGACGATCATGACAGAGCCGCCCGGGGTCCGTCGTTTGATCGTTGTCAAGATCATCACTTCGGAGGATGGCCTTTATGGCGTTGGTTGTGCCACCTTCACCCAACGGTACCGAGCGGTGCATGCCGCGGTCGAAGAACATCTCAAGCCGGCTTTGATCGGTCGCGACGTAGATCGCATCGAAGAGACTTGGCAGCAGATGATGGTTGGCGGGTATTGGCGCAACGGCCCCGTCTTCAACAACGCTATTTCCGGTGTCGATCAAGCGTTGTGGGACATCAAGGGGAAGCGAGCCGGCATGCCCGTCTACCAGCTTTTGGGAGGAAAATGCCGCGAAGCGGCAGCGTGTTATACCCATGCCGGTGGCGATTCGCCTGAAGCGGTGGTGGATAACATGCGTGAGCGGATGGCGGAGGGATACCGCTACCTGCGTTTAGACATGGGGGGGGCGGAAGGTGGTGGCGGCAATATCGTCAAGCCAGAAGGGGCACCTGAGGGCTCTTACTATAATCCCCGAGGTTACATGCGCGGCCACGTGAAAATGCTGGAGCATCTGCGCGAAGAGCTGGGTCCCGAAATTGAGGTGATGATCGACGTCCATGAACGTCTGCGCCCCAGCGAAGCGGTGAGTTTGGCGAAAGCCGTGGAGCCGTTCGATCTCTTTTTTCTGGAAGACCCTCTGGCCCCAGAAGATATCGATTGGTTTCGCAACATCCGCCAGGTGTGCAGCACGCCGATCGCTATGGGGGAGCTCTTCAACCATCCGTTGGAGTGGCGCCCTCTGATCCAGGATAGGCTGATCGACTTCATTCGCATGCACGTAAGCCAGATGGGGGGTATCACGCCGGCGCGCAACGTGGCCGCTTTTGCCCATATGTACGGTGTGCGCACCGCATGGCATGGTCCTTCCGACACCTCGCCGGTCGGGCATGCCGCTAATCTGCACTTGGATCTGTCGGCCCCGAACTTCGGAATTCAGGAATGGTGCCGATTTTCTGAGGCGATATACGAGATTTTTCCGGGGACCCCCGAGGTGCGCAACGGGTATATGTATCCGAATGACCAACCCGGACTAGGCGTGGATGTGGACGAGAAGCTGGCGGCGAAGTACCCCTGCACCGACAAGCCGGATAATTGGGGAAGGAAACGATTACCAGATGGGACGCCGATTCGGCCCTAAGCGTTGAAGCCAAAGACCCGATCTCTCGTCTTCGGCGCACACCTGTCAGCACCCTATGTTTCGTTCCCATGCCGGTTTATTCAGGATTGGCATTGTTTAGCGTGGCTGTCCGAGTAGAAGGAGTTTGAGTCGGTGCAACAATGGATCACCAACAAAAACCGCCCTTGGAACTGTGGTCTGGAGCGCGTTCAATACCTCTGGAAGCCGCAGCACATCAGCGCAGGAGGTACTGCCTCGGAGAGACCGCCGAAAGGGACGGTAGTGAAGTCAGGTCATATGTTTCTGGGGGGCATTGGACTACAGCGGTGATCTTGATGTTCTTGTGGCTTCCAGTGAAAGCCCAAACCACTATCATCGATGATCCCAAAGTCATCTGGGACAGCCTGAGCACCGATTCTTGGGGTTCGATGCCGATCGGCATCGGCGACATCGGTCCGAATGTCTGGTTGCCGGTGAGTTTGCCAAGTCACACAAGCTGGTTTTGCTGATATAGGATCGAGTGAAGCCAGCCAATCTCCTGTTTGTCTTTTCCGACGAGCACCGCCGAGACGTCGTCGGCTGTTACGGTCACCCGATCGTACAGACTCCCAATCTGGACCGGCTGGCTGGGCGCGGGATGCGCTTCACGCGTGCCTACACCAATTCGCCCATCTGCGTCGCCGCCCGCGCAGCCCTATCCAGCGGACGTTACGTGCATCAGACCGGACATTGGGACAACGCCTTTCCGTACCATGGCGAGTTTACCAGCTGGATGCATCGCGTGCGTGACAGCGGCAGCTGGATGCAGTCGATCGGAAAGCTGCATTTTCGCAGCAAAGGAGATGACAACGGCTTTTCGGATGAGCACGAACCGTTACATGTTGCCGAGGGCATCGGCGAGATCATCGAGTGCATGCGCCACAAGGCACCGCCCCGAGACGGACCGTCCCATGTGCGATCGGCCGGACCGGGTGACTCTTCCTATTTGCACTACGATGCTCAGAGCACGGAGGAAGCATGCTGCTTCATCGCCGACCATGCTGGCGATGAGAAACCCTGGGTGCTGTTTCTCTCGCTGGTCTGTCCTCATCCGCCGTTCACTGCGCCTCGGGATCTGTTTGAGCTCTACGATCCGGCGACGATCAAGATGCCGCCGCAATGGCAACGAGAAGATTGGCCGGATCATCCGGCGTTGCAACACTTCCGTTACCGGTTCAACTGGGAAGGTGCGCTGACCGAAGAGGAGATCAGGCGTGCAACCATCACCTACTACGCCCTCTGTTCCTACGTGGATCGCAACGTCGGAAAGGTTTTGCAGGCCCTAGAGGACAACGACCAGACCGACTCCGCGAGGGTGATCTACAGTAGTGACCACGGCGCCATGTTGGGAGCGCGGGGTCAATTCAATAAACTGACCATGTACGAGCAAGCTGCCGCCATTCCGCTGATCCTGGCTGGACCTGAAGTCCCAGAGGGTAGGGTCTGTGGGACCCCGGTTTCTCTGGTCGATTGTTTTCCGACGGTGTTAGAGGCCGTTGGAGTGGTAATTTCGGACGAGGATAGCGACTTGCCAGGGGATTCGCTTTGGCGTGTAGCGTCCGAGCCTGAACGCGACCGCACCGTATTCAGCGAGTATCATGCCGCCGGCTCACGCCACGCAGCCTTCATGATCGTGGATCGACGCTTCAAGTATATCCACTACACTTTTGAGGCGGCACAGGTTTTCGATCTGGAGAACGATCCGGACGAGTTGAACGACCTCGCTAAGTCGGCGGATCATCAAATCCTGGTCCAGTCGCTGGAAAAACACTTTCGCTCCGAGTTCGATCCAGAGGCAATCGATGCTCGCTGCAAACAAGATCAGCAGGACAAGATAGAAGCATTCGGCGGGATGGAGAAGGTGATCGAACGTGGGTTGAGCAACTCACCCGTACCCGGCGAGAAGCCGGTTTTCGTCCATTTCAAGAAATAGATCTAAGCCGCTTCTTGAAACGGTTTCACGATCTCCTTCACGTGATTGTACGACGTCGTCTGCACCAGCTCCAACGTCTCCGGCGAAAGGCGCGTTTTGATCTCTTCGGGAACGGAATCAGGGCTGCCGTAATGCTGGGGCGTAAAACGCAGCACGAGACATCGGCGAATGCGGTCGGTCGGTTTCCATGGCATGGTGCCGTGGGTCAACAGCTCCGATATGATGACCACGTCGCCCGCCTTCGGAGTTATGTTCTCTACACCTTCTGATAGATCGTCTGTTACTAAATCTCTGTAAAATAGATTTTCGGGACGCGGAAACTCCGCCTTGTGCGATCCGGGCACAACCACAAGGCCGCCGTCTCCGGGATTGATATCGTCGAAATAGGGGAAAACCACTAGGTCGTCGCACAGGATCTCGCCGTTCCTGACGGCGTAACGGGTGGATCCCCAGCCGTAACCTTCACGCGCGCAGTGCAACCTGCTGTCTGGCTCGCGCTTGTGATCGGCGATGAGGGAACCCCGGAGAAGTCGCGGTCGGTAGCGCGTAAGCTCGCACACGATTGGGAAGATACCGGGGTGCAGCGGCAATCGCTCCAAGCACTTGTCGAAAGCGAAACCGTGCGCATGCAGCCAACCCTTGTGTTCGAATCCGGGAGGAAGCTCATCGTCCGGGGTATCGATGTATCGTGCCGTTGCTGAGCGACACTCCTCCAGTTCCTCAGCGTTCAGCACGGCTTTCAGATGCAGATAACCTCTAACGTCGAATAGGTACCGCTGTTCCGGTGTCATCTCACCTCCACTTTCTGTGTTTTTCCAGTTTCTCCAGACTTGATGATTGCGCTTAGAACTCCTAGTACCTCCAGATTGTTGCGCCCGCTGGTCTCAGGTTCAGGTCCGCCGTTAATCCACGTGGCAAAGGAAAGCGCGACTTGGGCATCCATGGATCGATCCAGGTCGGGGTCGATCGGATACGGCTGCAGACCTACTGAACTGTCTTCGCCTACAAAAAGCGTTTCTTCTCCACCCATGCAGCGGGTATTCTTCATTATCAGGGTTGCTTTCTCGCACTCGATGCGGAACTCGCACCCGTGAGTACGCGAGTCAGAGGTAGACATCATGACCACATGGCAACCGTTGCGCATGGTGATCTCTGCTGTAACTGTGGATTCCCGATTCCAGGTTGTCTGCGGTGGCCTGTATGCATGTCCGAACGCCTCCACAGCTGGTTGGTTCAACATAGAAAGAATGGAGTCGACCTCGTGCACGGTCATTTGCCAAAGCTGACCGTAAGGAGAATCGGGGTACTCGCTTCCCCTCGACTTATACCCCACAAAATGGGCGCACTGTGCTTCACCGTACGCCTTTTCACGCATCAATCTGCGAATGGTTCGTTGGGCCGGCATATACCGCCACTGCTGGTTAACGACGACCTTAAGATGTCGATTATCCGCCAGGTCCAACAAACGTTTGGCCGGCTCAAATTCCACTACGAAGGGCTTTTCCGCCAATACGTGTTTGTCCGCCCGGAGTGCCTGTTCCACCATCGGTTCGTGGGTGGGAGACCAGGTTGCGATCACAACGCCGTCGCAAAGGGTTTTTTCGAGCGCCTCATCGTAGGACGTGAACCCCAAACTCTCCGGCAACGAGAACTCTTCCAACACCGTGTTGAGTAACTGGGCATCCAGATCGACGATACCCACCAGTTCGAACTGCTCAGATATCGAGGTGATGGTACGTATGTGGGACTTACCACGACCCAGTCCGACGACGATCATGCGCAATGGATTGGTCATACAGATCCTTTCGACGAGAGTGCTTTCGATTCGGGGAGCGACCAGAGCACCGCTTTATCCGGATCGATACGGGGGTAAAGCTCATCTCCCGGAGTTGCTGCGGTGCTGCGATCGGTCAGAATATGCACTATCGATCCCGCCCATTCCACTGCCAAGGCCAGGTTGGCACCGGACTCTTCTGCCAGCTTTACCCGAGCCGCTTCCGTCCCGCTATGGGGACGAACGTCTTCCGGGCGAACACCCAAAAGCATTTGCCCTTCTGTGTCGCCAGTCGTTTTCATCAATGGAACACCGTTTGTTTCCCAGAATCCGTTTCGAGCTCTAACTGGCAAGAGGTTAATAGGTGGATCGCCCAGCAAGCGCGCAACTTCCGGAGAGATTGGGTTGGTGTAGATCTCTTCTGGCGATCCGATCTGTCGGATCCGTCCCCGCGTCATCACCGCGACTCGATCGGCGATGCTGAGTGCTTCCGCCTGGTCGTGGGTGACATAGATCATCGGGATCATCAGTTGACGTTGTAGCAGCGCCAACTCGGTTCTCAGACTTTCCCGCAGCTTCGCATCTAGATTAGTCAACGGCTCGTCCATCAGAAACAATCGGGGTCGGCGGACGATAGTGCGACCGATGGCAACCCGCTGCATCTCTCCTCCAGACAGGTGTTCTGCCTGGCGTCCTAGAAGGTGCGTGATCTTCAACAGCGAGGCCGCCCAGCGAACACGCTCGTCGATCACCTCCAAGCCGAGCTGTCGACCTGGCGCCTGCAGCGGAAATTCCAGGTTCCGGCGCACCGTCCAGCCGGAATAGAGCGAAAAGTTCTGAAAAACCAAGGCCAAGTCCCGTTCTGCGGGCGATTTAGCAAGAATGTCACTTCCCGTCATGTTGACGTTTCCGCCGTCGGCAAGCTCTACGCCTGCGATAGTGCGTAGCAGCGTGGTTTTTCCGGCACCGGTAGGACCCAGAACCACCACCAGCTCTTTATCTCCGACTTCAAGGTCGACACCATCGAGGGCTCGGATCCCGCCAAAGGATTTTACAAGTTGCCGCACGCGTAGAAACGGGCTCACAACCTTTTCTCCGTGGCAGGATCGAAAAAGCAGAGTTGGTCGAGGTCGAACCCGATCGGCATCAACGCATTCCTGCCGGTCTTGTCGCGGGCGGAGACGCGAATGATGCACGCGCCACTGTCGGTTTCGAGGTGCAGATTGCGCCAGGCGCCCTGGTACTCATTCAACTTCACCCGTCCCTGCAGTAAACCCCCGACTCGCGGGAAGAGGGCTTCAGGCCGCACTCCAAGAACAACCGGGCCTTCCCGAACTTGTCGCTCGATATTTACCACCAGGCTGCCATTGGTGCTCTCGAAGAAGTACCGGCAGTTATCTTGGGTGATCTTGCCTTCGAAAAAATTCATACCTGGGCTGCCGATGAAGTGGGCAACGAAGAGGTCAGCCGGATGATGATAAACCTTGCTGGATGACCCGACCTGCCGAATCTGTCCATCTTTCATCACTACCAACGTATCCGCCAACCGCGTCGCTTCCTCTTGATCGTGGGTGACGTAGACTGTAGTGATGCCTGCTTCCAGTTGCTGCGCGCGAATGAGCTCTCGAATCTCGCGGCGTAGCTCGAGATCGATCGTTCCCAGCGGCTCGTCCATCAAATAGAACTTGGGATTGCGAACCATCGCTCGACCCAAAGCCACTCGCTGCTGATCACCGCCACTGAGCTGCAATGGATGGGCATCGGCCAATGATCCCAGCTGCAGACGATCTATCACTACCTGCACCCGTGCTTTCCTCTCGTTGGCTTCGACGTTTTCGCAGCTGAGCGGAAAGTCTATGTTCTGCCGCGCGGTCATGTGTGGATACAGAGCGTAGAACTGAAACACGAAACCTACGTCGCGTTCGCTTGCTGACGAATCCGTGACGTCGGTTCCTGCTAAGGAGATCGTCCCGCTGGTTGGGTCTTCCAGTCCGGCTAACATGCGCAAGGTAGTAGTTTTCCCACACCCGGAGGGTCCCAACAGAACCACGAATTCCCCTTCGTGACAGCTGAGATTGAACCGGTCAACTGCCACCGTACCATCAGGAAAGACCTTGCGCAGCGAAGAGATCTCGAGAAAACTCACGAGGCTGTTCGTCGGTGGGAGGTGAATATGTGCAGCATGGTAAACAACAGGGTGGCGAAGAAACCGTACCGTAAACCGTCGTCCCACCACGGTTGCAGCATGACTCCAACGGCCACCACCATACCTATCCAAGCTACGAGGTCGAGGGCGCGCATTATCTCTTGATGGTCCCGAAGGTGACGCCGCGCAAGAGGTGGCCGCGTACCAGAATGGTGAACACCACGATCGGCGCCACGAACAACAGCGCGCCAGCGCAGACCTGAGGCCAGGGGAGTCCGTGGACGTTGCCCTGCAGTCCGGCGAAGTAGACCGGTACGGTCACCGCGTCTCTATTGTTGAGCGTCATGGCAAAACCGTATTCGTTCCATGCAGAGATAAGGCAAAACACAGCCGTTACCGCCATTCCCGAAACTGCGCGAGGCAACACGACCAGACGAAAGCTCTGATATCGAGAGTAGCCGTCGATCATCGCTGCCTCCTCGTAGGCCCGCGGCACATCGTCCAGGAAACCCTTCATCAACCATACCGACAGGGACAGGTTGAAAGAGGTATAAAGCAGGATCAAACCGACGTGGGTATTCTGGAGATCGAACTCCCGATACATCATCAGCACCGGGATTACTACCGCCAAAGGCGGTAAGAAGCGGGTGGACAAGATAAAAAATAGCCAGTCGCGTGAGCCGCGGATCGCAAAGCGACTGAAGCCGTAGGCACACGAGGTCCCGATGATGACCGAGAACAGCGTGCTGCACAACCCAATTATCATGCTGTTGATCAGGTAGTCGAAGAAGGTGCGTTTGGTGCCGACATAGGCCACCCCTAACTTGCCGTAACTTTCAAACGTGGCTCTGAAGTAGATGCTCGACGCATCAATTTCGTACAGCGTCGGCAAGAGTTTGGGTTGGATGCTGATACTGTCGGCCTTCGACTTGATGGAGGTCGCGACCATCCACAAGAGCGGCAACGTCGCCAGCGAGAAATAGCCGTAGAAGAACAAACGACGCAGCGGTTTCACGCGTCCACCGTCTGTTCGCGCTGTTGTAAACTGGACAGGTAACGTACGAAGACGCTGGCAAGGGCAATGACTACCACGAGCACCACGTACGAATAGGCGGCACCCAAGCCGACCTTGCCGTCACGGAACACAACCTGATACAGTAAAGCGCTCAAAGTCTGTGTGGCGCCGTCGTTGGGGCCGGTTAGTGCCATCACCAGATCGAATTGCTTGAGTGCGTCGGTGGCGCGAAACAACACCGCCAATCCCAACAGTGGAGCACACATGGGCAAAGTAATGCGTCGAAATCGGATCCACGGGGTGGCGCGATCGATGGCCGCTGCCTCGTAGAGATAGGACGGAATCGAGTTCAGGGCTGCCAGCGAGATCAGCATCATGAATGGCGTCCACATCCAGACGTCGACCACCAAGACGGAGAAAAATTTCAGCTCTGGATCGGAAATCCACTGTGGTTGTCCCAACCCAAGTATGCCCAGAAACTGATTCAACACTCCGTAATTGCCGTTGAGCACCAGTTTCCAGTAGAGACCCATTACCGCCTGTGGGAGCATCATCGGCACCAACAGGGTGGTGAGAAGAAACCCCTTGCCTCGCATTCGCTCGCGCAGGGCCAGCGCCAGGAAAAACCCTAGTAGTAACTCGGTGCTGACGGCCAGGAACACGAAAAGTGCCGAGGTGCGCAATGCAGTGGCGTACTTGCTGGCCAGGAATACGATCCGATAGTTGAGATCGCCAATGATCTGCAGCTCGCCGCCGATAAGTGCGGCATTGGTGAAGCTGAGGTATATGCTGTAAAGGAGGGGGAAGATGTTGATGGCGATCAGAACAACGAGGGCCGGAGCTACAAATCCATAGGAGAGGAATGCGCGCCCCCGACCTTTTTGTGCAGACTTATCCAACTTACTTCAGAAGGCCCGCCTGCATCATTATGAGCTCGTGCTCTTCGGCAATAATGTCGAGGGCTTCCTTGGGTGTTTTCACGTCGTCCAGAGCTTCTCCGAGGTATCGTTGCGAAACTGCCAGAAGCTCGTTATAAACCGGCACGTTCCAAAAATCCCGTAGGTGGTCCAATGAAGCCGCGAAAGCATGATTATAAGGCGAGGCATCGACAAACTCCTTACTAGATAGCAGCTCCGTGTTGGCGGTAAATGCGCCGGGATAAGTGATCCACTTCTTCTGTATCTCTTTCTTATGGAACCAGGCTATGAACTCTTTAGCGCGCTGCTGCTGGCTGGACTTAATCTTGGTGGAGATGCTGAACCCCTGGCCCCCGAGGCTGATCGCCCGGCGATCGCCGTTACGGGGGACGACGAAGAAACCGACCTTGTCGCCCATAGAGTTGACGATCCCCGGATAAAAGGGAAAGTAGTCCAGCACCATCGCCGTTGAGCCGTTGAGAAAGACGTCGTTGTTGTAGAAATAGTCAGCGCTGTTACCCCCCGGCGGGGTGAACGGAAGCAGGGTCTTCATGAAGGTCAATCCCTGTATTGCGGGAGTGCCGTTCACGTAGCCTTTGATCTGGTAGGTAGTGCGATTACCCCAAGCTCCGCCCCATGCCCACAGGAACGGCTGGAATCCCATGGTAATGCCGTCGTACCCGCGGCCGGCGAGAATCGAACACCCGTACTGCTTCTCTTCAGGTCGATGGAAAAACGCAGCAACTTCCCGAAACTCCTGCCACGTATCCGGCGGTGCCAACTCACGATTGTGACGTGCCCTGAAATCTTCCTTCTCTTCCGGGTCTTCGAACCAGTCGCGTCGGTAGGCGAATCCGATGGCGTCGGTTTCACAGGGTGCGGCGTAGTAACGGCCGCTGTCGTAGGGATACTCGCAGAGGTATCGTCGGGCTAGCGGATGTAAACTGTCCATATCCACGGCTTTGGGCAGCCAGTCGGTCAAGTCCAGGTATAGTCCAGATTGGGCACCGCGGCCTATCCACTGGCTGTCGCCTACAACGATGTCAAAGTCGGTCTGCTTGTTGCCGAAATTGAGGAAAACCTGGTCGTGGTAGGAGGGCCACGGTATCTGGTGCACGACGACCGAGGTGCCGGTGTCTTCGGTGAATTCCTTGGATAGTGTCTGGAGGGCCGCCGCGGGGTCCCACTGTGCCCACCAGATTGTTATAGAGTCCGCGGATGCGGTTCGCCCGGCTATCAATAGATGCGTCGCAATCAGGACCACACCAACGCGTCGCAACGTCATACTTGTTCTCCTGTCGGTAAGGAATCGAAACGGATAGCGCCTTGCGCCTAGCGCAGATAGGCAAAGATAAACATGGCAAACGTGTCGTTCAAAGGAGGTTGTTCATAAATCGTCGGTGGTTCTTCGCCGAATTGTGGAATCTTTGCGTTGAAGACAGGATTGCAGCTACTACCTCTTGCCTCGTTCACATTCTGTTTACTTGCTGATTCTTCAAAAAGACATCGATGGACCAGTGCAAGTTAATGTGTAACTCGGGTGATAGCGGTAACGGGAATTGGGGAGCCTCCACATCTTTTTCGAGCGCAAGAAAATTAGCATAGCCGTTCACTGGGTCCAACAAGAGACGAGAATGGCGGAAAAAACTCTCGAAGTCCAGATTATTGACCAATGGACCGGTGTCTGCAATGGCCGGTTAATGATTACAGCAACGAACGAGACGATCAACATGACGGAGGAGGAAACATGAGCGACCTGCAATTGGTCGAAGAGGATCTGCGTTTCAAATTCTATTACAACGGCCAGTTCGGTCTGGCTTACAACAAGGGGTATAGAGATCTAGGTGATTTCTATCTTTCCAGACCGAACTTCTTTCCGGTTTTCTCACCCAGTGGACGTCTGGTGACGACTAGTTCAGCTTACCGCTATAACCACCATAGATCCATTTTCATCGGGCACGCCAAGGTCAACGGGATCAATTTCTTCCACGACAACAATCACGTTCGGGACGACCTCGGCGACGTGCTGATAGAGAGCCACGAAAGCAACACCACCGATTCAAGTATCGGGCTAAAGACGAAGAACAATTGGACGACGAAAGCGGGCGCACTTTACCTCAAGGAGGATCGAGATATCGTCTGGACACCCGGTGGTCAAGTGCACGTGTTGGACATTTCCAGCAGTCTCGTCTCGCAGATAGGTGACGTCGTATTCGAAAAGGATACCCATTCATTTATAGGTGTTCGCGTCGCTGACACGATGGATGTGGAGGATGGAGGTCGTGTCGTTAACTCGAAAGGCCTGGTCAACGAAGAAGAGGCGATGGGACAGCACGCCGATTGGCTCGATTACAGCGGAACTGTAGTGGACAAGTCGGTAGGTGTTACATTGATGCCACATCCCGACAATCCGCCGTCGCCGTATTTTGTTCGCAACTACGGTACCATTCTTTCCAACTTCACTCTCGATGGACCATACACACTCAAGGATGGCGATACTCTCCTGCAACGTTTCCGCATCCTCGTGCACGAGGGCACGGCGGATGATGTTGATATCAACAGCTATCTGCTGAAAAGTTGAGGTCAAATGACAAGCGACGGTTGGGGCGAGGGCGTAGTGAGCAACGTATCTGCGAACCCCACACCCTCATCTGGAAGTTATTAGGACAGTGCCAAACACCATTCGATATCGCCCAGACGGTACGATCGATCTTGTTGACGAGACGATAGCCGAACCGAAGGCCGGAGAACTCCAGATTTGGGGTGGCGTTTGCGGCATTTGCTCCTGGGACATTGCAACGGCTCGTCTAGGCGAAGAAATGCAGCCTCCGGCTCCCGCTGGACATGAAGGCATGGGCTATGTCGCCAAGGTGGGCGCCGACGTTTCTGGATTTAAAGAGGGGGACCGAGTTGCTGGTGGCGGTTTTTCGCGGCTGAGAAATCTGCCGGCAGCTACTGTTGCCAGGATTCCAGCATGCGATATTCCCGACGAGTACTGGATGGTAGAGCCGGTTTCGTGTGCAATAACAGGGCTCGATCACTGTCGCATTCAACCGGGAAACAGGGTGGCGTTGATTGGTTGTGGTTTCATGGGCTTGTTGATCCTGCAAGGTTTGCTCACTCATCCGCTAGGCGACCTGGTTGTTCTGGACATCAATGCGAAACGGCTGGAGCTGGCTCGTCGTCTTGGTGCAGGCGACACTTACAACGTTCATGACGAGGAGATTGACGCGTTAAGCGGGGAGCTGAAATCCCGCAAGTTCGACGTAGTGGTGGATGCCTCCGGTTCGCAGGCGGGGTTGGATCTGGCCACTGAAATCGCTCGGAAGGGCGGAATCATCAATTTGTTCGGTTGGATCAAGGGTCAGAGTGCTCACTTCGATCCTACTAAATGGCACATGGGCGGATTCACGATAATCAATTCTTCGCCTTCCGCACGAATTAGAGAGACGATGCCCGCGGCTGTAGATCTGATCGAACGCGGTGTCTTCAATCTGGAACCGTTGGTGACGCATGTCGTACCGTTGCCGGAATACCCTTCACTGATGAAGCAGGTTCTGGATGGGGACGACAGCTATGTAAAAGGGGTTGTGCGGCTGGATTGAGGGCGCGATTGAGAAGATAGGATTACCGTTGCCCTATCATTGTCGTTAGCGCATTCGCCTCGGCCTTCAGATCAATCAGGTGTTGCACGAGATCGGACGACAGTTGACGGCGTGTTTATCGCGGACAAGTCACTTTACGTTGGTCGTTTGCCGAAAGAAATAGCATCATGCCTGTAGTTCAGTACGAAGACCTGAGAACTCTCAGTCTGGATCTTCTACTTGCAGCCAAGGTCCCCGAAGATGATGCTGCCATCGTCGCTGAACACCTTGCCACTAGCCACCTTGTGGGTCACGATTCGCACGGTGTTTCCTTTTTGCCGCGATATATCAAAATGTGGCGAGCAAGCTACGTTGGATGGGAACAAAGGATAATGGAGAAGGAGACGCCCGCGCTTGCTATTATCGACGGCAAAGGTTCCAACGGAATTGCCGCTGTAACCCGTCTTAGCGAACTTGCCGTGGAGAAGGCTCGGTACAGCGGATTCGGTTTCGTCGGGCTGCGGAATGTTTCTCACATCGGCCGATTAGGGGACTACCCTCCTCGCATCGCCGCGAGGGAGATGATCGGCATGGTCTGGATGAATGGCGGTGGCTGTCTATTGGCGCCTTTCGGCAGCGCCGACCGTCGACTGCGCCCCGAGCCCATGGCGTATGCCATACCGAGGCGAGAGGGTCCACCGTTCATGCTCGATATCTGCATGAGTGTGGTTGCCGGTGGCAAGGTCGAACAGAAGACCGTTCGCAAGGAACAGATACCGGATGGCTGGCTGATCGGCCACGACGGCAATTACGTGAATGAAGGGACGCTGTACGGGGATCCCGAAAACAACGCGGTGATGCCTCTCGGCGGGTTGCAATTCGGGCACAAGGGTTATGGTCTCGCCATGATTTTAGAAATGATCGTCGGACCTCTTACCCGCGCCGGCTGTACCAAGGACGGACCCGGTGGCGGCGGCATCATGATTCTGGCCATCGACATCGCGCAGTTCAACGATCTGGAGACCCATTACCGGGAGGTTGAGTCTCTCGTTGACTGGGTTCGTTCGGCGCGTCCTCTGCCGGGGGTCGACAAGATCTATGCTCCTGGAGAGAAAGAAGAGGAGACCCGGCAACAACGACTACAGGAAGGCATCGAGCTGCCGCAACCGACCTGGAAAGAGCTTTCCACCGTTGCGGTCGAGCTGGGTGTGTCGATGCCTAAAGGGTAAATTACAATACACGGCTTGAGAAAAAGAGGAGATGCTGATGGCCTTCTTAAACCCAATTCTGGGCAACGGACTGGATCATATCAACCTACAGGAAATCAAGAAGGGGCTGGGGGCGCCTCCTTGGTCGCACGCGGTGGTGCGTACCGACCACATCGCCGGTACCGTCATCTGCCAGGACAGTGGCGAAACGAGAAACGACTGGCACTGCCACAATTACGACGAGTGGTGGGTCGTGCTGGAAGGCGAGATTGACTGGATTGTCGAGGGTCGAGATGAGCCGATTCGGGCCAAGGCGGGTGATTTCGTCTTCGTTCCCGCTTTGACCTTTCATCACATTTTCCCCAAGGGGAATGGTCCGACCGTGCGGGTTGGCATGGCTCTTCCCGGGACGGGTGGACACCTGCACGAGAAACCCGAACGCAAAGCGCAGATTAGTATCCAGCAATGACAACGGCGCCGGAATAGCTTTAGTGTAAGGCCTTAAAAATCCTGGCTCCAAGCGTTCAGTCGGCTGCCATGGCTAGCCACCGGCAAATCACTCTAGCTTTTGCCTGCTATTCCATGGGCACCGGTTGTGTGATGATGCTGGGTGCGTCCTCGTGCTTAAGCGCGATAGCCGTCGATATTGGCATGACGACGGATCTTGCCAAGGGACTGTTCTTGAGCTCCTCCACGTGGAGTTCCATGGTTGTAAGTCTGCTCTCCGGGTGGTTGGTCGATCGGTTGGGCTATCGCTTCCTGACGTTGACCAGCTCCTTGGTGCAAGCGTCAGGTTTGATAGTGATCGCCCTGTCGATCGATTAATGGCAGGCGATTGCCGGTGGTGTAATTACGGGCTTTGGGCGCGGTATGACGTCAGCGCCGATGACTGCACTTGTGTAACCTTTACGCTGAGGACCGGGTCCGTGTTGCCAGTGTCCAGCATTCGAGCTGGTATGTTGGTGTAGTCCTGATTCTGTTGTTTGTCCTCGTAGCCTTCGAGGCAGGCATCGGATGGCGGACGCTCTTCGCCGTCTTCGCTGGTATGGTGTTGCTCTACAGTCCCGCGGCAATATTTAGATTTCTGCCGGGGCCGATCTCCGAGCGCACCCCAAGAGCAGTTGCGCGTGTCTCTTCTCAGGAGATTGCCCGCGATGGGACCTTCAGACTCATCGCGATTGGCCTGTTTTTCTGTGCCATCACAGAAGTCACGATGGCAAGCTGGTTGCCATATTACCTCGAGGTGGGTGTCGGCGCAGTAGTCGCTTGCACGGCGCAATGGGACTGATGGTGTTCGCTGCCTTGATGGCAATCGGCAGGCTGTTGACTCCGAGGGTAATGCGCCGGATTGGACTGAGGAAGTTTTTTATCCTCACCGAGCTGGCTTGTTTGGTCAGCTCGCCAATGGCGGCTTGGCATGATCATCCATTCTTCGTGGTGATGTGGCTCTGCATGTTGGGTTTTGCCGTCTCCGGCATCTTTCCTTCGGCGAATGCTTACGCAGGTGATTGCTTCCCTAAAGCCAGTAGTACTAATGTTCGCCATGCTCAATGGCACGTCCCTCGTTGGCGCGCTCGCCGGTCCGGTGGTTTTCGGGTTGACCGCTGATTTCGCGGGACTGCGCTGTGCTATGGCACTTATGGCCATAGCACCCATTCTGTGGATGTCGGGCTTGGTGCAGGCCGTTCGGGATCGGCCGTCGGAAGGGCAGTAGCCAGTTTTGCCGCAAGTGGAAGATGAGAATTCAAAGAAGTCGCTAATGTGCATGCCGAAGCTGGCAAAGGGTGTCTCTGTAGGTCGAACGGACATCCTTTAGGCGGGCACTGAACCTCGACTCTACCTCTTGGTCCCCGAGGAATAGCTAACGTAGAGCCGGTTCTCTGCTGCAAGCGTCAATTTTTCTGAATAATGATGCACGTGAAGGTCGTTCTCTGTCGGAATCTCTGGTGAGAAAGCCTGAGTCGGCACCTCGACAACAAAATCAGTGAAATGTGGGTCGTTAAAAGCAACGAACGCCAAGGACAGCCCGTCCACCAGGTGTTCCTGTTTTCCTGACAAGTCGGGAAAGATTACGGGGCCCGTATCTACCTGGTAGATCTCTCCCCTGCGGCCGTCGTCGCGGTGCTCCTCAATGCTGCGACAAGTGTTCATGGTCTTCACTGGGTATTCAATAGTAGCTCGCAGCTGCGAACGCACGTCGCGGATTTCTGTTTGCGCCACCAGCGGGACCATTTCTCTTGTCGCCTCCAGAATCTCTTTTTTGCTATTCAGAAGGCGGCAAGCTGTACCCCCCACCAGCTGGTAACGAGGGCCGCCGAACATATCCGAGGTTTTGAGAACTGTCTTGTAATTCTGGTTCAACCACGCCTTGCGGCGAAAGTAGATCCCGAATTCGGTGCCAAATACCGGCAAGAAGTCGTAGTTGTCGTCCATGAAGAGATCACTCTCTCCAAAGGTGTTCTCGCTTTTGCACGAACCGCACTGCACGTAATCTTCGTTCGCGCCAGTCTTCTCGTTCACTATGCGCGTGCGGGATTCTACCCAGAAACGAGCCTCGTTACTATGACTGGTACCGATCACGAACGAACGACCGTAGTCCAGTGGTATCATGGAATTCGATATGTCCTCATACTTTACCACCCCATGGCATAGGCAATGCGTCGCCTTGAGGTGGCTCCACCAGAAATGAGGCCGCTATCCGCATCGATGTGAATACCCATCGATTTTCCCGCTGACCAGCCGTCAACCACTTCCACCTCGTGTCCCCGCTTTTCCAGCTCCGAAATGGCGTCGTTACCGATCCGGTTTTCGGCCACCATCTGTCCGGGGTATGCTTTCCGCGGGTAGAACGACGAGGGAAAGTGGGTCGAGTAAACGGCCGGTGCGTCGAGGGCGTTCTGCACGTCCATGCCGAAAACCGTGAAGTTGAGGAAGAACTGCAGTGTCACCTGGTCCTGGGTATCGCCGCCCGGGGTGCCGAACGCCAAGTGCGGTTTCCCATTGCGAGTTGCTATAGTGGGGGTGAGAGTGGCGCGAGGTCGTTTACGCGGTTCTAAGGCGTTGGGGCGTTTGGGGTTCAGATAGAACATCTGGCCGCGAGTGCCAATGGGGAAACCCAATCCTTTGACCACCGGCGACGAGCCCAGCCAACCGCCGCTGGGAGTTGCCGCCACCATGTTGCCTTCTGCATCGATGGCGTCGAGGTGCGTGGTGTCGCTGACGTGAGCATGACCCAACCCCAAGTCTTGCACATCGCGTGCCCTCACCTTCAAGGCACGCCGGTTGTCCTCGGCTACATCGCCGATGGCATACGCCGGAATGCCATTGCCAATATCTCCGGGTCGCATCTCGAAAGAGGAGTCCAAGCCGATTTGTTGACGCCTGCCGTCATTGTACGAGGCGCTGAGCAGCGTTTCGAACGGCACGTTGTCGAAGAGGGGGTCGCCGTAATACGCCTCGCGGTCTGCGAACGCCAGCTTGGCGCATTCGATGTAGGTGTGAATGTAGTCGGCGGAGTTGTGTCCCATGGCTTTCAGGTCGAAGCCGTCCAGCAGCGCAAGCTGCTGCAGAAACACAGGACCCTGAGTCCAGCTGGAACATTTGTGGACTTCGAGGCCGGCGAAATTGTAGGTCACCGGTTCTTCGACGGTTGCGTGCCACTCTGCTAGGTCGTCGGCACTCAGCAGGCCGGTGTGGGCATTACCACTAGCATCTTCGAGCGGATTGTTGTGAATGAAGTCGAGAATGGTATCGGCGATCTCCCCTTTGTAGAAGACATCCCGGGCCGCTTCGATCCCCGCTATGCGGCTTTTGCCACAGGCGGCTTCACCGTTACACATCTTCTTGAGAGCGTTCGCCCAATCCGGGTTTCGGATCAGACTGCCGACCTCGCCTACCTGTCCTCCCGGACAATAAATATTGCCTGTTGTCGGGTAGCGCTCGGTGTACTTTTCCAAACCGTTCGATAAGCTCGTGCGCAGCTCTTCGTAAATGGCGTAGCCGTTTTCGGCTAGGTCGATTGCAGGTTGTAGTACCTGGGAAAACGTGAGTTTGCCGTAACGGGCAACCGCCGTTGCCCACGTATCCACGGGTGCAGGTACGCAAGCCGGTAGATAGCCGTCACCGGGCACCAGGTCGATGCCGTGATCGCGGCACCAGTCCAAGGTGAACGCTTTCGGCGACCACCCCATACCGCTCACTGCAATGGTTTTCTTTTCTTTGGCGACGTAGATCAGGGTCGGTACGTCACCCCCGATTCCGTTCGATTGTGGCTCGAGGATGTTGAGGCAAAAACACATGGCCGCCGCCGCATCGATGGCGTTGCCTCCTTGCTCCATGATGCGGAAACCGGCTGCTGCGGCCAGGTAATGACCGGCGGCGACCACACCGCGTCGACCCCGGATAACCGGGCGCTGGGAAAAACTGTACAAGACTACCTCCGTTGGATTTGTTGCCGGTTGTTTAGATGGACGAGCTCTGCAAAAAGCTCAGGCCGACGAGTTCGCAGGGTGTAGTTTGGATGACTACGAGCCTTCGCCAGAAGGCTCGAGTCTAGGTCGCAGACGATCATTTCGTCGCAGACGTGCTCGAGCTGAGCGTGTTTTAACAGCTCTCCGCCGGGTCCGATGATGAGAGCTCCGCCAGGATGGTGTGGTTGGTTGTAATGGTCTCTAGGCAACGAGTCAACATATCCAGCCCGCCCTGCCTGGTCTGCGAATACGCAGAAGCAGGCGTTCTCGCGGGCGCGCATGCGATAGCTGCTCGTGAAGAAGTCGAATACCTTTTGGCGTGCCGCCGCCTCGGATTCGGGCGTTTCGTCCCAGAGGGCCTGGCGGGCTGCGTGAGGCATCAGAATAACATCTGTACCTCTCAATGCCGCGATGCGAGCAATCTCGGGAAACTGGTTGTCGTAGCAGATAACGATGCCGACCTTGCATTTGCCAATATCGAAAACCGATATCTCACGGCCACCCTTATAAAAGTTGGCTTCGTCCCGCGACATGTGCAGTTTGCGCTGCTTGCCGATGTAGCCTTCTGGTCCCAATAGGACGAGGGTGTTGTAGACGATGTCGTCTTCCTTCTCGCTCAAGCCGGCGCACAGAAAGAGCTGCAATTGCTGTGCCAGCTCCGCGAGTCGGGTAGTGCTCGGACCATGGGGAATGGGCTCGGCGAGATCCCAGGTGTTCGGCGTGCAGTGACCGTGTACCACCAGCTCGGGGAAAAGAACCAACTCAGCCTTTTCATGTGCCGCCTGTTCACAGAAATCGGCTATCCGCGTCAACACCTGATCTTGCTTGCCGAACTCGCCGTTCATGCTGACGGCCGCGACACGTATTGTTTCCACGGTCCTACTTTTCCTTTCTTCAGCGAGACTTACAGGTGAGTTTTGTGTGAGGAGCCGAAGACCTTGACTAGGTTGCGAACCTCGGCAGGATAAACGCGCTAATCGATGGTTGGGTCAAGGGCACTGCATAGAGGTTTGTGTCTTACACGTTGCCAAGTCCAACAATGCCCTAACCGGTACTACGATCATTCCGCGGTTTATAGGTCTGGGTCGGAGATTCGGGCAGCCTGCCGGAGGATGCTGCTGGCGTACGAAATAATTGTGGATAGTCGCTATCTGCATGCTCACGAGTTCTCGAGAGGTTGGAGAGTGAGACCGCGAATCAGCGGGGCTATCCCTAGGTACGACCCGAAAAGTGGTCAACTCCTGAACGCGGTCGGTTTTGAGATGCATCTCATTGTCTATCCGACGGGTGGTCGCAAGAGATGGTACGTCAAACATATTGGCGACGCGCTTGCAGGCCGAAAGCACGACCCAGTCTAATGGGATTGGCATGAAATTCGTCCACATAGAGCTTTCGAACAGATACCGATGATCGGGGAATTCGCAGAGTACTTCAGGTTGGAACATCACGCCAACGCGCGTGCAGCTCTAAAAACATGGGTCGATGGCGACCCTGGGCCGGAAGGTTCGGCCGGCGTATTCTCTGTATGGCCGTACCTTCTAGATCGGCAATGCGATCGAAATCTGTGCCGCGTTATTGGACGACATCGAAGCGGACAGATTAGCCTTGGAGTTTCTCGATCCGAGCGCGGTCCCGCGGCATTATTGCAATGGAACCTGAGCTTGGATGTAAATGGAAATCCAACGGAACTTCTGGCCCACAACAGCTCTGGAAGATTAACTACCTGATTTGGCTGTTGGGTCTTTGGATCACTTAAACAAGGTGAGTTTTTTTGTTCAGCTTGAGTATGATCAGTGCGGAGAACGGAAAAACAGACCTTGCTGGCCATTTCGTTTCCGAACTCCGATTGACGCGATAGAGTGAACGCGGTCTATTGATGCGTGATAGCCCCTAACCAAGCGGAGATACTGGCATGATGAGCACCGAATTCGAATCAGCGCGTTGGCGCAAACGTCGCCTCATTTACAACAACGACGGCGACGATGTGATCGAAGCGCGTCCTGATGGCGTAGAGCACGAACACGACGTCGCCGAGTCTCTCATGGTGCGCCAGACGGGAGATGCGGTGCAGGATTTCCTCGATGCCCGGAGTACGCCACTGATCGGCTCGCAGGTAGACAGCAACTGGTTTTGCAGCTGTATGGCCGGTCTCACCTTTTCCCACAACACCAAGCTGGGTGGATTCCACGGCAAGGGGGTTCCACTGGAGTTGATCGAGAAATACGGGCGCGATTCCCTGCAGGTCCAGTTGGACTTTAGCCGCGAGCATGGCATGGAAGCAGCCTGGTGTCTGCGCATGAACGATGTGCATGATTCCTTCCCGATGGGCTCCCGCAGGTATAACTACGGGCAGGCCCCTTTCAAACGTGACAACCCGGAATACATGATGGGTGAGGAAGGTGACTGGGAGAAATATGGGAGGAGTAGCGTGCGATGTGCTTGGACACGGTTGGATTTCGCCTTTCCGGCCGTGCGTGAGCACATCTTCGCCATCATCGAGGAGGTGGCGGAGAACTACGACGTAGATCTCATCGGAATGGAGTTCTTCAAGTACTGGCCATTCTTCCGCGAGTCAATGGACCTAGATCCCGTCACACCCGAACACTTGGAGATCATGACTGATCTGCAACGTCGCGTTCGACGGATGGCAAATGATGTAGCCAACCGTCGCGGCCGCCCGTTACTGCTGGCTGCCCACACGCCGTTTAGCTTGGAGGATTCTGTGCACGTTGGTGTCGATTTGGAAACATGGCTGAAGGAGGGACTCATCGATCTTTTGTGTCCCGGCGGAAGCTACGAGTCCGTGCTCCGCGATTCCTACACCGACATCATCGCGCTAGGTCACAAGTACGAGGTTCCCGTCTACCCCTGCGTCTCTTGGGCGTTCTGGGATCGCTGGGTTTACTTGGGGTTGAGCGACGGCAAGTACAGACGGTTCGACGACTGGCTCGAAACGGTATATGGGGGACAGCCAGAGCGCGTCGGTTGCCCCGAGTATGTTGCGCTGTTCAATGGATGGGAGGGTTCGTTCCCATGCTGGCGCGGTGTAGCCATGAACATGTTCAACTCTGGTGCCGATGGACTATATCTCTTCAATCCGGCACTTGGTGAACCGCGAGTGTGGCGCGAGATCGGCGAGGTCGCGACCATGGCGGGAAAAGACCGACTCTATGGCATCGACCGTTTCGAAGGCCCCGATAGTTTTACCGAAACGCCAGAAGTCCCACTTCCTGCGGCTGCGAGTTTTCAAGTCGGTGAGGATGTGGGATCCGTCGGTGCGCAAAGCATCGACTTCAGCCTGCATCTGTGGAACTGGGTCTTGGGAGACGCCTTTACCGTCAAACTCAACGGGGGATTCGTTGAGGGACTGGAGCCGGCAGATCTGAGCCGCAATCCGGAGGAGGGTCAGTGGTTGCAGGGTCAGCTCGACCCCAAGCTGGTCAATCGGGGCGAGAATCATCTGGAAGTAGCGGTGGAAGGCAGGGGAGCATCTGCGGCGTTGCCCGTCGCCTTGGACGCGGCGCAGCTGTATGTTCGATTTGCGTCATGACTCGCATACGTTCTTGTCGACACAAACTTAGGCGAATTTGACCGAAAAGCTTAGTGCCGATACTTCCAACGGTTCCACCTACGTGGTGGGGTAGGTTCAGGCGCAGCGTCGATGTACTCACCTGCCGCTGGCCCTCGGGACGGTTGAGGCCGGCTTGCGCCTCGAAGACGCCGTAGACGGACGGCAACACGTACTTGCCGATTCTGCCCTTGGAGCTGCTCGAGAAACTGGGGGCGTTGGTGCCATCGCGGCGTGTTGGCTCCCAATGCCGCGCTGCGAGCGCATATCTTGCCGGGTGCCGGACAGGAGGCAGACGATGCCTTGAGTAGCAGCGCCAGTGCCGGGTCCAATCGCTCTAGTCGTGCGGTGCAGAACTCCTACACATTAATTATAAAATCGTGTAGTCGCCAAGGGCTAATTCACGGTCCTTTCACGTTGCAGCTACAGACTCATCTATCAATCGGAGTATCGCTCGCTGGGATGTCGGGGGACAACTGGTCCCATGCTTTGACGACCTTTTCCAGAGCTGAATTCTTTCCACGCATTTCCCACACTTTTTTGCGAGAATGTGCCCTGGAGCTGCTTTGATTGCGCGGAGTTCTGCTGTCCGCCGGAGTCCTGAGAATCAGGTCGTCGAACTCAAGGATGTTCGATTGTGGATATTGCTGCGCAAGGGGTGCCCGCTTATTCCGCAGTGACAATGGCCCACAGTTCATCTCTTCCAAGGCCCAGGACAGGTCACGGACGAACCAAATTAAGACGATCTACATCGAGCCCGGGAGCCCCTGGCGCAATGGATACATTGAAAGCTTTCAATGTCGCTTTCGCGACGAATGCTTGGCGCGGGAGGCTCCACTCAATTTGCATGAAGTGCGGGTGGCGTCAACACTACAACCGAGAACGACCCCATAGCAAGCTATACCTATCAAAGACTGGAGGTCTTTATCAACAACCACAGACTCATACCCCAAGTGGCTAGTCCTTGGTTCGCGGCCAGTTCACGTCAACTCTAAAATCCATTTTAACCACCATATCTATACCCTCAATACCTATTTGAGGAAAAGTCGTGTGAGAGGGTGAAAATAACCTCGAGAACGCGGTAGTTTGTTGATTTGATAAGATAGGTTGTGGAAAAGGAGAATACTTGTTGCAACACAGCAAATATTTTGATTTGGGAACCTCTGATTTCAAAAACAGAGGTTGTTTTGAAGCAGAATCATCATTGAGATACAGCCATTGATTCGTCAACTATGAGATGAATGACGAATTCTGCAAGCTGTGCAGAGAGAGGCTTGAAGGATTGGTGGAGTTGAAAATGTGTCTAACGCGGACGATAATAAAAATATTAGACGTCTTCTCGAGAGTTTTAGGGAACAATACAATCCTTTCTTTTTCCATCCAACGTTTCAGCTTCGTCGTTGTCCAACAAGGGCGGACCCAAAGGGCCAACATATTGATCCCAAAAAACTTTTTTCTTGTCGAATCCTGATCGCTCGGAAAATTGTTAAGTGGCTGTTTATCCAAAGATATCAAAACAAGCGTTTTCTGATTGATTTGATGTGGAGATCGGGCGAACTTAGCTGAGTTCCAATTTCGATTTCCTTAATCCTAAGTTTTTCATTCCTGCAGGCCACTTCAACAAATCCATTACCAACTAGGGTTATCTGACCGGGAATTGCACAGAAATTCTCGTTATCATCCACCAGTTCTGCATCCCAAATAATCATCTTCTTACCTTCGAATTCGCAAAAGGCACCGGCGTATGGTTTGTTGCTGGCGTTTATCAACCTCAAAACATTTAAAGCTGGTTGCTGCCAGTCTATTCGACCATCTTCCGGTCGGCGGGGGTAACAGCGCAGGGCGTCGGCAGGATCTTTGGATTGGTGCTCCAACACATATGACGGATCGCCCGAAAGCAACTCGACAGCTTCAAGCATCAGTGTGGGCACCCGCTCCCGCACCCAGTCCCAGGCTTGAGTCACCTTGGTATTGTAGTCAATTGGGAGGTAGTCTCGGGCGATGATATCTCCGCTGTCCAGTTCTCCTCCGATCATTTTGTGGATGCCAAGTCCGATTCGTTCCTCGCCATTCAGGATGGCCCACGCCAGACAGGCATTGCCCCGATAACGGGGTAAATCACCTCCATGAGCGTTCAGAATACCGCATGGAAACAGATCAGTGATACGGGCAGGAATTATACCCACATAGTTGGTGCTCACGGCAATATCTGCTTGCGAATTTTCTAGGATGCGCTGCTGTTCCGTAATCCGAGGTGTGCTAGAGAAGGGAACACCAAGTTCCTCTGCCAGTCTGGCAAAGTCCTCACGAGTACTTAGATATTCCGGTGCTTCCTTTGCGGTTATGACACAAACGATTCTGTGACCATGCTCAATCAGAAGTTGTGCTGTATCGATTAGTATTTCCGTTCGTCCTATGACCGCGATCTTCATGAATTGTTATCTTATCCTGAAGATTCTGACCGCGTCTTTACCTGCTGCAAAAGTCTCAACAGTTTGGTTCGTGTACCCTCACCTTCATAGCGGTGCTTAATGAGCTCTTTAGGATTATGGTGTAGGCGCCGCGTTTGTTCGTATCGGTCAAGGTGTTCGGTATTGAGAAAGACATGGATGGGATGAAAGTCAAAGACCTTGAGCCCTTTGCGTTGAACCAAGCCCTCGATAGACGTGTTTTTCTCGTACATGCAGGTGACGTCGTCTTCCCAAAAGTAAGGTATACGAATCAGACCGTTCCATAGTTTCCAGGGTCTGAGAAAGATTTCAGTTTGCTCGGGTATAAAATGGTTGCAGTCATGCGTCAGTCCCTTTTTTTTGAATAGATCCAGCAGGTTTGAGTTCTGGGTCATGGCGTGACTACGAATTGATTTTGCTTCGGGAACCAATTCCATTAAAACGTCGATCACTTCTTCAGCATTGGAACCATTTTTCTTTTCACCGTTGAGTAGGTAGTTGAAGTTCGGGTGAATACCCAACTCAAACCAAGGATGGTCTCGCAATCGCCCCAGTATCGGCGTATCGTGTGTTACGAACCAAGTGGCGGAAGCACCGGCCTGTTCCAATATGTTAACTGTGTCCAACAGAATTTCATCGTGTGCCCACTCGATATCAAAAGTTATCGATATATTTCCCTCCCAGGTATCAGGTCTTGACGGATCGATTGAGCAAATCATTCGTTATCCAGAGTTACTAGATCCGTATTCCGCATAGTAATTTCCCCCTTCATTGCTCTGACAAAGTTTCTAATTGTTTTGCTTGCCCAACTCCAATCAATTTGTCCTGCTTCAGGAGAACGTTACGGGAAGACCCTCCGCTGTGAATCGTCTTGTCGAGTCAGTTTTAGATTGACGGCCGCAAGTTCGGGCACTTGTTGTTGCAATAATTCAAGTCCGCTATCTTCAATACGTTAATATAGTGTGGGTATAGTGTAACCTATGGTTTTTCGTTTTTCCAACTGACCAACAATCTGCTCGGTATCCATCTGGAAGAGTGTGACCCTGTCTTTGCTTCGCTATTAATAATTGCCCAGACCAACACTGCACCATCATTCTAGTTGGGCAACAGAGATGCGTGCATTCCATAGGTTGGGGCCAGATTTCTCTTGGCTCTTGGAATTAAGGCATGTTCTCTGAGATTGTCAGTGGCCACCGAGAAGATAGATTCTTGTTGTAGTGTGAACCAAGCTCCTCTGCAGATCGAATCGGTTCGATCTGCAGAGGAGCTTGACCGGCCAGAATCAATCGAAAATGCCCATTTGAAACAGGTACATCGCAGTCAGTCTTTACGTAACAGGTAGAAACATATAACCGTGGAAACCGAAAGGCAGATCGGTCAGTTTGCCTCTGGCCCCCGCGTTGATTGTGTGAGTGACGACCCCGTCAGTTTCTCATTTGCCAAAAGAAAGTTCGCGTATCGTATGTCCTATTTCTCCATCTTCTGATCTTAATGATGCTTATAAAGTCTGATTTCATAGACAGGACCTGCGGAGTAATGATCGTCCTTTCCAAAGAACTGATTCCGCACTTCGAACGGAGCTAGTTAACCACAGAATGATAGATGGCCTGATGATATCCAATGGGGCGACGATCTTCATCGGAGACCGCATTTGTAGGGGCTGTCGACGTCAGCTGTCACGGAGCATGACGTCCACTACGGCTTAGGATCTGACGCTACATAGGTCGTTCTTTGCAGGTTGCCTTATTACAAGTCAATGAATGTCGACAATACATTTTGTGATAGCTGTTGACGTCAATGACCTGATGAATTGAGACAACTCCAAGATAATCCAGAATTATACAGCAATCCTGCGCGGCACATTTCTTCAAAAACAAAAGTTGTTGTAAGCGCTGTGAGTACTGTTTCCAAGAGTGTCTTCGCGAGACCCCTTGCAATCTCTATAATATCAGATCTCTATGCCTCACGGAAGCTTTTGACCCGTGAATACCCAAATTCAGTTTTTGTGGATGTAGGAATCGACCTTCGAAACAATAGTGACAATCTGAAGCACAAAATACCATGTAAGCGATGGAGTCCATTTAAGAACGAAAGGGGGATTTTGTTTGGATTCTTGCCCTAGCGGAGGGCCTTTCCGGTATAGCAACTGGAATTTGGGGGCATTTACGCATCTTGTGCTACCGAAATAAGGGGTGCAGATTATTCTTCAGTGGCCGATCTTATAAGACTAGAGCGGATCGTAGGATTACGGATAGCTTCGGGCGGGAAACCCGACTGGAACACAATTTGCACTGAGGGGATTTAAGAGACCACTCATTCGAAGGGTCAGCCAAGTTCGTACTTTGCGGTGATAGAGTAGAATCGAACTCCAGACGGCGTAGTCGACCGACTTTGCTGAGGGAGATTTTTCCCAGTCGCTGGCAAACTATTTCCGTCGCATGCTGTCGACAGGCTTTCCTCCCGACGGACGAGCATGGCTGCTCGTTGGATGTGCACGGCCAAAGGAGCAACGTAATGCGCAACATTAGAGCCAACCTCCACTCTGCCGCTAAGCGGGTGCCTGGAGTACTCCCGACGATCAGTCGACTGGACTTCGAGAGAGAAAAGGAACAGGTAAACATTTTTCTCGAGACCAGTACCTACTGCAACCTGAAGTGTAATTTCTGTCCTCATCCTACCCACGGTGCGCCACTTGCGACTATGGACAGAGATTTTATCCGCCAGATCCTTCGGACTTGTCGCAAGGTCTTTCTAACAAGCGAATACGGCTGGAAGAAGAAACAGATCAAGGTTTGTCCAGTAGGCTTGGGTGAGTTCTTCACTCACCCTGACCCGATCGGGGTTTTTGAAGATATCAAGGAAACCCTTCCTGAAGCCGAGTTAACTTTGGACACAAATGCCGTTGCCCTTTCGAGCGAATACTCCAAGTCTTTGTGCGGAGGTGCTTACCTCGACACTCTTGGCATATCACTGAACGCGTCCGACCGCGAAGCTTATACCGATATTTGCGGTGCGGATAGGTTCGAGAAGGTTGTCGGCAACATACGTGAATTTCTGCGAGTAAGAGACGCCGTCGGCGTCGGACCTCGGTTGAGTTTCGCCATGAAGAAGAGTGGTTACGCCGAAGGCACTTCGTTCCGTGAGGTGGATTCTAAAGTTCGAACATTGTTTCCCATGTTGCGACGGGACGACCGCGTTTGGTTGAATACGATGTTGAATTGGGGTGGCCAAGTCGACGATAAATATGTGGACAAGACGTTGGAAGCGGTCGATTGGCCCTGCAACCAGTTGGCTCAGGACGACATCCTTTTCAGGTGCTCAGGCGAAATGCTCTCGTGTTGCAGCGCCTTGGCGCCCGTACCTGGCGTCGAGGAGTTGAGCCTCGGTTTTTTTGATGGTCCGGAGACGGTTGTCGAAGCGATGCGCAAAAAGCTTGCTATTCGCCAACAGCAATTCGCAAATGGTCGGCTTTCTACTAAACCCTGTCGTGGCTGTTCTGCATACACCGAACCGTGCTACAACGCCTTTCCAAAGAACCCGTTCCACAAGGTGTTCGGTCCCAAATACCTGTAAAAATTGCTTGTTAGGTGTTGCCGAATTCGTTGCCTTTCCGCGTGATTCGCGCTACTTGGGCCAGTTTTTTCGGAATAGTCTCCGTCACCGGAAGGACGTAAAGCGATACTTTCCTAATCGGTAAATCGGACTTCAAATTCTCCGATTGACATTTCGGCTTCATCGATTCATCGCACTGTGATATGCGATGTTTTGAGACTTGGCTATTCTTTTAGACATTCGAGAACGTGAAGGGTGCCAAGCGAATACCCGCCTTTGTTGGTTCGTTTGGCCGTACCGGCGACCCCACGATTTTTCACTAAGTTTATTGTACCACCCTAACTTACGACGCGCCAGACATACCACATAGCCATGTCCGAACACCTTCCACGTGCTTACGAGAAGAGTCGATTTGTCAGTGATGCTTGGATTTCCACGTTCGCACAAATCACGGGTGTTGTAGGCTCCTTGCTCCTGTTACCTGTTTTAACCCGGAATCTGGGTCCTGAAAGGTATGGACTGTGGGTTCTCGTATTGGCCCTAGTCAGTTATACGTTACCGTGGAGCGACATCGGGCTGAGCAACGCCCTAATGCGCTTCGTGCCCGGTTACCGCTCAGATGGAACGCGTCATGCGGCATTCCGACTTGCGCGTCGGACAAGTGCCGGAATATCCCTGTGCATCGGAACAGGGCTGGCATTGGGTGCTGAAAGCATCGCTCAACATTTGTTTGGAGGGGTGGAACACGCTAGGATCGTACGTCCGTTGGGAGTTCTCGTTTTTCTAGAAGCGCAGTTCTTCATTTTGACGACTTTCTTACAGGCGCGAGAGAAGATTTCGATATATGCTCTTCTCAACGCTTCGCGCAGCATCGCGGATTTGGCTTTTCTGGCATTGTTTGCTCTGCAAACGGCTGACCTTGTGCATTTAGTGTATGCGAAGATCGCGGTGCTTTTAGCTCTGATAGTCTGGCAATGGTCATACCTGCGTCCATTGCGCTGGAACAGCGACGGCACATCATTTTCCTCGTGGTCGGAACTCAGGAGGTTTATCGGATACGGTTTTCCTCTCATATTCAACAATATTGTCTGGCTCTTCATAATGCTCGTAGATCGCAACATGCTCGAGCATTACCGATCCGTGGCTGTCGTTGGCATTTACAGTCTAGCCGATTCGATTGCTTTGTGTCTGCTGAATTTCAGTCGTCCGTTGAGCACGGTAATTCTTCCCAAGTTTTCCAACTTGCTGAGCAGGCAATCGGATGAGATCAATCTGTACCTCGAGAAGGGAATCAAGTTCAGCTACCTCGTATTGTTCCCCGCCTTAGTCGGGATAATCCTAACTGGGGACCTGTTAGTGGCATTGCTCGGGTCTTCGGATTTCTCTCATGCGATCCGGCCACTGCCTTTCTTGTGTATTAGCTATTTCCTTTTCAGTCTTTTCTACCCGGTTTACCATCTGACGGTAATCAAACGGGGTGGAAAAACCATTCTTCTGCTGTCGTTAATTAGCCTGCTGATCAACGTAATCCTCAATGTCCTGTTAATCCCATCGATGGGCGCAATTGGTGCGGGGATCTCTACTTGTTGTTGTTTCCTTTTTTTTGTGACCGGTTTGTCTTGCAGTTGTAGAGTTGGCCTCAGGAGCAGCCTATGGAAATTGGCTCCAGAACTGGGGAGAATTACAGCTGCCGGAGTAGGAATGGGGTCGTTGGTTTGGGGCGTGCGGCACTTCCTTCCAATTTGGGACCTCGCCGTATTTCCTCTGGGAATAATCAGCTACGCTTTATTAGTCTTATATACGGGTGGTGTGAGCCGTCAAGAAAGGCGTCTTCTTTTCCGACCTTTGCTCGGTGTTTTCGAACGTGCTCGGTGATTCCACGCAATGAATCCGATTCGACGAGGGGCAAACGCTCCGCTGACGACCAAAACGCAGAACACTTGGAGCCCTATCTTCCTTGAAGCGATTTGAACAGTCGTTTTCAGACACAAATGAAAGAAGAATGAAAGTCGCCATTGCCGGCAATCTCTGCGACACTACGATTTTGTTCGAGAAGCTTCTCCAAAGCGAAGATACGGAGATCTCTACCTATCTCAGCTGCAAGGAATTATTGGATTCGAAGTCGTCAGAGCTTTTCGGTGGTGGAGGTCTGGGTTTAGAAGAACGTGTACAGCGGCTGCGTGAAGCCCGTCCAAGCGTCCATGTTTGGGATTATGCACCGAAGTTTGCGCGCATACTCAGGTGCCTGCCGGGAGGCTCCGCGCTGTTAATGCTCATCTTGTACCTAAATCTCGTACGAATGCTCCACGAGGCAAATTGCGTTGTTTCTTTCGCGTGGTATCACATTGCGTCCCTATTGAGTCGTCGACCTTACGTGGCTTTTAGCACCGGCGCCGATTTGCAAGAGATAGCCATCGAATCAAGTATCCGCGGCTATCTCATGCGAAGAGCCTTTCGGAAGGCTTGTTCGGTATACGCCTCCTACGATTCTACCTCACGTGCTAATGCTACGAATATAGGGGTGACTATCTCCCGGCCTTTTCTGATGCCGTGGCCGGTACCCGAAAGATTCGTTTCTTTCAAAGTCACAGAAGGACCGGTACGGGTGTTCATGGGATCACGTCAGGACTGGACCGATCCCAGAAGGGCAATGGTGGCAAAAGGCAACGATCGGTTCATTCGGGCTTGGGCGCGCAGGATCAAAGATGGATGGAAGTCGACTTTGACTATCGTTGAGTTTGGAAACGACGTCGAAGCCACCAGACGTTTAGTGAGTGAGTTAGAAGTCGACGAATACGTGCGGTTTATCCCTCTTCTGAATCAAACGGCGCTGCAAGAATGCGTAGAAAAAGCGGATCTAGTCGCAGACCAGTTCGACCAAGGTACGCCGGGGGTGCTCGCTTTGCAGACCATGGCTACGGGTCGGGCCCTGAGCATCTATTGGGATCTTTATAGTTCCCTTTTCGCCTACTCCGTACCGCCACCCGTTATAAACGGCAACAACGATGAGACTCTTTACCGTGGTTTGTGCAAGTGCGCATCTAGACAAGATTTGCAGGAATTGGGTCGACGAGGACACAACTGGATGAAGGCTCACTACGACCGCAATCGCATTCGTGAAGACTTGCGTCTCTCTATTTCATTCGCTACCAGAACAACCATGGTTCGTTGAGATGCCAGGGAAGTTTACTGCCCAAGGAGTTGCGCCGCAATGTTGGGATGTCGCCGTCGCGTCAATGGGTTCCGGCGGCCTCTTTCAAACTACCCTCTGGGCCTTGTTGCGAAATCAGTTGCGTGGATCGAAAGCTCTTTATTTGACTGTGGAGGCGAACGGAAAGACAAAAGCGAGATGCTTAGTGATGAAAGAAGGCATGTATGGCGAAAGGTTGCCTGGCCTACGTTCCCTGCAGTCAATCGCCAACCGTCTTTTGCCTTCTTTCAACTGTTTCCATGGCCCTGTCCTCGCGCGCGAAGGTTCCCGGGCTGACGTGCAAATGCTGGTCGACGGTGTCGAGCATCTGGCAGACGAGGCAGGCGTTGTGTCTATCTCGTTTACTCCACATCCGCTCGTATCAGTTGAACTCCTTGAGCCGATTCTTACGGCAAGTGGTTACGCTTCAAGATCCCTTGCAACGTTGATCGTCGATCTTAGCGAAGATTTCGAGAAATCAATGCACCGCAGTGTGGCCAAGAACGCACGGAAATGCAGGCGCAACGGAATCGCGGTCGAGATCGTCGGCGACCATGAACTCATTTCATACTATCACCTCATCGACAACTTCCGCAAAGAGGCCGGCCTTAGAAGATTTTCACTTGATGACTACATGATCCATCGCGAGGTATTCAAGGAGCGAAGGGTGCTGTTCGGAGCGCGGTTCGAGGGTCAGTTCATCGCTGCCTTGGGCGTTCATGCATTCAACGGACTGTTAATCGAATGCGAGGCCGCAACGGGTAGAGCTTGTTTCGAACGCAATCTGTTCGCCAACGATCTACTAAAGCTTGAGATTATGCGCTGGGGGCGAGAGAGGGGATTCCAGTTCTTTGATCTTGCGGGTGTCGCAGTCGAACCGAAAAACAAGAAGGAAGAGGGCATAAAAAGGTATAAAAGCAAGTTCGGTGGAAAATACGTACCGTATATTGCGTTCGAGAGAATACGAAGCGGCCCCATGAAGAGCTTGGTGCCCTGGTTACGTCGGCGGGCGAGGTATGTTACCTCTAAACCGGCGGGTTCCGCCTAAACAGCTGGTATCCGAATGGTGGCAGCTTGTTCGTTTTGTTGGAATTGTTTTTGCATATGGTTTTCTGCGAATCCCGTAACGGCTGCTAAATGAGTCGATTGTCTGGTGGCGGTCATGTTTATTTATCCGTTGTGGGTGACGAGTTGTTCGAGTATGATGTGGGAAACATTTGCCGATTTGCGTGGCAGAATTTCCCTAGATCGCCGATTATTATGTATAGATTTTCAGATAAGCCAAATGGCCAACTTGGGTTACATTCCGACGGTTCCGAAAAAAAATTATTTTTCTTTTGCCCCTAGGTCATCGCAAGATGCGCATGTTCTTCCGCAGATTACACCAGTACGTTAGATATCGACCGAAGAGTTGGTGGCGGACTATGATCGCCCAACTAAGTTTCTCAGTTGGGCGCACCCGCGTGCCCGTTATGCCCACTTACCTGGATTCTGAGCCCACTAATCATTGCAATCAGAGATGTCCGGGTTGTGCCACTGGGGACGGAACGATTTCGAGACCTAGGGGCATGATGAAGACGGAGACCTTCCAGAAGGTAATCGAAGATCTGGGCCGATCTTTGAATTTCACGGATCTGTATTGCTTAGGTGAGTCGTTTCTCAACAAGTCCATCTACGATTTCATCGATCAAGCTAAGCAAGAAGGGATATTCGTGAACATCGATACTAACGGTATCCTCATTGATGCAGAAAAATTGCTGGATTCCGAGTTGGATTTGGTGAACTTCCATATCTCGGGTACTACCCAAGAGATCCACGATAAATACCGGCGTGGGGGAGATCTGGTGAACATCTTGGGAAATGTGAGAAAATTGTTGGAAGCTCGAAGAAAGAGATCATATAGCAGGACCAGGATTCGCCTCGGGATGATCGTTTTCAAACAGAACGAGCACCAGATAAAAGATTTCTTCGCTATAGGCCGGGAACTTAAAGTTGATGAATCCTACCTAATCGAGGGGAAGGTCCCCAATGCGAATCTCGACGACATGCAAAGCATGTTGACTACCATTGAGGAGCTACAAGTCTACGAACAAGAAGAGCTGCAGAAGGGGATCTTGCGGAGGATAAACAAGTCCAAGTGCAGTTGGCCTTGGCATGGTACATCTATATCGTGGAATGGTGATGTTCACCCTTGCTGCCACGACTACTACGACGACCACATGCTGGGAAACATCTTCGAAAAGAGCTTCACAGATATTTGGAACGGAGACGAACTGCAACGCTTCCGGCAGCGATTGCTGGATGGCGATGACATCCCGATGTGTCGAGAATGCCCGGGATACGGCGTGGGCAAGGCAATCGAGAAATTGACTGGAACCGCCTCGGGGAGCGGGAGGTGAAGGGCACTGTCTCTGATCTGTGGTTTACGAGGCCACGCTGATCTGCTAGCTGTCTTGCTTTCGTACACCCAAAGGTACGATGAGCCCAAATAAAGTTGTGGCTGTTCATCAGCCAAACTACCTTCCTTGGCTTGGCTTCTTCGACAAAGTTTCCAAAGCCGACATACTCATCTTGATGGACAATGTCCAGTACCCCAAAAGGAGCTGGACCAACCGAACCCGGGTAAGAAGTCAAGATGGCGGGGCGTGGCTCACGGTGCCGGTCAAAGTAAAGGGACGGTATCATCAGCTCATCTCGGAAGTTGAGATCTTGTACGAAGAGGACTGGGTCGGGCAGCACCTGAAGACCCTCGAGCGAGTTTACGGACGACTACCCTTCTATTCCGAAATTTATGGTCACGTCGAGACTATTCTGACCCAGCGAACAACGCAACTAGCCCTCCTCAATACGGAAATAATTCGGATGGTTTGCAGTTTTCTGGCAGTCGATGTGCAAATCGTTTCTGCAAAGGATCTTAGTGTTTCGGGCAAAGCTACAGATCTTTTGATCGGCCTCACAAAAGCCGTAGGCGGAACAACTTATCTAAGCGGTGAGGGTGGGCGTGACTACCAGGATGATAGTCGTTTCAAAACGGCGGGTCTGGAACTCTGTTATCAGTGTTTTGAGCACCCGGAATACGATCAAAACGTCGGTCTGTTCGTGCCTGGGCTTTCCATATTCGATGTTGTCTGTAACTGCGGCACGAGCTGGGCGAGCGGATTTCTGTGCGCGTCCAAGAGCAAATTTTTCCGCGAAGCCGACTTCTTTCCGACGTCATAATTTTTTCGCGATCACCTCGACCCGGAATTTCTATAACTGCTTTCCATTGGTTCAACCAGCGAAGTTTCGGATCGTGGAATGTAGCTGGTAATACACGAGGTAGGATATCAAAATGACAAAGATTTATATTCACCCATCGGCAACCGTCGCCGAAAACGTGTCGCTCGGCGACGGCACGAAGGTTTGGGTTAATGCGCAAATTCGCGAGGAGGTAGCTGTTGGCCGAAACTGCGTAATAAGCAAGGATGCGTATCTGGACCAAGGGGTGCGGGTAGGCGACGAAGTGAAAATTCAAAACGGAGCATCAGTATATGCGGGAGTCACGTTGGAGGACCGCGTGTTTGTGGGCCCCAATGCTATATTTACCAACGACCGAGTACCGCGAGCTTTCTCCGCGGATTGGCACGTCATGCCCACAGTCATTGGCAAAGGAGCAAGCATAGGAGCCAATGCCACCATTGTTTGCGGAATAACAGTCGGTCCTTACGCCATGATTGCGGCAGGAAGCGTAGTGACAAAGGATGTTGCACCTCATTCCTTGGTAATGGGAAATCCTGCGAGACACGTATGCTACGTGGACGAGTCTGGCACAAAACGGAAGGAAGGTGAAACGGAACCCGGTTTGGTTAGGGTTGGTATTACCGGCCTCGGATACATGGGTCGAAATCATCTGCGCGTCCTGTCCTTGCTCAAAAACGTACAGATCTCGTTTGTCCACGATCTTGACCAAGAGCGTGCGGCTGAGATGGCGGCAAAATTCGGGGTTGTCTCTACAAATCATCTCGAAAGAGATCTCGACAAGATAGACGCGCTTGTAATCGCTTCGCCGACTGCTACGCATGCGGAGTATATCCGCATGGCAGCCAACCACCTAAAATACCTGTTTGTGGAAAAGCCACTTACAGACTCCATTGAAACAGCTGAAGAAGTGTGCGCGCTGGCCGCCGAAAATGGAGTGGGCATCCAAGTGGGTTTCATTGAACGATTTAATCCTGCGTTGACCACACTGAAGGACGTTCTGGAGTCTCAGCGGCGGACAGTGAATGTTGATTTCATCCGAACCAACAAGATCAGTAGTCGCATAAAAGACGTAGACGTTATAAGCGATCTGATGATTCATGACATTGACTTGGCTAGCTATCTAAATGGGCCTGTTGCCGATATCGAAGCGCATGGTACCGAGTTGGATGATCAGATTGCATTCGCCAGGGCAACGCTTTATCACACCAACGGCGCGTTTTCTAATCTCACGGCGAGCCGCATTACGGAAAAGCGAATCAGGCAGATTTCGGCGACCTGTGACGATTCGTACATCGACTGTAACTTGCTCAGAAAAGAGGTCGTGATTTGCCGTCAATCCGCCGAACATGCTTATGCAGAATCCTCAATTACTGCTACGGAAGAAACGATCGAGGTAAAACCCCAAGAACCTCTGCTTAACGAACACGTCCATTTCGAAAAGTTTTGCGCGGGAGAGGAAGTCATTGTGCCGATGGCGAATGATGGGCTTAGCGCGACAAGAATTGCAGAGCAGGTGCGGCAAACGATCAGGAATCGGTTGTGAGGCCGCCTATCGAGGGAAGCGGCATTCTAGTCACCGGAGGCGCTGGTTTTATTGGAAGTCACCTTGTTGACCGGCTTTTCTTAGAAGGGGCCCGGGAGGTCGTTGTCATTGACAACATGTTCCTTGGCTCGGAAGAGAATCTGGACGAGGCTGCCCAATTCGGTGTCAAAATATACCGAGAGGATGCCGAATCGATGGCTTCTCTCGAAGCGATACTGGAGGAACACCCAGCGGACATCGTTTTCAACTGCGCAACCAAAGCATTAGCTAATTCGTTCACGGATCCGGCGAGCACCTACATGGTGAATCCGCAGGTGGCAATCAACCTTCTGGAGTTGCAGCGGATAGGGAGATTCACCACGCTAGTCCACTTTTCGACATCAGAGGTGTATGGTAGTGCAGTCTCCGAACCAATGGATGAGGAACACCCGATAAGGCCCACAACAGCCTACGCAGCGGGAAAGGTCGCTGCAGATGTTGCCGCTCAGTCTTACGCGCAGATGTTTGGTTTGGATAGCATCATCGTTCGACCGTTCAACAACTACGGTCCCCGACAAAACTGGAGGGAGCCGATGGCGGCAGTGATTCCTCGCAGCATACATCGTCTATTGGACGGCCAACGGCCCGTAATTCATGGTGAAGGTATGCAAAGTCGCGACTTCATTTATGTTCTTGATACGATTGACGCAGTCGTAGGAGTCTATGAAAGGTTGGCACCTGGTGATAGCGTGAACATCTGCGCCGAAGGACAAATGACGATTCGGTCCGTCATCGAGGCCATCTGCAGGTTGATGAAAGTCGCACCTGATTTCGAGTTTCAAGAGCGTCGACACTCAGATGTCGAGTGTCACCGCGGGAGTACGACCAAACTCCGTCGTATGGGTACCTATCACGAAACGGAGTTCGAGATTGGTCTGAAGGCCACAGTTGATTGGTACGTTGACAGACTCGGATCCAAAAAGGCGATGCATCCCTAAGCCTGCACCGACGGACAAGAGATCAACAATGAAGACGGTGCTCGTCTCCGGTGCCAATGGTTACATAGCTTCGAGGCTTATCGCGGAGCTAATTGGCAAATACACGGTCTTTGCAATTGTCCGAGATTTGGACTCTTCGCTTCCGCAGGCTGTGTCACGCGTGTATGCCGATCTCTCTCAGAGGGGGTGTACGAAATTTCTTCCCGCAGATGTCGATTACCTGTTTCATTTTGCGCACTCCAACGAGTACAGAAACTTCCCAGTGGGCGCAGAAGATATGTTCGATGTAAACGTGGGGGCAACGTTTGAGTTGTTGGAATGGGGAAGGAAAACCGGTCTAGAGAAATTCATCTACGCGTCCACCGGTACCATTTACGGGAGTGGTGGTGCGCCTTTCCGTGAGGATTCGACGCCCACGATAAGATCGTTGTATTCAGCGACGAAATATTTATCCGAGGTATTGCTGAGTCAGTATAATTCATTTTTCTCACCTTTAATCTTGCGTTTCTTCGGTGTTTATGGCCCCCAACAAAAAGACAAGATGATTTCCGACATGATCGATCGTGTGCGTCAAGGTAAAGAGATAACATTAGCGGCGGGACGTGGATTGACCATCAACCCGATATACATCGATGATGCAGTTAATGCGGTCTTAGAACTTGTTAATAAAGGTGCCACCGGAACATTCAATGTTGCCGGTAATGAGACTCTCACTTACAGGGACATGAGTTTGAAAATTGCCGAGAATTTGCGTACGAAACCGAGGTACAAACACTCTGCAGAAGAACCAATTTCGTTGGTTGCCGATATCGAAGCGTTAAAGAGTTATTATCGACCGCAATATTCGTTTGAAAAGACAATCCCAGAGTTGGTGATTTAGGCGTGAAAATACTTCAAAAGTTGCTGGCTTTCCTGCTAAGAGGGACATTCACCTATCTGCTGCAAATGAAAAACCGCAAGTATGCGCGTTTTCTTTCAGCCGGGAACTACATCTTCGATAGATGGGACAAGGCCAAACTCATGGGGTTTGGTGAAGGTACGTCCATTTACGACGAGTCGCTAGTCATTGGAGATGTAAAAGTAGGCGAAAATACGTGGATCGGGCCTTTCACCGTACTAGATGGTGCGGGAAGAATCGAAATCGGTGACAATTGCGCGATTTCGTCCGGTGTGCATATCTACACGCACAGCTCAGTTGGGCGGATTGTCAGCAGTGGGACGGAAGCCACTGAGTATGGCGCAGTTAAGATCGGCAACAGCGCTTACATCGGTCCTAATACGGTCGTAACCATGGGGGTTACTATTGGGGCCAATGCGATAGTGGGCGCTAACAGCTTGGTAATGGATGATGTCCCGGAAGGATGCAAAGCGTATGGGACGCCTTGCAGGGTTCGGGAAACTCAATAGACCGCGGGCTGAACATCTGTAACGTGCAAAAATCTCGTACGGAAATGCTAAAGAGCTACAATCAGAGCGACTTCACTCTTGAGAAATATGAGGAGTATCTGAACAGGATACTCGATCAGGGGTATACATTCCGGCGTTATACTAATTTTGACAAGAACGAAAAGTTCGTCATCCAACGACACGACATCGATTTTTCTCCGGCCAACGCTCTCGACCTCGCGCTCATAGAAGCGAGGTATGATATCTCTGCCACGTATGCAGTCCTAACCAACTCTCCATTCTACAATCTTTTCGAAAAAAAGGTTAAAAAGGCAATCACAGAAATCATCGATCTGGGACACGACATTGCCCTTCACTTCGATCCTATTGCGTATGACCTCAAAGAATCTTCCCAATTGGCTACATGCCTCAATTTCGAAAAAACCATCATCAAGGAACTATTTGGAACAAATGTAAGAGTGTTTGCCTTCCATATGACGACTCCGATATCATCGGTATCAACAGATTGGGAATACGGAGGATTGATTAACTGCTATGCGTCGTATTTCAGAGATTGTGTTGCATATTGTTCGGATTCGAATGGCTATTGGCGGCACAGTCGTTTGGAAGATTTTATAGAAGCGGGACACGACCGCATGGTCATATTGACCCATCCACTTTGGTGGTCGGATACAATATTGATGCCGAGAGAAAAAATTTTGAACTGCGTCAGAGAGCAAAGCGAAGCAACTGTGACAGAATACGATTCTCTGCTCTCTGCTCTCGGTCGGGAAAATATCGGACTGATGTGATCATCCTGACGGCGGCAGCCCTTGTCCTCAGCATTCCGTTTTCCGCCTCTAAAAAACTGCTTTCGGCGATGGAGCCGTTCACCTTTGAATCGTTACAGTCCGTATGTTGGGTAACGGTCAGATGGCTTTCACCTTGGATTGTCGGGTTGCAGGCCTCGAATCGAAATTTTCCAACTGTAGATTGCTGTTTTGAGCGTAACGCGTTGATCTATGCCAACCGGGGTCAGTTCGGCATCGTGGAAGCAGCCAGGCACACGGCCATTAATCAAGCTTGCGTTTACACCGTGCCGGCGGTGTGGTGCTACAGCTAGTGCTGAGGAGGAGACAATGAGTGCTTCGGGTACATCTCAGCTCCGTGCGGGGGCTGCGAAAGTGGAGATAAGCAAACGCGGCGAGCGCCTCGTCAACGATCCACTATATTCCAGAGCTTTGGTACTGACGGACGATACCACTACAGCTGTTATCGTTTCCGTGGACGTCGTGACGATCGCCGAGATTGGCACAGTTCAAGATGACTTCCTGGTGAACGTGCGCTCGCAGCTGGAAAAAGACTTGACCATAGAGCCGCTGAATGTGTTGATCAGCGTTACTCACTGTCATGGTACGGTGTGTGTCGACGTGGAGCAGCTGACGGTTCAGGCCGTGATAGAGGCGTGGGGAAACATGGTCCCCGTTTCGGTCGGCTCCGGGATCGGTCACGAAGACAGAATCATGGAGAACCGCCGCCTCAAGCTGAGAAACGGCTACGAAGCAGATGTTCGTCAGCTGTACTGCCTACCCCCCGATGAAGAGGTTTTAGGGGTCGGACCGGTCGATCCGGAAATTGGCATCCTGCGACTCGATCGGGAGGACGGCCGAACCCTGGCGGTGGTTTACAACTTCGCCTGTCATCCTATTCAGGAAGTTCCCAACGGTGGCAATACGGCCGACATATCCGGTTTCGCATGCAGCGTAATCGAGGAGAATCTGAGCGAAGGCACCATCGCCTTGTTTACTCAAGGCTGCGGCGCGGACGTCAATCCCTCCTTCTACAAGGGGAACGACGTCGACTATCTGCGCGATGCCGAGCCGCTTGGCAATCTCCTTGGTCTCAGCACGTTGAAAGCTTTGAGGAAGATCCCTGTACGGGCGGATGGGCAGCTTAAGCTGATCAACGAGAAGATCCAACTGCCGCGGGCCGACTTGGGGCAACGCATCGACGAGATGGAACGGGAGCAGCGAAAATTGCTCGAGTCACTTGCGTTCTCCGCCACTTCGGCCACTACAAGGGGCGAGAGGTATCTGAAAGGAACGGCCCTGAATTTCAAAACGTTTCTTACCCTGTTCGTGAAGCACAATCTTTTCCCCGAGTATCCATCCTACTACTCGTATCGGTATTTGCACGAAAAGATGATGGGGAGGGACGACCTGGCTCGACTGGATGCCGAAAAGAAACGGAACATGGATCGCTACATCGAAAACATCTACACCATGGAAGAACTGACGAAGATCCAGATACACATCGATATGCTGAAGAAGAAACAGGCCTCGAACACGGCCTCCAAAACGGGAACGATCGAAGCGGAAGTGGCGGGGCTCAGGGTTGGCGATTTCACGTTGATCACGTTTCCGGGTGAGCTGCCCGTAGAGATCGGGCTCGGAATCAAGAATCGATCGCCTCACGAATTCACCTTTATCGCCGGTGTCACTAACGGCTATCTCTTCTACACGCCCACCGTTGAACAGCTAAAAAACAGAGGCAGGGCGCAGGAGGACACTGACTGCTTGGTGGCCCCGGAATGGCAGGCGCTATTCGAAAGCAAGGTAGACGAAATACTCGGCAAGCTTTGAGGTTCGCCGTAGTGGCGTTCTGCTACATACGGGGCGCTAACGTGCATCCGAGATCTGACCGTTAGGCGATTAGCATCCTCAGCCGATCTCACTGCTTCCAGGGGAAACCCGCAAGTACACCTCTGTCCCACCTGACGGCGCCACGGCCGCTTTAGTGCGGGACCCGCAACTGGTGCATGCGCTTGTGGATCGCCTCTCGCGCCTCCAGGAACGGCCGCTCTAGATATTCCTGATGATCCGGCTCCCCATGGTGATGGGTAACCGTCTCCTCAGTGTGCAGGCGGCTGGCATTGCGGATGTATTCGACGCATCCATCCACGAGGGTCAGCATGTAGGTCGCTGTCTCCTGATCGAACATCCACCATTCGCCTCCGCACGCGATATAGACCGGCGAAGTGTGCGCGAAGATGCCTCGGCCCCAGCCATCGTAATGCGGAATCGATTCGTATCGAGGTCCCGCGACGCGAGCTGCGAGCCAGGAATGGCCTTCCACTTTTACCTTGGCTTTCAGGTTGAGCTTGCGAGCACCCGTTGGCTCCGACGCTTCTGCTACCACCTTTCCCTCCTGCACTACCTGCAGACAGTGAATCGGGAAAATGCACTCGGCTTCGGCCGCCACTTCGACGGTGCCACCGTTCCCGGGCAAAGCCACCGTATCTCCGATCTCGTGGCCGTCAACGGAGAACGTGAGCATCGGCCCACCGCTGTGCACGGTGCGCCCGGCGGTCACCGCCTTGCACCAGGTGTCATAGGTGAATTCCTGACCGTCTCCGATCTTGGCGTATGTGCGGTATATACCCACTGGCACGTCGCTGGACATCTTGTCGGTGCCGCCCACCAGCGGCAGCTTGTAGCCACAGTTGAGATAACGGTAGTACTCGTGATGGTTGAATTCGGCGTGACGCAACATCTCCACGGCATCTGCCCGACCCGTGGCGATCAGGGTTGCTGGCTCGCCGTTGGGGTTCGGCAGGTGGGGAATCACCACGGTGCCCCCTTGCACGTGGGTCTGGTCTGCCCAATCCGACATGGTCACCTCGAGGGTGCCGCCCATCTCCGCTTCGCTCGGACCGTCGGAACACCAGGGCATCACCGGCCCTTTTAAGCCCCAAAGGATCAAGTGGCCGAGGAAATGCTGGCGATTCTCCTGGGAGACGTAGACGATGCTCTTGCCGTCGTCGGAGATACTAGGAGCACCGGTGAACTCCTGTTTGTCTGTAAACAGCGAGCCCCATTGCGACTGCAGCATATTGACCACATTGAGATCTTCTCCGTTGGCTTCGGTGTGGCTGCCCTGCGCCGACAGAAAATGCACATGTGAGTCACCACTATACCACCCGTCCGCGGCCATGTGGCACCAGCGCTTCAGCCGCAGCTCCAGCTCGCGCTGTTCGGGGGCGATGTGGAGCTTCTGCCGGATCGGCTCGTACTCGAATCCTCTAGCGACATCGACGATCACCTCGCCTCGGGGAAGCCATCCCTGGCAGGTGCCGTCGATGTAGGCGTATGAAGCCTGCCCGAGACGCATGTCGCCGCCGACGTCGAAGTAGCCAGGTGCCGTTGTTGGAGTTCACGTGTGCATGATGACCGTGAGGCGCATAAGCCACGCCTCTAGGAGATCGAAAGTGAATGCGGCAGGGCACCGGTTTTCCGCTGTCGTCGTCCACAACCTTCGTGTGCACCCAATTGCGACCCGTGTCCACGATCTCCACTCTGACACGGGAGTCCGACTCTGCTTTCCCCTTCTCCAGAACCTCACCCCAACTCACTGCGCCCAGCTTTTCTCCGGATTGCTTGACTGTCACTGTTGCCGAGGGCGAGGCAGCGATTTCGACCTGTGTCGGGCTGCACTTTTCGTTCTGCGCTTCGCCCCAGCCTTTGCGATCGTGGTTGACAAATTCCTCTGCCGTCATCTCAGGCAGTGGATAGGCGTAAGTCGCCACGCCGCGATCGACTTCCACCTCCAGATCGAACGGCTTGTCGGCATCTTCGTCCCGAGGCAGCGTTATGACCACGTCGAGCAGTCCTTCACGGCAGATCGGATCCTCGTCCAGACTGCTCAAGGTGATGCCGCCGATTGCGATCACTCGCGGGCCCGGCCGGATTTCGATCGACTCGAGCTGCTTGTTGGGAGTGGGGTTTTTCCATGGCCACAACACAAACCACCGCGAGTAACCCTTGGCCACCTCCATCTGCCGCCGTCCCGATTCGGACCAGCGGCCTTCCCATCGCGGAGGCAGCTTGTCGCCAGTATCTGAAAAAGCCAGAAAGGGCGAACCGCCATCAGGTGGAACGGCGCAGATCTCGAATCGCTCTCGCAGCTTCGCCGAGTGGCATTCGCCACTACTTAGGTGAAAGAGATACTCACCGATCTCTTCACCCACGAGTCCTCCCTCCGAGATCTTCGACTCCAACAAGCGGTGGGCGAAGATGACATAGGTCGCCTTCTGTCCGACGGCGATTGAAACCGGATCCGATCCGTGCCCAGGACCTACCGCCAAAAGACATGCATCTTGGTTCGCTCCCGTTCCCCCGACGCAGAAAGGCAAGCCTTGGAAAATCTGCTCGCCCACCGGAAGGTCATCGGCTCCAAGAATGCTGGAACCGGCATTTCTTGTGCTGGCGATGTCAACTGGAACGTAAGCGGCCATCTGGTTTCACTCCCCCGGCGATCAACGGCCGGTTTGGTTACATTGTTCAGGTTTTGGTGGAAAAAAGATATCCACTGGTGCCCGCACCACCAAGCGGGAGATCGCCTGCTAGTGATCAACGGTCGATGCGCGGAGGAGAATACCGATGCACGAAATGAGAAAACAAGCGCGCTGGCGCAAACGGCGCATCATCTACAACAATGATGGCGACGATGCCGTCTTTGCGCGCACGGGACAAGAGCTCGAGCACGACGCCGCTGAAGGTCTCACCGTAAAAACAGAGGGCGAACTCATCGACGACTTTCTAAATGCCCGCAATACACCGTTGATCGGGTCACAGGTGGACAGTAACTGGTATTGCAGCTGCATGGCCGGACACACTTTTTCGCACCAGACGAAATTGGGTGGGTTTTACGGCAAGGGAATGCCGTTGGAGCTGGTCGAAAAATATGGGAGGGACACCCTGCAGATTCATACCGACTTCAGCCACGAGCACGGCATGGAGTCGTTCTGGTCGTTGCGCATGAACGACTGTCACGACTCCTACGCTGAAGGCGAACGCCGCTGGGATTACGGTTTGTCGGCGTTCAAACGCGATCACCCGGAATTCCTGATGGGCGAAGAGGGCGGCCCCGGCAACTGGAGTTCTCTCGACTTTAGCTTTCCTGAGGTTCGGGACCAGGTCTTTTCGATTATTGAAGAGGTAGTGCACAATTACGAAGTGGACGGGATGGAGATGGACTTTTTCCGACACTACCCGTACTTCCGTCCAACGCTGGCTATGCAACCGGTGGAGCAGGAACACCTGGACATGATGAGCGATCTTGTACGTCGAGTCCGGAATCTGGCTGACGACGTGGGTGCACAAAGAGGGCGCCCATTTCTCCTGGCGGCGCGCACGCCATTCAACACCGTTGATGCACGCTTCATCGGTGTCGACTTGGAGCAATGGCTTGCGGAAGATCTGCTCGACCTGCTGATTCCCGGAGGCGGCAGCGAGTCGTCCATGGGCGACTCGTTCACGGATATCGTAGAGCTCGGCCACCAACACGATTTGCCAGTGTATCCCTGTATCGACTGGGCGTTCTGGGGCCACTGGGCCTTTCTAGGTAGCTCCAAGGGCAAACACCGCACCCGTAAAGAGTGGCTTGAGACTTTATACGGCGGTCAGCCGAAGCGCCTGGGGAAACCATCGTATATCCCGGTGTTCAACAACTGGGAGGGTACGTGGGCGGCATGGCGCGGCGCTGCCATGAACATGTTCAACGCCGGTGCCGACGGAATCTACATCTTCAATCCTGGGTTGGGTGATCCAGAGGTATGGTTTGAGATTGGGGATCCGAAAACTATGGCGGGCAAGGACAAGCTCTTTGGCATCGACGAGTTCAACGATGGCTCGAGTGTTGAGCAGGTCCAAGAGCTGGAAATACCCCAGGGAGAGCCGCTGGGTTTGCACTTCCAGGTTGGTGAAGATCCGAATGCAAACGGTATTTCGGAGCTACGTTTTCGTCTACATCTGTGGGATGTAGCGGATAAAGACCCGATGGTAGTCCAACTGAACGGGGCGACACTGAACGATTTGGAGGTCGGCGAAGAGCAGCAAGGCACAAGATCGCGTTGGCTGGAATGCCAACTACGGCCGGAACAGGTCAACAGGGGCGAGAACAAGGTTGAGCTGTTGCTGGAACACCGCGATGACACTGCGCAAGCGCCGCCGGTGTTGGATAGTGTTCAACTCGCGATCCGTTATTGAGAGACAACTTCGACGCCGTGAGACCGCGAATCTTGCGTATTCGGCGAACTGGTAATCCCCCACTGCGTGGTACTCCGCGACTGCAGGTGATGAAGGTAGCATCTACTTTCGCTTTCAAGAAGGTGAAGGCTGTGAGTGAGACAGGAAGAAGGCTCGTCCTCGTCGGGTCGGATCGGGTGGAGCTCGAGCCCTTCGATGTCCCCGAACCGGGTGCGGGACAGCTGCTGGTTCGAGTGCATCGAAGTCAGATCAGTGCTGGTAGCGAGAAGAACGCCATGGTGGCAGCAACGAGCGCCGATGCGAGGCGTTCGTCGGGACACACAATGGCGGGACGTGTTCAGGCCGTCGGGTCCGGGGTGGTAGAATTCAAGTCCGGTGACAAGGTGCTTGCCTTTGGTAATCACGCATCGCACTGGCTGGCCGGTCAGCTTGTTACAGCCGTTTGCCGACTTTCCGGTGCCTATCCGATTGTCGCGGTTGATCTGGATGCAGCGCGCCTGCGCCTGAGCG
>CAYNZV010000007.1:0-13784 GCA_964401715.1 uncultured Gemmatimonadaceae bacterium | reverse complement strand
GGTGCCTATCCGATTGTCGCGGTTGATCTGGATGCAGCGCGCCTGCGCCTGAGCGATATCAGCGGTGCAACCCACACAATTAATGCGTCCGAGGAGGATGCGGTGGAAGCGGTTCGCGAACTCACCGACGGCGGAGCCAGATGCGTTTTTCACGCGACTCGCGACCCCGAAGTCCTGGTGCCGTGCATGGAAGCCGCCGGACAAAGGGCCAAAGTGATACTTGTGGGAAGCCCGCCAGGCACCGTAGAGATTGGTCTTCAGGTTGAATTGCTCCGTCGCGAACTAGACATTCGGGGCACATATGAGCAGGGCTTGGAAAATAATCCCCATCCCTACTGACCTTGGACTCGCCAGCGCAACCGCAAAGCGGTCATGAGGCTCATTGCGTCCGGAGAATTGCAGGTGGATTATTTGATCAGCCACGTCGCCAAGCCGGAAGAGGCGAACGCCCTTTACGGCAAGATTATGGTGGGCACGGCTGGGTGGATGAGTATCTTTTTTGATCGGGGATGAGGTCTCTGTATAGCAGCATTCAAATTAGAAAAAGCCGGCGACACCCTTAGGCGATACAAACCAAACAACAGTTGATGAAGCCTATAAGAAACGCATGGTGGCAATAAAGCAGCACACGGCACGAATCGGTCTCATGGTCGTTGGCCTCGGTAACTACTGGGAACAGTTTCCTGGTATGAAAGAAGGGATCATGGACGCACACAGACGGTTGGGTCGGCTACTCGAGGGCCAAGGCGAAATCGCCGCAGCCGGACTAGTGGACTCGGTTGCCGCCGCACGCAAGGCGGAGGAGCGGTTCGTCAAATCTCAAGTAGATATCGTTTTCTGCCATCTTGGCACTTATGCGAACTCCGAAACCCTCCTTCCAGCCGTAGCTTCCCTCGATGTTCCGATCATTCTGCTGAATGTTCAACCGGTAAAAGCGTTGGACCTGACCAAGGTGGACACCATCGCTGACTGGCTCGGCGTCGGTGTTACCTGTGCGGGCCTACCCGAAATGACCGCGGTCCTACTCAGGTCTGGTAAACGTTTTGCCACCGTTACCGGGCACTTGGAGAATGACGCGATTCTCGATCGGCGCCTCCTTGAGTGGTGCTCCATCGCGACGCTTCGCAGACGACTCGTCTCACAGTCCATTGCATTACTGGGCCGTCCCTATGCCGGGATGCTCGACCTCAACGTGGATGAGACCCGTCTCCAGAACCAGCTCGGACCCTACATTCACCATCTTGATTGGGACGACATTATCGCCGAGCTCGCTAATGTCACAGACTCGGACAAGGAACATGGCGCCGCGCGCATTGAATCACTATTCGATTTTTCCGCTTCCGTTACTCAAGAAGAAATCGACTCGATAGCTGTTTTCTACAGTGCTTCTCGCCGGTTTGTCAGCCGTTATAACCTGTGTGCGATTGCCAGTCACTTCGAGGGGGAGCCCAGTGGCAAACGCGGCGAGCTCCTCGCCGCTCTGAACCCGGTTCTTTCGCTGCTCATGGCAGATGGCATCGCTTGTCCGGTGGAGGGGGATATCAAAGCTGGTATTGCTATGCTCATCCTCAAAAGCATCGCCGGAAGCGCTACGCTTGCCGAGCTCTACTCGATGGATTTCGAAGATGATATCTGCTTTATAGGGCACAGCGGTGCGGGCGATCCGGCCATATCAGCGAGAAAGCCATCGCTGGCCGTGTCGGAGGTTTTCCACGGCAAGAGCGGTAAAGGGTACTTGACCCAGTTCTATCCGGAAACGGGACCGGTGACGCTTGTATCGGTCACGCAAGATGAGCGGGGTGATTACCGAATGATCGCGGCGGAAGGTGTGGTCGAAGATGGGCCAACTCTGAGGTTGGGAGACACGAATTGTCGCGTGCGGTTTTCTTGCGGCCTTCGAGATTTTGTCGAACAATGGAGCTCGTACGGACCTACCCACCACGGTGCTCTGTGCATAGGATCGCATCTGGAAACACTCGGTCGCGTTTCTGTTGGTTTGGGAATCCCGTTGGAAACGGTGTGTTGACTGACTGCCTCCGGGTGGTTCACTGGCTACGTGCCACGGTAGACGATGCGCAAGTAACCGCTGCGATACTACGCGAGTAAAATCTGATGCAACAAGCCGATGAAAGGATCGTCTCCGATGAGTTGGTACTAAATTACCACCTGATGCACCCTGGTGGCGACAGTGCGCCTGGGGACCCCAATCTTGCCTATTTCCTGGACGGCACCTACCACCTCCACTACATCCTCCGGCACTCATGGAGGGACGATTACTCATATTCGTTCGTCCATGTGACCAGTTCGGATATGCTGCACTGGTCGTGGCAACCCACCAAGCTACAACCCTCTTTCACGGGTCACGGCATGTTCAGTGGCACCGGATTCATCACCAAGGAAGGAAGTCCCGCCGCGATTTATTGTGGCCTATCCGAGCCCGAGCACTCGTTTATCGTCGTCGCTCGAGACAACAAATTGAGTAGCTGGGAAAAACCCTACCCTGTGTTGCCGAAGGGGGGACCACGCGGCAGGAACGTCGGCTTGCTTGGTGATCCAGACTGCTTCCGCATCGGCGACACCTACTACGCCTTCTCTGCGGCTGAAAACGTTCCGCTATGCAGGTCAACCGATCTCGCGACCTGGAACTATGTGGGTCCCTTCCTCAAATATGACATGCCGGATGTGGCCATCGGCGAGGACATTTCCTGCGCCAATTTCTTTCAGCTCGACAATAAGTGGATGCTTTTGTGCATCAGTCATTTCATTGGGTGCCGTTATTACATAGGCGAATGGGATGCTGCCGCGGAACAATTCGTACCGGAGATCCATGGTCGCATGAACTGGAGGCGATCTGGCCAATCGCTGACCAAACCTTATTATCGCGATTTTTTTGCCCCAGAGAGCGTGCTCACCCCGGACGGTCGTCGTGTGATGTGGGCATGGATGCGTACTCTCGATTCGGAAATCACCTTGAAGACGGTGCAATCGCTGCCCCGAGAGCTAAGTCTCCGCGACGACGGCAGCTTGAGGATCGAGCCATTACTTGAGCTCGAATCGCTTCGCTACGATCCACAAGTCGTCGATGACGTTGAGGTGATACCGCCCGACGAAGGTTACGACGCCTCCGCAACAATCGCCGAAGTGGACGGTGAGGCGTTCGAGGTGCGGATGACCGTGGATCGCGCCGAGGCCGACCGCAAGCGCTTTGGCATCCAGCTGTTTGCTGATGATGCCAAGGAGGGATTGCAGATTATGCTGCGGCCGGAAACCGGCACGCTCTGCGTCGGCGAAACCGAGGCACCGTTTGCTGCTACAGATTTGCCTCTAGGCGAAGATCTGGAGCTGCGCGTCTTCGTCGACAGATATCTCGTCGAGGTCTTTGCCAACGGTCGTCAGGCCGCCTTGTGCGCCCACATGGCTTACCGCAACGGCGGCAATGAAATAAGGGCATACCTGTTCGGCCGCAGGGTGGACACGCCGCCGATCAAGCTGAGGAGGGTCGAGATCTGGAAGCTGAAGCCTACCAATCAGGGATTTTTGGAAGCCCGAGAAAATCGTATATGGGCGCCAGATATCGATTGAGGCACGACGATGGATGGCGCTTCGATCCGGCGCGTCAACCGGATAATCGGTCATTTCTCCAGAGGCTACATTTGAATTTTTCATTTTGGAGTCGGGCCGTTGCTGGCCTCTTGGTAGGATCGATTATGGGAGCGCAAGCTGAGCAGCGAATGCCGCTCCCCGAGTTGGAGCCCTCGCGTCCTTTCCTTCGGTACGAGGATCCGGTTTACCGCAACTATACCTTCAGGAATTTCTCCAACTACCCGAATCATTCCACACCCTATACGGATAAGGCACGGGCGTACTACGGCTCAATGGCCGACTACCTGATAACCGGCTATTCGGTCTACGAATGGAGCGAGACGCGCTTCCCCGGGCAACAGTATGGCAGCGCCCTTTCCAAGGATATGGGAGCGGGTCAGGCAGCCTCGGGCACGTGGATTCCCGTCTTTGATAGCATGGTCATGGGTCGCGATGGCTATGGTAGTTGGGGTTATAGTGCTGTCGTGGGAGATGCACTGATTGCGCGTTTTACCCCCTTGACCCTATCAATGGTTGATTTCAACGGCATGCGGCTGGATCTGTCCGTGCCGCACTTGCAGATCACCCTTCTCGGTTCGCGGATCGAACGACCCAAAGCGTATCAGGAGACACCTTCCCCATGGTCGGCCGAGAATACCCATTTCGCTGATGACAACACCGTGCTTTTGGGCAGCCGGGTGCAAACTCAGATTGGTTCTTTGCAGCTGGGTTTGAACGGGGTCAACCTGCACGTGTATCGTAGCACCCAGCCAGGCAACAGTCTTAAAGGGGTTTTGCGTCCCGATCTGCCCCTGGTCAACTGGCTAGTAGTGCGCTTCAAGGATGATTCGCCTACGGATGGTGCGGGGGGGGCGGTGGTGCAGGACGTTCAGCTCGTCGTTGACGGCACGACACGCCCCGATCTGCGACCCAGGATTATCCGCCACCGGCAGGGCATTCCAACCCAGGTAGGAAGTATTTCGAGGGCGACCGGCGAATTCCGGCCGATCACTTATTACAATTTCGCGGGTCGATATCGGAGCCAACCCCTGTACTACCGCGGCCGGGACGAGATACCGAAGTACGCGGACTATTTCTACCGCTTCGATTACGAAGAAGGCGACGAGTCAGCACGCCAGGAGGTAGCCGACAAAACCAATCTTCCCGGTCTGCTCGCCGATTATTTGGTGGCATCACCGGATGAGGTTCTGCGCGCGGACGGAGACGAACTCCTCATCTACATGTTCGAACTTACGTCGGAACCTGACGTGGAGTCAGTGGCTGTGGAAGCCCTTGTTGGCAATGATTACCGCATCGAAGTGAGTTTCTTGACTATGCACAACCAACGTGCCCGAGACTATGCATCGATGTTCAAGAGCACGTTCTACCAAACGGCACTTAGAGCGGAGGGCAACGTCCAGGATCTATCGAACCTGAAACGGGTGCGGTTTTCGGTGGGGGAGCATACGGCTCTCTTCACCTACAGCGCCGATATTCATCTCGGTTTGGCCGGGCTTGAGATCAACGGCGAATACGCGCGTTCCGCACGTTATGCGCGATATCCGGCACAGCTTGACGGAGAGCCCTTCTTCGATCAGGCAGATCGTTCGGTAGAGCATGGCTCGGCTTATTTCCTCAATGTTACCCGCTGGTTCGGCCCGGCACGAGTGGGCGGGGAGTACTTCTCCATGAATCCCGACTTCAAGACCGGAATGCGCACCTTTGTGGATATGGAGTCGGGATTGTGGGAAACCAACCTGGCTTCTATGGCCAACACCACGGTTTACTGGGACCTAGTGGAGGACAACGAGGATGGGGATCGCTATCCGGATTTTCGCATCGGTAATCTCCTGGCAATGCCCTTAGATAATCAACATTACGATCCAGACGGAGTTTTTCCGGGCCAGGACGACAACGTTGATGGCTTTCCAGATACGAACCGCAATGGCAATACCATTCCCGACTACGAAGAGCCCTTCCTCATGTACTATGTAGAGCCCATCGATTACGTTTATGGGCTCGATCGCAACAACAACGACCAACCTGATATGCAGGAAGACGATATAGATTTCGACTACCCCTACGACCAAGACCAGCGCGGTTATCATCTCTTCGGACAGCTGGATTTGACCAGACACTGGTCTGTGGGCCTGGGACACTACGCGATCGAGCAGATCGCGGGCGCTGGACGCAACAGGTCTGCCTATACACAGCTGAGTTACCGTCGTGAGGGGGTGGCCAGTGTTCGGCGGCTGTTCTTCGAGAGCCGATTCCGCCGGGTGCAGGACGATATTGCCGACGAAGTCCGTTTGGTCGATGAAAGGCCGAGTCGGAACCGTCGGTTAGGTTACCGCGGTCCGGAACCGGTGCACCCCGGGGAGATAGGTCCACCCATTTTTGGCAGCAGCCTGAGACAGGATCCGCTGCTATACCAGGACAGCTACGTGGGCGAGTCCTATCTGGAAGCCCAGGTGCAGCCTTGGTCTACTCTTCGTCTACAACAACAGCTGCGTCTGCGGTACAACTGGCAGCAGGAGGGACAGCTGCCAGGTGGTCTCGATCAACGCGAGCGCCGGTTGGATTTCTGGACGGTGGTCAGCCAAGCGGAATACACCTGGAATTGGGGCAAGCTGAGTCTGACGCCGCAAGTCAAGTTCATGCATCTGCGTTTGGTAGACCAGAAAGCCGACCGTCTGGTTGATGGTGAATACGTCAGCCGGGATTTGGCCTCTGAGTTCAGGACCATTCCGATCCTGCGGATAGAACTTCCGCTGATGACCCGAACGACGCTGCAAGCTGGACTGCAAGGGCTAGGTCCATTGCCCTACAAGGTTGAGGACCGCGTTCGCAGCCGCAACAGCTTCAAGCAGCACACGGCGTTTTGCACACTGACCAACCGCAAGCGGTATTTTGGTTACGATCTCTACACTGTCATCGGTGTAGCGAAGGACAAAAAGGAATTCGGCGATCCCTTTCGCCAGGCGGATGAGTTTGACGTCTCGTCGGTTTTTATTCGGGCGTTGATCGGCTTCACCGAGTATGGGCGCTTGATATAGTTGCCTGTCGCAATAGGCAGATTGCGCTTATCGGCGCCAATCCATTGCCAACCGCCACCAGTCTTTCTGTCCTGTTCATTGTGTGGTTTTGTTGGTGGCTAATTCGGCTGTTCACCCGTTCTTTTTCACCCATCTCGTCTTCATTTTCTTCATCTCGGTGTTCGGAGTGATATGCTCTCCCGGGCACTTATTCTTCTTGTCGGATAACCAACTTCCCTGGTTATCCCTGAGGACCGGGAGGCGTTTGCCCACCGGCGGTGGAGAAACTACGCTCGCTGGTTGTTCCGCGTACCAATAGGCGACCGACGACATCTCGTTGGCCAGATGGTTCCCGTGACCGTGCTCAATGGTGACCCTGATCTCCTTTTCGAAACGGACGGGGTTTTCAATGTGTAGCACGTAGCTGGTCTGGTAGCCGTTGGTGTTTTTCTCATAGATGGACGAGCCGTTGCGCAGAAATGCGTTGGGCTGCATACCCCATGCTTGATTGAGATAGTCTTCGCTCCCGGTTCCGTGAAGATCCGGAGGCCATTTGTAGCCATCGACCCAAATCATGTCGTCACCTTCGCCCCACCACTTTCCCTTGAAGTTGGTGACGGAAAGGTTGCAGCCGACGTAATGACCCCTGCCTTTGGTTTCTATGATGAGGTAATTGTTGTCCCAGGCTATCTTACCCTTGTTGGCAATATCGGCTTCAGTGGCACCGACCCGTATCTCGTGACCCCAGCCACCAAACGGGTTGGCTCGGTGGAATTCTGCGTGAAAGTAGCCAGCCTTGGGCTGGGGTTGGGCATAACTCTCGTAGTCGACATAGAAGAATTGCATGTGTGTCTCACTACTCTGGTTGATCAACTCAACTACGGCGCGCTCGCTGAAAGGCATGGACGCGTAACAATTGAGCGCACAACCCTGATTGAACTCGTTGTTTCTGTTTGTCGACGCCGTGAACAACAACGATTGGAAGCTATTGACGATGCCGTGCCCAAGGCAGAAGAAGTCCCCCAGGGGCACGAGGACGCTGGGTTTCTTCGCGTTGTCCCAGGTAATCTTCAGTAAGCACTCCCGATAGTGGTTCAACTGGGTCATCCAGATATGAGTGATAGCGCCCGGTCCCTCGATGTCTGCAAGCACTCTGGATTCACCCGGTTGGAGGAGCCAATGGTCTTTATTCCTGCCGGTCTTGTCCCAGGATGAGAACCGCCCGGATCGACCGTTTCGCAGGGTTGCCAGCTCGTTAATCATTCAATTTCTGTCCTTCGGTTAATCATTGGATCGCACTTCCACGAATGATTTCTGTTTGCAGGCCAGTGTAAAGAAACTAACCAGTTTTCGACAGTCTGTTGATTAGAGTTTCTTGTCTGGCGCCTGACTTGGCAGAGTGCCATTGGGGGTCGCACTGCGATTGTCTCTGTTGTAGATTGAGGGCCCGAATTGCGTGGCGCTGGTCAAGATCATGGTGTCGATTCAACAGACAAAAATAATTTAGACACGGAGGGTAGACGTGAAACTGAAAGTGGCTTCCTGCCAATTTCCCGTAGAAGGAAAACTCGAACAAAATCTCGGTTTCGTAATGCGTCAGATGAAGACGGCCAAAAAGCGCGGTGCCCACGTCGCTCACTTTTCCGAGACCTGTTTACCGGGATACGCGGGGGTCGACATCAGGTCCATGGAAGGTTATGACTGGGATCGGCTTCAGGAAGCCCACCTGCAAGTGTCAGAACTGGCCCGGGAATTGAAGCTGTGGGTGATTTTAGGCTCGGCACATCGCTTGTCTGGGTGTCACAAGCCGCACAACAGCCTGTACATCATCGATGACCAGGGCCGACCGGCCGAGCGCTACGACAAAATGTTTCTCGTCGGATCCCATAAAGGCTTAACCAACGATCTGAGGCACTACAGCCCAGGATCGCATTTTTGCATGTTCGAGATAAAGGGGGTGCGATGCGGGGCGTTGATCTGCCACGATTTCCGCTATGCCGAGCTGTATCGCGAGTACAAGAAGCGTGGCGTGGAATTGATGTTTCACTCCTTCCATAATGCGCGCATGTCGGCGGCCAGACTTCGGCGCTTGAATATTTGGGGCATCATCGTTCCCGCGACCATGCAGTCCTACGCGGCAAATAATTACATCTGGATCAGCACCAACAACAGCTCGAAGTCGCCTTGTGCGTGGGGTAGTTTCGTCGCCCGCCCTGATGGTGTTATCACCGCGAAGTTGAAAAACGCTCGTCCCGGTGTGTTGGTGACCGAAATAGATACCAAGGCCAAATTCTTCGACGCTTCGGAACATTGGCGCGATCGTGCGATCCGAGGGGTTTACCACAGCGGAACACTGGTGCGGGACACGCGCAGCTCTCGACGTAAGGGGTTCTGATGTGAAGTCCTCCGTTAGGCGATGTGGCACGAGACCTTGAGAATTTGTCCTACTGAAAACCGCACGAAGGGAAATCTATGGATGACGATACGGACCCCAGGCGGCATCTGAAAGTCGACGGCTCTTACAACGTGCGGGATCTTGGTGGATACGAGACGGTAAGCGGACGACGCACCCGCTGGGGACAGCTGCTTCGTGCCGACTCGCTTCATCGCCTCCAGGAACCTGCCAAGCAAGTGTTGTTGGATTACGGTTTGCGCACAGTGATTGATTTGCGGAGGAGTGCGGAGTTACAGACGCTGCCCGATCCCTTCTTCGGTTCTGACAGGGTGACTTACTTTCACCAAAACATGGTTGGTGATGCGGGTTTGCGAGAGACGGCAGAGATGCCGGACGAACTCGAGGTGGCCGAACGCAAGCGTCAGATCTACCTCTTTGTTTTGGAAGAGCGCAAGGGTCAAGTATGCGAGACGCTGTCTCTTCTTGCGCTTCCAGGAACCCTGCCAGCGTTGTTTCACTGTTCGGCCGGTGCCGACCGGACTGGAATGATTGCTGCTTTGGTGTTGGGGATTTGTGGGGTCCCGACTACTACCATTGCTGAGGACTATGGTCTGACTGCGCGTTTTCTAATCAACCGGCATTTGGACCAGAATCCCGACATCTCACCCGACGAGATTACTTGGCAGCAGTATCAGCGGCAGACCTGCCCACCCGAAACGATGCTGGGTATGCTTGCCGCCCTCGAAGAGCGCTACGGTGGTGTCGAGGGTTACCTGCGCGACTGCAGATTCACCGATTCCCAGAGGGAGACGATTCGCGAAGCGCTGGTTGAATAAGATGGTCCCCATCGGGCATTAAACCACAACTAACCTGCAATCATATCACGATCATGAAGAGAATACCACGAAAAGAGGCTATGCTTTACGAGCTTGACTACCGTCTCCCACCAGCGTTCGAGGTGGCACCTGGTGAAACGTTCGAAGTGGAAACCGAGGATGCTGCATCGGGTCGAATACGTAGCCCCGATTTTGTGCCGTCGGTAGCGAATCGGCCGGAGCTGGAGTACGTGCCCCCTAAGGTCAATCCGGTCGGGGGTCCGGTGTACGTAGAGGGCGCCGAACCGGGAGATGTGTTGGCGGTAAAAGTTCACCAGATCGATGTCGATCCACAGGGATTCACAGCGGTGCGACCGGGGGTGGGGCCATTGGGAGATTCGCTGACCTGGATGGGGGAGAGTGGTCCGTATGCGCATATCTTCAAGCATCTGCCAGGTCCTGACGGCAGCTTGAAGAGTGGAACAGTAAAGTTCAACGATGAGATCCACTGGCCGCTGCGGCCATTTATTGGGACACTCGCCACCGCGACGGAGCACGACGTTCCCACCAGCGGCTTCGGGCAGGGGGCGTACGGTGGGAATCTAGATGTCCGCGAATTCTGTCCGGGATCGACGATCTGGTTGAACTGCTACCAACCCGGTGGCTTGCTGTTCGTGGGTGATGTTCACGGATCGCAAGCTGATACGGAGTTCACCGGAACGGCAAATGAAGTGCGCAGCGTGGTCCGATTGTCCTGCAAGGTGGTAAAACAGACGCGTTTGCCCGCGCCGCGCATCATCAAAGAGGATACCATCGTCTTCCTCGGCATAGAGAAACCCCTGGAAACTGCGGTAACCAAGGCTATCCTGCACTTTATGGAATGGCTGGTCAACGAACACGGCATGTCCCCGCGGGATGCCTACCTGATGACCTCCGTGCACCCGGAGATGCGCGTGCACGTTTATCAGATGGTGCCGGGATTTGGCCTGCACTTTGTCAGTGGGGTCGAATTTCCGAAAGCAGGGCCGTAGGTGGGCGTGAGCGCGCCGTTGTATCAACGGGCACCCGCGTCCCACGAGCGCACCTCAATCAAGCCGTCGTCAAATCATCGTCTTCAATGCATGACAGGACCGATTTGAATAACCGTGGCTGACTACGTTGCTGCAATTGATCAGGGGACATCAAGTACCCGTTGCGCACTGTTCAACAAAACTGGCGAAGTTGCCGCCATGTACCAGCTGGAACATACGCAGATTTTCCCCAAGCCCGGCTGGGTGGAACATGATCCGCTGGAGATTTGGAGATGCGCCCAGGAGGCGGTTCGTCAGGTGCTGCTCAAAGCGGCGGTTACGGCCAAAGAGATCGTCGCCCTCGGCATCGCTAACCAGCGCGAAACCACCGTGGTTTGGGACAGGACCACCGGGCAACCGCTCTACAATGCGATCGTCTGGCAGGACACGCGGACCGATCAGCTGGTCAAAACCCTTGGTGGTAACGCCGGTCAGGAGCGCTACCGCGAAAGGGTCGGTCTGCCGCTATCGAACTATTTTTCCGGGCCCAAGGTCCGCTGGTTGCTGGACAATATCCCCGAGGTGCGCGCTGCCGCGGAAAAGGGCATCGCACTGTTCGGCACCATGGATACCTGGCTTATCTGGAACCTTACGGGAGGCATCAACGGCGGAACACACGTGACCGATGTCACCAACGCCAGTCGGACGATGCTGATGAATTTGCAAACCTTGGATTGGGACGGGTCGATCTGCGAAGAGATGGGCATAACGCTGGACATGCTGCCGCGTATTGCCTCGTCCTCGGAAGTATACGGGCACACGAAAGGAGCAGGTGCCTTTGGCAATGGCTTACCGGTTTGTGGCGACCTGGGAGACCAGCAGGCTGCAACGGTAGGACAGGCCTGTTTCAACGTCGGTGAAGCCAAGAACACCTACGGCACCGGCTGTTTCCTGATCCTGAACACTGGAAGCGAGCTAAAACATTCGAAGAACGGATTACTGACTACGGTCGCGTACAAATTCGGTGAAGAAGATGCCGTCTATGCATTGGAGGGTTCGATCGCTATCACCGGGGCGCTGGTTCAATGGTTGCGCGACAACCTGAAGTTGATCGACTCTGTGCCAGAGATCGAAGAGTTGGCCTGTACGGTAAAGGACAATGGCGGCATCTATCTCGTGCCGGCGTTCTCCGGCTTGTTCGCTCCCTACTGGCGCTCCGATGCGCGCGGCGCTCTCGTCGGGATGACCGGGTTCACCAACCGGGGCCATTTCGCGCGCGCAACCCTCGAAGCCACCGCTTTTCAAACGCGCGAGGTGATCGATGCCATGAGAGCCGATTCGGAGGTGGAACTGAAGTCCCTGAACGTCGATGGTGGGATGGTTCAGAACGAATTGCTGATGCAGTTCCAGGCCGATGTGCTCGGCGTTCCGGTGATTCGTCCCCGGGTTACCGAAACGACGGCCTTGGGTGCGGCTTACGCTGCCGGCTACGCGGTCGGATTTTGGAACAGCACCGACGAGATGCGCTGCAACTGGCAAGAGGATAAACGCTGGTGGCCGAATCCCGGCAGCAATGCGGGGACGGGGCTTTACAGCCAGTGGAAAAAAGCGGTCACGCGAACCTTTGATTGGGTGGCATGACAATCGCTGGCATTTTAACGTGGTTCACAACTACGCCAACGGTTACAGACTTACAGGTCTGATCTTCAAGCAGCCAAGATTTTTGAAGTATTAGAGGGCCTCGGGAAGTATTTTCGGAGGTTGCGTCAACCCACCTCGAAGAAGCTGCCGGCGATGTAACGCGTACCGCCGCAGTTGTTGCCGTCATTCTCCATGTAGTAGTAGGCCGTGAAGATCCGCCCGTCGTCGAGCTGGGTAGCTACCGGGTAGGCCAGATCCCAGTCGCTGGCATCGGCTCGAATCACCGCTTCCCCCGACCAGGTCGCTCCCTCGTCTTCGCTCACGATCACACCCATCCCGTATGGCGCCACTCGTCGGCCAAAAATTACTGCGATACGCCCGTCGCGAAGCTGCAGAGGCCAGGGCGAGCGGTAAGGCGGGCCCGGTATAGCACCCGACCAGATATGCTCGCGGCTCAGCTGCGCCCAGGGTGACTGCCCCCACGCCACAATCGTCTTGGGCGTGCTCCAGGTGAAACCGCCGTCATCGGAATAGTTCATTACGATGACATTGTTGCGCCGGCCCCACAGGTGGAGCATGTAACACTGCAACCTGCCTCCCGGCAACAGTAGCATGCGTGGATAACACATTCGCCCCCATTCGTCAGGGTCGCGAGCCACCAGCGCGAGGTAACGCCAGTTCAGCCCGTTATCGTCGGTGCCGTAGACGGCGACGTAATACTGGTCCAGATCGGCCGCTACGGCGAGGGTGCCATCGGGAAAACGAATTGGCGGATAACCGTCGACCAGTGGGTAATCATACCCTTGTGGAGGTTTCAGGCGGGTTGGTACCTGTTCCCAAGTGTGGCCCCGGTCTGCGGAGCGAAAGGCGTAACACTCGTGCATTTGGTTGCCGCGGGTGTCCTTCTTGTTCGGGGGGCCGTAGCGCTGGAACCAGATAGCCGTGTCGGGACTGCCCAGATCGATCTTCTCGCGCTCACCCCCAGGTTCGTTTGCCTTCTGGTGGATGGCGTCCTTATCGGCTTGTGGCGCCGCGTTGTTCCACACCACCACGTTGTGCTCACGGGGCCAAGTCTCACCATGGTTGAGGGAGCGTTGCAACAAATGCACACCGGGTTTGCCGTAGATTCCATGGTTGACGGAATCCGCGGTGTCATAGGAGCAGGGGGCGTGGGTGTGAATCATGGCGATCTCGCCATTGCCAAAATTGTATATGCCTCCTTGGCTGATATGACCACAGTAGGTTTCCTTGCTGTAGCAAACCTTGGTGTGGTGTAGATCTCGCAGTTTGGGGCTGGGGCGTATCA
>CAYNZV010000006.1:36645-79497 GCA_964401715.1 uncultured Gemmatimonadaceae bacterium | reverse complement strand
TGCCTGCCCGGCACCCAGCAGTTTCAAGCTGTTAACCACAACCTCGGTTAAGGAGTTTTTCTGCCCACGTGCGTCATGCCAAACCCGCGTGTTAAGTTTGCCCTCGATATACACCCGACTTCCTTTCTTCAAGTGCTGCTTGGCAGTTTCGGCCAACTTACGCCACATGACCAACCGATGCCACTCGGGACGCTCGCATGCTTTTCCAGCCTTGTCGACCCACGACTCCGTCGTGGCAAGACTACAAGTCGCCACCAAGGTTCGCCGTGGAGTAAACCGTAATTCGGGATCGTTTCCCAGATTCCCGACCAACGTCACCTTATTGACACAGCCGTTCGCCATAGCTTCGGCCTCCGGCGCCTCAGTTTTCAATCCACTGCCGGCGTTGTTCTTCGAAAGAGCTTTGGCGACGGCTTTGGGGGGTGTCAACTCCGTAATGGCGACACAGGCGTCCGAAGCTGCCCGCAGCAATACCCAAGGCCAAACCTGCGTCGGTGTTACTTGCATAAATTCTGGCTGCTCGTTCGATTCTCTCTTTGGCTATTCTGGCCATCTTCTTCCCCTACGTTTGAAGTTTTCCGGCTATTAGCTACTTTACTGCTCAAAAAAATACTGCTTTTTTGTTCAGTTGTCAAGCTTTTTCACACGCCTCATAAACAGGCAACAGTATCTTATTTATCAAATTTTGCAGAATTTATCGAAGGGACATCGGGGGTGAATATAAGCCAATGAGTTTGCGCTCCCACCAGTTTTCAGGCACCAATGAATTTCTGCCATCGGAAAACTCGTATCGGTACATCAGTGCTCGGATTTGTGCTGGCGGGACACTACCGAATGGTTCCACAGCTAGCAATCCACGAACCGCAGGACTTCCCTGTAGGAGGCGGCCTATGAACGACTTGAACCACGGTGTAGTCTCGTACGATCTCAACGCCGCGAACCACATCTGCCAATCCAATCTCGGCATGTGAGGTTGAGCAAATCTGGGTGCCGTGGCCGGCGCTCCGGGTTTCCAGCTAAACTCGTAAGGTTCCCATGTTCGGCCATCTCTCGACCCTTCAATCACGATCTCTCGTCTTTCCGTAGTCATGACAGCGAAAAGCCCGTAGCCGTTGACGATCCGAAACGGCATGAGTAACTCGTGAACTCTGACAACAGCCGCAGGCCACTCTACGCGTAAGCGGAAAGCGTGAGCGATCTGCACAAGGCTGAGCGCGAGGATGACGGCAGTAAGGGGCCATAGTAACATCCCCCCCACCCATGAAAAACCGCTTACCGACGGCATCGTACGAAGCTCCTTGATGAAGGCGAGATGCTCGTCATCGAGAAGCGTGATGCAGAGAGCGACGGTGAGCAGATTGAAAAACCCGTAGTTGCCGGTGGCACCGATCAAAACTTGCAGCGCCACCAACAAAATCATGCCCAAAAGGCGCAGCTTGCGAGGACCAAAGATGGCAAACGGCACGGCGAGTTCGATCGCGAACATGCCACCGACACTAAGAGTGTGCACCCACGAGGGTAGATGATGAGCGTACCAACTCGTCCAGGTCGGTAACGGTTGCGTCAGGTAGTGGTAATCGAGAGCTCGCAACGAGATCCAGACAGAATCTCCACTACAAAGCTTCACCACCCCGGACGAAAACATGAGGCGGAACAGCAGCAAACGCAGCATCCACAAGACGACATTGGAACAACCTTGCCTCCAGATCAATTGACATTGGAGTTGTGCGGGAGCAAATAGGATGGCGAGAAAACCACATTCCAAGAGCAGCATGTCCCATTGAAAGGACAGGAAATCGCGGCCAGCCACAACGAGGGACAGGTATGTGATCCAAAGACCGGCAAGAACCACCCGCGGCGCAAAACCGACCACAAGCAGGACGGCCATGACAACTCCCAATCCACACAGCAGATGGAGGAAGAAGTCGCTATGACCGAACCATAACAGTGAGGGGAAACGCATCCACGCACCGAAACCCAAACGCGCTTCGACTGCGGGGAAGAACTGTGCCACCGGAAGGATGCCCTCGCTGCCGATGAGACCGTCTATCTGTACCAACAACGAGAGGAAAGCGACCCCGTATACGATCCCTAAGAGACGCAGGAATACTGCCCTGACGACCCGGTATTGAGGTGTATCGCTGACGACGGGAATTATCATTCGACGTTGCGCGCTTGGTAACCGAGCGACCTAGGTCCTGTTGACATACCAGGCCATCTGGTCAAGCTTCGCAGTCGACACGTCCTGGCATTGTCGTCCCTGGGGGGCAAAAGCTCACTCAAATCGCCTAGCGAGTCGAGCGGGCACTCACCCACCTCGTCCAGCTCATGACATTGAGAGCAACTATCGACGAACAACTCTTGCACGGATCGCAATCAGTATTCGCCCATCGGTACTACCAAGGTCGTCGTGGAAATAGCGGCGAGCAATATCTTCTTTGATTGTACAAAAGCAAGGCTCTACGTCCGTAATCGTTTGGCTAAGATCTGCAGGTCGGGCGAAATAGCGCTCGACCACTGTTCTGGTGCCGCGACCGGACTGCCGAAGATCGGCCGTTCAGCCAGGCGTTCGACTGTGCACATCCAACTGTTCGGTATACAACAAACCCGGCACTGGGCAATAGCTTGCGAATGCCCTCCAAGTTCGCTTCACTGTATACCGACCTTCCCATCGCCGTCCGACCTCAGTAGGTTTCCTGGCAAGGGAATGGAGCCGAAAGTCTGATCTATAGCACCTTGCACCACGGGATTGCCAGATCCAGGTACGGAAAAATTAATCGGAAGTGAGGGCAGACCGTAAGCACCAGTAATTTTATCGTCAGCAGAAAACCGATGCTCACGCCGAGAAACAGATGGGCAAAGGTGCACACAGGCAACGTGTTGAAAGTGTCATCTTGACACCAAGTATATAAGACTTTAATCCATTCCTGGGCTACCGAATCTAAAAGACCTTGACGGAGGTTGTGCATTTGCACCAAACCACTTCCGCAGTGAAATGACAAGCACCGGACGACAGACAGTCGATCTGGCGATTGGCTTGTACATACAACGCGCCACGGCGGATTCACACTGGCAACAGGCCATGCGTCAGGGTGTCGACCGTATTATGGAAGAATTGAGCGAGTACGAACGGGATCGGTTCTTCGATTACGTCGAGGGGTTCGACGTCGAGGCCGCGCTGTTTCCCATCAAACGAATGGTGGAAATCTATCCGCTCGCGTTGCAAGTAGATCCAGACGGTCTCTTCGGTAGTCGGATGGATCGTGCCCGCAAACAGATTTTGCGATTCCGGGCCGACTTCCTGATACCACCTCCCGGTCAAGAGGAAGGAAGGCGCCCCTCCGACACACCCCACGCTACCTATCACGCGGCAGCGAGGCGGCGCCAAGGCACCGATACTCCCGCGGAGTTTCAGCAAATGGTGGCAAGCACAATCGACATGATCATGCGGTCATTCGGAAGACAGGAGCGTCAGCAGATAGGGGCGTTGTTCGAGCGATTACCTGTAGGCGCGGCTACCTCCGTCTTGCGTTCCTGGACCTGGATAGGCGGCGAGGATGTCCGCAAGAAAGAAGTTGCACACAGGCAACTCGACCGTTGGCGGGAAACAGGTGACGATTCCATATGGTGGCAGATAGCGGTGTCGCCGCGGGACGAGGAGTCGTTTTCTTGGTTCTACTTCTGAGGGAGGTGCTCCTTCAAGTCAAATACCTGCTCCATGGAAGCCCACCACTCTCCTTCCCCTGCCTCGGGCACTGGCTCCTGAAAACTATTCATCAATCTGTTCCACTCGTCGACTCGCGGATGTTTGTTTCCCTCGACCTTTCTAGAAGGATCGTAGTCATCTGAGGTTGTCATATACATGAACATACGTCGGTCGCGGACAAATATCTTCATATCCAGAATCCCCGAACGCGACAAAACATCGACCACTTCGGAAAACGGATTCCGATGGTACTCCTTGTATCTTCTGATAATCTCTTCATCGTCCTTGAGGTTGATGGTCAACGCAAACACCTTCATTGGCGATTCCTTTCGAAAAACAGCGGATCAGGTTATCACATCTTCGTTTAGATGGGCGACACGGTTTGTATGACGTATAGTGACGACATCCTCCGGATGAAAATCTAGTCGCGTTATGGAGGTGTTGTAATGCTCGTAGCGCAGTCCGGGGTTGGGTAAGTGGAACCCTATCGCCTTGAGCAGATAGTTGATGAAACCTCCGTGGGAAACCGCCCCAATTCTGTGATGCTCTCGCGCCCGGTCGCGCAACGTATTTGCAACGCCGATGGCACGACCCTGGCTTGAATGCACCTCCTCTTTGTCTCTTCCCCACCATCCCGCTTCACCGAATTCCTCAGGCAAAATGTATCCGGGGAAACGATCCATGATCTGTTGGCGGGTTTGACCAGGGTAACCCAATACACCTTGGCCTTCGCCGTGGTCCAGATATATACCGCCTACTTCGTGAATATCGATCCACACCTCCGGAGTAATCCCCATCTCTCGCGCGATTGGTTTGACGGTTTGCAGGGAACGCAGCATGGGGCTGCAATACAAGTGATCAAAGTAAGGGCGGTCCGCTGTTCTCTCAGCGGACTCAAGATGGCGTCCGGCGGCGAGGAATTTCGCCACCATTTCGGCCTGTCGCTCTCCAATATCTGTTAATGGCGGGTCTTTGTCGCGCTTGCGGACCTTGCTGACATCGTCGAGATCGCCTAGGAGGTTATTTGCCGATTGGCCGTGCCTAATTACGAACAGTTCCATCGCAAATTCTTGACATTGGGAAACTGCGAAACTATACTTCGCGCCTCCAAAAAACGAGGCGGAAACTCTTGATTGTCACCGTAGAAGAAGGTGTGATACAAAAGAAGGCCGACGCTGCAGTCATTGTCAACCTCTTCGAGGGTGTGCGCCCTGCGGGCGCGACAAGACAGGTCGACAAAGCGCTCGATGGTCAGATACAAACCGCCATTCGCCACGGCGATTTCACGGGCAAAACCTGTGAAACACTGTTGCTCTACGGCACTGGAGACGTTACCGCAAAACGGGTGCTCGTAGTAGGCTTAGGGCCCAAGGAGAACTTCGGTCTCGAAGTGATTCGAGAGGCCGCCGGCACCGCGGCACGCCATCTGCAAAATATGGGCCTGGCCTCGGCTTCCACCATCCTGCACGGGACTGGCGCCGGCAAGCTTAACGTAGAGCAGGTTGCCGAAGCCGTAGCTGAAGGCAGCATTCTCGCGTGTTACCAGTTTGATGACTACAGGACCAAGGAAAAGCCGAAACCACAGCTGAAGAAGTTGACGATCGTTGAATGCGATCGCAGCAATTTGACCGCCGCCAGACGCGGGGTGCGAGTGGGCAAAAAGATAGCGGAAGCCACCTGCCTTGCTCGTGATCTAGCCAATCTTCCGGGAAATACCGCTACCCCTTCCTACTTGGCGCGCACGGCACGGTCCATCGCCCGCACCCACGGCATGAGCTGTCAGGTTTTTGATGAAGCGCGAATGCGAAAAATGGGAATGGGCGCCCTACTGGCGGTCAGTCAAGGTAGCAGACAGAAAGCCCAGTTTATCATTCTCGAATACAACAAGCGACTCGGCGGGAAACCGCTCATTTTCGTTGGCAAAGGGGTCACCTTTGACAGTGGTGGCGTATCCATCAAACCGGGTGGCGGCATGGAAGATATGAAGTTCGACATGTGTGGGGGGGCGGCTGTTATCGGCGCCATGCAAGCGGTGGCGGCACTTAAACTGGGGATTCGGGTCGTTGGCATCGTTCCCGCTACCGAAAATCTTCTTGACGGCGCCGGCTTCAAACCGGGAGACATACTCACAACTCTTTCGGGTAAAACCATAGAAATCGTCAACACGGATGCCGAAGGTCGTCTGATACTTGCCGACGCCCTGGCGTATGCCGCCCGTCTCAAACCTGACGCCGTGGTCGATCTTGCCACCTTGACCGGAGCTTGTGTCATAGCTCTGGGCCATCACGTTAGCGGCCTGATGGGCAATAATGACGACCTCGCCGCAAAAGTGCAAGAAGCCGGTAACTTCACCGGTGAACGAGTCTGGCAGCTGCCCTTGTGGGACGAGTATCGCAAGCAGATCCGCAGTGACTACGCTGACATGAAAAACACGGGCGGCAGGGCCGGCGGTGCCATCACGGGGGCTGCGCTGTTGGCCGAGTTCACCGAGGAATACCCGTGGGTCCACCTGGACATCGCCGGCACTGCTTGGAGTTCAAAAACACGTCCTTATGTCCCAAAAGGGGGTGTGGGTATAGGTGTGCGTCTCCTTACCCAGCTGGCCCGGAACTGGAAGAAAAAGGCGTAACCCGCTTCTTCAGCTTTACCCATTCGGTTGTGTCGAACCGAGAAACCCCTCCCCATGTCGTCGACCCACCCCATGCTCGTACGATTCGAGCCGAGATCCTGGAAGCTCGACTTTTGCCTGGCCATTACAGCCCTCTTGTTGTGGAACCTGCTCGGCACGATAGAAATTGGCGTTGGTTTCGCCGCCGATCCTTTTCGTTCCGCACTGGATGTGCGCGGTTGGCTGAGCCAGTGGCCTTGGCTGCCGTGGATCTTGGCTGCAATCGCGTTAACCGGCGCGTTTCTGCGCTGCCGGAGTGACCAAACCGCATATCCTTCCATTCAGTCTATGCTGCGTCGAGTCACCTATGTGTGTGGCGCAGTTTTTTTGTTGAAACTTCTATCGTTGTGGAACCCTGCCGGATACGTGCTACCGTATTTGAGTCTGCTCTGGTCCCCTCACGCCAATTGGGCGCTCAACGCAAGTTTCTTGTTGCCCGTCATTACGCGCATGCCTGCCCACTGGATGCGCGATTTGCGACTACTTTCCAATGCCCGGGTTGCCGTTGCAGCATTTCTTCTTAGCGCAATCACATTCTGTGGGTATACCCTTTATTTCTGCCAGATCACAATGTTGCACGGTGATGAGGGCCAATATCTGCTGGTTACCCAGAGTCTGATCCAAGACGGGGACATGGATCTTACGAACAATATCCAACCCGAGAAAATAAGTGAGTTTCACGTCCTAGATTCGTTCGGAATCCACAAGGCCCCGGGGTCACCGTCCGGAAAGATTCATTCGGTGCACCCGATCGGACTATCCATCCTTCTTGTACCTGCCTACATGATAGGGCTCGATCTGTGGGACAACCCGCGTCTAGGCTGTGCGTTGACCGTGTCGCTGATGGCTGCGGGGTGTGTTTCGCTGATGTTAGCCTGGTTACTGCGTCTTCAGATTCCGCGTTGGGCTGCCGTTGCTGCTGCGACATCGACTGCGGTGACCGGACCTTTCTTCCTCTACACCACGCAGCTGTTTCCCGATCTTCCCGGACTGCTCCTAATCTTGATCGCCCTTTGTTCCCTGGCACATTGGCAGCTACCGGGTGGTACTTACCGCAGCTGGGGCCGTTGGGAAGTTCTGTGGTTGGCGTTGTTGAGCGCGACACTAGCGTTTTTGCCATTTCTGCACGCCCGCTTTGCACCGGTTGCCCTGTTAGCAGGCATAGGTGTACTGATGCAAGTGCGCCACAACCCAAACCCGCGAGCAGCTTGGACCGCTGTTACGATCGTTTTCGTCTTCGCCATCGTGTCGTTGTTGCGGTTCAACATCGCTTTCAGCGGGGACTGGCTCGGTCCGTTCAGACCGGGCAATGCCTGGGGGGAAGGTGCGATCGATATTGGAACGTGGTGGACATCGCTGCCGGGACATTGGTTGCACGGCGGTGTCGGGTTGATCAACAGCTCCCCAATCTATCTGTTTTCGCCACTCGGATTGGCGGTGCTTGCGAAGATGCGCGACCGACGCCTGGCAATAGGCTTGGGGGTATATCTGATGACCGCCGCGGTCAACGGCATGCACCCCGATTGGAAGTTCGGATTTTGTTTTCCGGCCCGGTTTCTCGTCACCTCTTTACCGTGCCTCGTTTTGGGTCTGGCGATGGCGTTCACACAGATCGTGCGGCGACCTGGGCTCTCTTTCTTCTTTTTGTTTGCACTCGCCATAAGCCTGGAGAGCATCTGGATAAATATCCAACTCACCGAGGAATCCTACCAAGGTAACAACTTGTTCGCCCGTACCCTCAACCATTATTACCCCTGGCAAGCCCATTTCAATAGCGACGAGACGAGCGGCTTCCTCGCGGAAACTGTATTTGTGATTCTACTGTTGGCAGGTCTGTTCGCTCCCCAGCTCGGTCTTCGCCTAGAGCGGCGTTGGACTCGTCCGATCTTTTTGGTCGCTACCTCCCTCATACCAACCGCCTGGGGACAGCTGGAAAGAACCACCTCCCGTCTCAACACCGCCACCTCCCATTTCATCGGTCGGCTTAAAGAGGACAGTTCCGTGAAAACACGGATGGCTGCCCTCAACCTCCCCGTCAAACCCCTCGGTTTTCCGTTGGCAGAGGACGGCAGCATAGAAGTGAACGAAGGTCGTCATGGCCATGGTTTAGTTGCGCGTTCCTACATGCCCAATCTCGAGCCGGGAACATATGTTTTGAAACTCCCAGACCTTCGTGTAGAGCACGAGGGAAGCACCCCGCCGGCGCATCTTCTTTTACTGCGACGCGAAACGGTACATGCAAAGTCGATCTGGGAAACGAGAATGAGCTTGCCCTTGCACAGAGGGTCATCATCGCCGGAATTGATATTCCACATAAATCGCACAGCACTGGGATACACCTACCTTCATTTCTCCGGCCTCGGCAGCACCTCGCTCAAAAGAGCAATCCTGTTGTATGCGCCCGGCTTCGGCACCCTGAAGACTCACGAGATCCATCGCGTCGTTGGAAGTGAACGCCCTTCCCCGGACGCACCGCTTGCTCAAGTCGCCCGCTTTCCGGCATTGGAAGCAGGCAGCTATGCGCTCACAGCGGAATTGAGTGGCACCACTGCCCACACCCTTTTTCACCCCTCGGTTCGGTACGTAGCGGGAGAACAATCTGATGAGCACCCAGACCTCACTTCTCCACCAATAGCGTTAGCTGTTTTCGTTGAAGCGGGAGAACCTGCCGTCACCGAGGCCCGAATTCGATCTTGGTTTGGCTCCAAGCGCGATCTGATCTCTGTGGCGGATCAGACGCATCCGGTGGTGCCGTTGATAGAAACCGTTCAACCACCCTGGTGGCTGGCGGTACCAGTTTTGGGAGCGGAGAAGTTCCGTTTGGATTTCTCGCTTTTCAAAGGGGACGCCGTTTGGGTAGCGCTGAAGTACGCGGGGTCACTGGACATCTCCATTGACCATCTCGTACTCACGCAGATCACGCCGCCACATCGAAGACCGACCGATTGACCGGCTCAGAGATCCAGCTGGTAGATCTCGCCGAATTTGCTACGCAAGTACTCGACGAACGGCCCCACGCTGAGTCCGCTTCCGGTAATCTCGCGAACCAGCTCATCCGCCTTGAGGCGAGATCCTCGTCGATGGACGTTGGCGTTCAACCATGATTTTAGCGGCAGTAGCTCACCGCGAGCAACCTGGCTGTGAAGATCGGGCATATCGCGCTTGACGGCGGCGTGCAACTGAACGGCGTGTAGATTGCCCAGCAAGTAGGTGGGAAAATAGCCAATTAGTCCCAAGGACCAATGGACATCCTGCAACACACCCAGACTATCGTTTGGAGGTTGCAACCCTAGGTAATCCGTCATTTTCTCATTCCACGCACTGGGAAGATCTGAAACTCTCAGCTCATCCTTCAGCAGTTGGCTTTCCAGCTCGAACCGCAGTAAAATGTGAAGGTTGTATGTTACTTCATCGGCTTCGACACGGATGAATGAAGGCTCGACTCGGTTTATTGCGCGATAGAACCAATCCAAGTCAATCCCTTTCAACTGCGACGGGAATTCCGTCTTTAACAGCGGCAGGTAGTGCGTCCAGAAATGACGGCTCCGCGCAATCACGTTTTCCCACAACCGCGATTGGGACTCGTGAATGCCGAGGGAGACAGCACTCCCTACAGGCAGGTTACCCAGTTCAGCGGGCAGCCCTTGCTCGTAGAGTCCGTGGCCTGTCTCGTGAATGATGCCAAAGATAGATTGGGTAAAGTCATTCTCATCATAACGCGTTGTAAGTCGTACGTCCTGAGGGCCGATCCCACTGCAAAACGGATGCACAGATACATCGAGCCGTCCAGCTTCCAGATCGAACCCCATATCCTTCATGACTCGGCGTCCAAACCGCTCCTGTGCAGTGACCGGGAAAGGACGTTTCAACTCTTGCGACGCGATCTTGTCGACACCGGCAATCTTGTCCACCATAGGCACCAAATGGCCTCGTAATTCAGTGAACAGCGGTTCGATCTCTTCGACTTTGGCGTAAGGCTCGTATTCATCCAACAAAGCGTTATACATCGAACCTTCAAAACCGATTGCCTTAGCAACTTGCTTCTTCAACTCGAGCATCTTCTCTAGCCACGGTCTGAAGTGCGGGAAATCCGCATCTTTGCGAGCCTTTACCCACGCTTCATGGCCCAGCGAAGCTGTTTCACTGAGCTCGACCACCAAGGCCCGCGGTGTCTTGAGAGCCCTGCTCTGCTCGCGACTGAACTCGCGCAGATTGGCCGCCTCGTCTCCGACGAGATCTGCCTGTTTCAGTTCTTCGACCCAATCGACGAGCTGTGCATCGGTGAGCTTGTCATGGTAGATCCCGGCCAGAGTACCGAGGCTTCGACCTCGCATCTTTGCCCCTTTTGGCGGCATAATTGTTTCTTGATCCCATCCCAGCAACGATTGAGCATGGCTCAAATCTGCCAGTTGGGAGAGCGCCTCGTGCAACCTTTTGTAAGTGAATGTCATTGTTGTTCCCCGACCCATGCTTGGGCGATGCATATTGCATCGCTACCCTCAGCGGTTCATATCCTTGTAACTCGTCAACCGGTAACCGATGCCTACGTAGTCCAACAACCTCGTCAATGCCCGGAGCGCAACGCCGAAACCGTCGGTACCGCTAAATCCTCCAAACTGTCCGCCACCTCTCAGATGGGGTTCGAGATCAAGAAATACGCCATGGACCCCCTGCCGCCGTAGCTTCCGGGTGAGCGCGGGCAAACGTTGACGGAAATCTTGCAGAATCCGCTCATGCCCCGAATCCCCTTCGTCGGCCGGAACGAAATTCTTGAGACGCTCCTCATCTACGTGGCCCTTCCATTCCAAGGTTGGATCGATGCAATAATCCTTGATGTGCATCCAACCAATCCCCGATTTCATCGCCGCATACTCGGCAAAGGTGCGAGCTGCCGTGAAATTTTGACTCGCCAGGTTTCCACCGTCGAAGATGAGGTACAAGTTTGGATGATTAACTCGCCGTTGCAGTGCCCGCAGCAGGCGGCCATCCTGTCCAATCAAGTTCGCCTCTACTTCGAGTCCGAAAATCAGGTCAGCTTGGGCACAGCGCTCGACGATTCGATTTAATCTGTCGGCGGCTTCGTCGAGATATTCGCGGGGATCTGTTCCGCGCGGATGGTAGAAAGAAAATCCGCGTATGCAACGGGTCTCCAGCTCTGCTGCCAACGACACCGCCCGCTCCACATCACGTCCCAAGTAGGTGTCGAACGGTACGTAAACATTGTTCGACCCGTCTTCCACATCACGCAACTTGACCTTACCAATCGGCGAACCGAGCGAGGATACCTGAATGCTGAATTCACGGTGTAATCGTTTCAATCGTCGAATTTCCGCTTTGGTAAGTGCCATGGCGCTCTTGACCCCATTTCCCATGTCGACGAAGCGCACGCTGTAGTACGACAAACCTAGGGAGGACAGCATGGTCAGCTGACCCTCAGCGCTCTTGCTCGTAGGACCTTCATCGGCGAATCCGCTGATAATCACCTCAGGTTTAGTGGTCATCAACTCTCCTCCTCGTCGGTTATATTCATGATTATCTTTCCCGCTGAGATGTCCAATAGTCGTTGGCGGATTTCTTCTACTCGACCGGCCTCGACATGGACGCTCAATTTCACGTCGGCGCCGTAGGCTGCTCCCATGATCAATGCAGTTTCTCTCAACGCGTTTTTGCAGAGTTCGAGATCCGTGTATTGCACTGACAACTCCACTGCAACACGGTGAACCTTGGGTTCGATGGGCAAAACTTCGATTGCCTGTTGTGCCGTCGCAGTATACGCACGCACCAATCCTCCGGTACCTAGCTTTGTTCCCCCGAAGTAGCGCACTACAACCAAAACCACATCGCCAATGCCGCTTCCGGCCAATACGGCGAGAATTGGTTTTCCCGCCGTTCCAGAAGGCTCCCCATCATCACTCATACCATGCATGACGGTAGATCCGTATCCGATCACGAAGGCGTAGACGTGATGTGACCCATCGGGAAGTCGCTCGCGAGTTTGACTGACGAATGCTTGGGCCGCATTCACTGTGTCGACGCGATTAGCAATGCCGATAAATCTGGAATTCTTGAAGCGCAGTTCGACCCGCACCCCGCTTGCGGGTACGTCATATCCGCTCATTCGAAAACAACCATTCGAGAATTTGGATAAACTAAGGAAGCCCTTTCTGGTGCGCTAACCGACGTTGCGCGAATTACGGAATCCTGTTTTTTCTAGCCTGTCCCCAAACCACCGGATTCGCATGGTCAGATTCAGCTACATGATGGTAAAACCGCTTTCGCAGCTGCAGCCAGCCACACTGCGTACGGCGCTGGAACAGATTGCCTCCTACGGGTACGAGGGCATCGAGCTAAACTTGGTGCAACCGACCTCCGTCGACTTCACGACGCTGGAATCGTGGCTAGAAGAGCTCGATTTGACCATTCCTTCTTTCTTGACAGGAGCGGTGTACAGCCCGGATTGCTGCATGTCTTCCAAGGCGGAGGCGGCGCGTCAGCGAGCAGTCGAACACCTGATTGGCTGCATGGAAATCGCGGTCCGATTTCAGGCAAGCCTAGTCGTTGGTCTGCTTCAAGGATTGCGCAGCGACGAGCCAGACCCTGCCGCCGCAAACTCCCGTATCGTCGATTGTTTGCGCCAGGTTGGGATTGAAGCGGAAAGACGTGGTGTTCTATTAGTGATCGAGCCGATTAACCATCTGCAGGTGGGATTTCACAACTCGGTCGGAGAGGTGCGTAATCTGATTTCCGAGGTCGGTTCATTAGCGTTGCGTCCTATGGTGGACACGATCCACATGAATATCGAGGAGAAATCGATGATTCAACCGATCCTAGATTGTGGCTCCAATCTCGGACACGTTCATCTTTGCGAGAGCAACGGAAAGTTACTCGGAAGCGGGCACATAGACTTCGGCGCTGTTCTCCAAGCATTGGACAGTGTCGGATATGAAGGTTTCGCCTCGGTGAAAGACTATCGTTCGGAAGACCTGTCCAGCTCTGCCAGATCCTGCATGCGATATCTGCAAGGCCTGCGAAGCTGAGGTTTGCTCGTCAGCCTTGGGAGGTGTCGAGCAGCGACCAATCCATTTCGGTAACCTCGAGATCCAAATTCTCCCAGTAATACTTCAGACCACTGTCTCCCCATCCTTCATAGACCTCGTCCCAAGTCAACAACTCCACGTGCGGAATTAAGGAAGTGCTGTCGACCGTGCGCATTGATTGGGGCTGGTATCTGTAATCCACCGAAAGACGGATCCGATTTGCGGTCTTGTTGAGAAGCGATTTGTGTACCGTCTTACTGTGGAAGATCAGTGCGTCTCCTACCTTCAAATTACCTTCGGTCCAGGTTCCGATGCTGTCATCCAGTATGACGGTGCGATGCCCTGCACCGCCGGCATCCCGAACCTTGAGAATCTCGCGCTTGTTGGAACCGGCCAGCAACGTCAATCCACCAAGGTCACGAGGACAATCGCCGACAGGAAACCAGCAAGTATAGGCTGATTGTGAACCTTGGACGTAGATAAAATCTTGATGGGCAGGAGTCGGCGGTGCGTCGGGATGAGGTGCCATTAAGCGGGCGATATTGCGCGGGTGTACAAAAACCGGCTCACCGAACAGCTTGGTTAGCAGACCGACTATCGCGGGATGGTGGGCTAGGCGGTGAAACGCTTCGACGCGATACAATTCCTGGTAGGCCTGTTTGTCTACACCGTTGGAGGCGTAGCAGGTTACCTCTTTGATGCATGGATCGACGATGCCGTCCATCAGCTCGCTTCCTTCGAGGATCCAACCCCGCCGTTTAAACATCTCGAGGATCGTGCGCCGTAGAGAAAGAATCGGTTCGGCGGGAATCAACCCGCGAAAAAAACCGAAACCGTCTTCCTCTATCTGGTGCCGAAGGGCTTGAGGGTCGTCGATCAGACCGCTCAAATCGCGAAACTCGGTATTGTTGTTCAGAATTCTTCCTCCTGCTCGATGCGAAACTCGGGAGCCATATTTTCGTAGCTAGCGCTCTCGGGGTTCCACATCAACGGCACCGAGCCGGTCGGGCCGTTTCGTTGTTTGCCGATGATGATTTCCGCATGTCCTTCCAAGGTGCCGCCTTCAGGAGAGCGCAACCCGTACACATCTGGACGATAGATGAACATGACCACGTCCGCATCCTGTTCGAGCGAACCACTCTCGCGCAGATCGGAGAGCTGCGGGCGACGATCCGTGCGGGCCTCTACGGCCCGTGAAAGCTGGGACAATGCCAATACAGGCACATCAAGCTCTTTCGCGAGTGCTTTAAGGCCTCGAGATATCTGGGAGATCTCCTGCTCTCGGCTTTGCACCTGAGTATGGCTGCTCATCAGCTGAAGGTAATCGATTATGATCATACCGACGCCATAATCGCGCTTGAGTCGACGCGCTTTCGCTCGTGCCTCGAGGACGTTGATTCCCGGAGTGTCGTCCACAAATATCTGCGCCTGGGCCAGCTTGCCAACATGGTGGGTAAGATTCAGCCAATCTTCCTCGCGCAACCTGCCAGTACGCAACTTGTGCAGATCCAATCGCGTTTCGATGCAGAGGAGTCGTTGCGCCAGCTGCACCTTCGACATCTCCAGACTGAACACCCCCACCGGCACACCGGCTTCGACGGCGGCGTTCCGCGCTAGGCAGAGAGCCAAAGCAGTTTTGCCTACACTAGGACGAGCGGCGAGAATCACCAGATCACCATTCTGAAAACCAGACGTCATCTCGTTCAGTTCGGTGTAACCTGTCTCGACACCCGAAACGATGCTGCTGTGGCGGTGCGCGTTTTCGATCTGTTCAAGGGTGCTTCCGAGCACCGTCTCCAACCGCTCGAAACCCTGGTCTAATCCACGCTCGGTGAGTGCGAATATGTTCTGTTCTGCCCAGCTAATGAGCTCCTGGACGTCAGTGGTACCTTCGTACGCCTTCGAAGAGACCTGGGCCGAGGTTTCGATCAACTTTCGTCCCAGCGCCTTTTCGAGAACGATGCGCGCGTGATAGTCAATGTTGGCGCTAGAGCTCACCTCGGTAGCCAAGGAAGCCAAATAGACCACACCACCCACCTTCTCCAGCTGGTTCCCGCGCCGCAGTTCCTCTGCGAGGGTGAGCTGGTCTACTGCCTCGTTGCGTTCATACATACGCAACATAGCAGCGTATATCTGACCATGAGGGAGATGATAAAAACAGCTTACGTCGATCGACTCTATAGCACGCCCGATAGCCCTAGAATCTATCATCATCGCTCCTAAAACCGCACGTTCCAAGTCCACTGCCTGGGGCGGCATGCGGTCCACATCGTAACCGTTGCCTCGCTGGTTCATCAGTTGTCCTTCACGGTGCAGGTGATAGCATTGTTTTCACAGCTGCACCCCGTCGTATTCGCGTCGCAGCCACTTGACGTCTTCCCAGGTGCCCCGTTTCCATTGAGGATTGCGCAGCAGGGCAGCAGGGTGATAGGTGGCGATAACCGGGATACCTTCGTATTCGTGCAACATTCCGCGAAGAGAACGCATTGGTGCGCTGGTTTTGAGCAAGGCTTGGGTGGAGATGCGCCCTAGCGTACAAATTATCTTTGGCTGCACGATTTCAATCTGCCGTTTTAGATAAGGTTCGCAGGAGGCAATCTCCTCCGGATTTGGGTCGCGGTTGCGCGGCGGTCGACACTTAAGAACATTACATATGTAGACCTCTTCTCTGCGCATACCCATCGCCTCAATGATCTTCGTCAGTAGCTGTCCCGCTTTCCCCACGAACGGCTGCCCCTGGGCATCTTCGTCAGCACCAGGAGCTTCCCCTATGAACATGATGCCAGCATCAGGGTTACCCGAACCAAACACGAAGTTGTTCCGCGTTTTTCCGAGTGTACAGCACTGACATTCGCAAATTTCTCGACGGAAAGCATCCAAGGGAACTACCACGTTGCGCGCAGAAGCCGCTTCAATCGTCGAACTCTGCACCGGCTGAACGGCTTCGGGAATAATGAACACGTCTCCCTCGAACGCACGCAGATCGTCCAAAACCCGCCGTGCCTGGAAGACCGGATCGCGGCCGTAGTCCTCACTCATTGGGTTTCCGCGAAAGCAAATCAAGAGTGCAATCCAAGATCCGGTTTGCCACCTCCTGTTTGTCGAGTTTGGGTAGCGAGATAGCTCCCTTGGCATTGATAATCGTGACGACGTTGGTATCCACCTCGAATCCGGCGCCCTCCTCGAGAAGGTTGTTGAACACCATCACGTCGCAGTTCTTTTTTTCCATTTTTCGTTGTGCTCTCTCAAGGTTTCCGTCGGTTTCCATAGCAAAGCCGACTAGCACCTGATACTGCTTGCGTCGACCCAGATGGGCAGCAATATCAGGATTCGCCACCAGTTCCAATGTCAGTGTTTCGCCCTCGCGACGCAGTTTCTTTTTGGAGGTTTCTAGAGGGCGAAAATCGGCTACCGCGGCCGTCATGATCGCCATATCTACCTCTTCGAACAGGACTTCGCACGCCTGGAGCATATCGACAGCCGAGCGCACCGGCCGCAGTTCCACACCAGGGGGATGCTGGAGCGCGGTGGGCCCGGAAATCAACCACACCGAAGCCCCTCGGCGTTTCGCCTGTTTTGCGATAGCATACCCCATCTTACCACTGGAGCGGTTGGATATGAAGCGAACCGGGTCGATTTCCTCCACGGTGGGACCGGCGGTCACCAGGATCTTTCGTCCCGCCAGATCCTCTCGGGCCTCCCACAACTCTGCCACATGCGCAGCTATCTTCTCTGGTTCGGCCATGCGTCCATGTCCGGTTTTCCCAGACGCCAAGACGCCGTGACCCGGGACCACGACCTCCGCTCCGCGACCTGCCAACACGTTGAGGTTTGCTACTACCGCCGGATGTTCGAGCATGTTCTGCTCCATAGCGGGGGCAAGCACCAGTGGCGCGTGCGTGCTCAACGCGACGGCTGCGAGCAGGTCGTCGGCAAGGCCAAGAGCCAACTTGGCGAGCGTATGGGCCGTGGCTGGGGCCACCACCAACAGGTCAGCCCAGTCGGCCAAGCCGACGTGAAGAACCGGAAACTCGTCTGACGATTCGTAGGTGTCTGTATAAACTCGATAGCCGGTGAGTGTTTCGAGGGTTGTTCTCGTGACGAACTGTTCTGCGGCAGGCGTCGTCACCACGCGGACTTCGGCACTCGCAGCTGTCAACATACGGATGAGCGCCTGCGTTTTGTACGCCGCAATGCCTCCAGTGATTCCGACGAGGATTCTCTTGCGATCAAGAACCATGAGAATGCCTTGCTGAACCCATGCCGGTTTGAACCTGATCTGCACAATCCATAGGATCGTGACTGCCGCTGTCGATTACCAAGTGATAGATGGAAACATCCGCTATATCGATCTTATACAACGCTTCGTAACGACTCGCCTCCGACCCTTCGCGCACAATCATTTCCTCGGTGGCTACCTCCAACACTTTCCCTTCGCGTTCCGCCACCCTCTCGGCGCGTACTTCTTGCGGTGCAGCTACCCATACCCGGTAGGCGGGCAAATCGTGCCGCATCGCCATCCATCCGGCTACCCGGCCTTCCAATATTATCCCATTCGCCATGCGAGCAACCCGGATCACACGCTCATCCAGCTCCGTATCGATGGCGGCATTCGTCTCTGCTTGGCGCCCGAACTCCGCCAATGAGATCCCTCTTTGCTCTGCCAGCTGCCTGAACACGTCGCCGGTGTTCAGGTGTTCCCATTCCAATCGAATCCTCAGTTCACTGCAGAGAGTGCTGGTACCGCTGCCCGGAAGTCCGCTTACCGTAACCGCACTGAACGAGTCAATCCTCATGCCAGGTTCTGAACCTGTTCGCGCAGACGTTCAACTTCCTCCTTGATCTCCACCACTATGTGGGTGACACCGATATCGCTGCTTTTAGAGCTAATGGTGTTGGCTTCCCGGTTGATTTCCTGCAACAGAAAGTTCAGTCTTCGACCGACCTCGCCTCCTTTATCCAAGGTCGCCAAAAACTGCCGGTTGTGACTTTCGAAGCGAACGATTTCTTCCATTATGTCCGAGCGCTCGGCTATCAGAACGACCTCCATGGCCAATCGGTTCTCATCGACCTCTCCAGGTTGCAGGAGTCCGTCTACCCGCTCTCTCAAACGCGCCTGTATTTGCTCGCGCATGGTAGCCGCCGCCGAACGAATAGCGTCTAGATTGCGGTCGATGCTGGAAACTCTACTGCGCAGGTCTCGCGCCAGCGCTTCGCCTTCTTCGACACGCATGGCGATAAGGCCGTCGAGCGCTTCGTCCACCGCTATGTTGACTAGCGCCTCCAAATCCACGGGCCGCGTTTCTCCTTCGGTTTTGAAAATACCGGGCAATCCGATGATGAGCTGCAGCTCGACCTTGCCATCTACCCCACCCAGCTGTTTGAGTTTTTGAAGTTGCGCCAAATAGTTACTTGCAGCCTCTTCGTCCAGCTGCGGCAGAGAAGCACTCCCCTGCTCTTCCTGCAGATCGATAGTGGCGTTGATCTTGCCCCGATTGATCTGCTTCTGGATGCGTTCCCTGACACTGCGTTCGAGTTCTGGCAACTTCTGCGGACATCTGACCTGAACCTCACAGAAGCGGCTGTTCACTGAGCGCAGCTCCACCCTAGCGCTGAAACCATCGGCCTCCGCCAAGCCGCTGCCATATCCGGTCATACTAGTTACCGCCGCCATTCAGTTCCTTTCGATGTGTCGCGGATGAACCCGTATTTGCCGCGCACCGGTAAACCCGCTCAAGCGGGACAAGATCTCTCCCTGCATACTGAGCTTCCAAAGAGTGTTGTTGGAAACCACCCATACCCTTTGGTGCAGGGGGTCAACCGCCACACCAACAATCCCTCCCCCAATTTCACGACGAAATACCAACTCACCGTCGGGAGCAAAAGCCGCAACTACACTGCCACCCACGACCCAGCAATTTCCGGTTTGCCGATCTACATCCAGATCCATGGCCGGAGTGGCCAGCGACACTTGGGAAACTCCTTCTTCCCTTTCGATGCGTACTAATCGGCTGCCGCCACCCATCAACAGCCAAGCAGCCCTATCTCCAGCCACGGCAATTCCAGTGGGTTCCTCCAGATCAGACCATTCCAGTCGGCTCCTGTCCAGCGAGCGATAATAAAGGACTCTAGAGGCCGTCCGATCCACAATCCAGCACCCCTCAACCGTGGGCGCCAGATCCACCTGATTACCAAAACGGGCGTCGACGGCATGGACAACAAGCGGCTCTTCGTTGTTGCCTCGGTCGAGCGAGAACCAGAAGACGTCCTGTGTCGATCGATCAGTGACCCAACCGATGCCGCCTGCTGAGTCCAGAGCAAGAGCACCTGGCTGATCGATCGTTGTGTTCAGCAGGCTTACCTCGCCGCCAGCGTCGATGCGGAAAATCCCGCTGTGGCCCGCGCTCAACCAGCAACTGCCGTCCTGATGATCGACGTCCAGCGCCCGGATCGATGAAAAACGACCTTGGGCAAATAAAGCACCACGGGCATCCGGACTGATCCGCCAGACCAAACCGCTGGCCGGATCTCCAACCCAGGCAAACTCTTCCCCGGGTGTCGCCCGCTGCACATCCGATCCTATCGCCGCAGGACGACCATTGCCGACGAATAGCTCGCCCGCACCCTTCACCAGTAGCGCCAGCTGGTATTCGTAGGTAATCTCGTTAACCAACATCGAATCCACAAAGGAAAGCTCCACCACACCCAACGGCGATGCCTGATGCAGCTGGAAGGGGTGTGTATCCTCGCGTCGGTACAGCTGGACTCCTTCGAGATCGTCGAAGCGTTCGTAATTCCATCTAAGGGTCACCTGTCCGTTTCCTGCAATGGCTTCGAGGGGAGAAACAGAAAATTCGAAAGTCCGCGTCTCAGGATCTAACGGGTTTCGATGTTCCCGATCGGAGCATCCCAGGAAAACGCCCAAGCCGGTAGACAACACCATAGGAAGGAGCAGACCGCTCATTTATTTTCGCCCGAAAACACTGCGAGATAGACCGTCAATACGAGACCTGCCTCCATCCCCAGTAGGGCCGCACCTGAGACCCGGTCGTAGCGTTCTGCGCGGGAGAAAAATTTTCGCTGTCTTTTGATTTTGGCAGACGCCAGGTAGGCGTCGTAAGCGGCATCGGCTTCCCGCTTGCTCCAATATGCCACCAGCCCCATGCTAACCGCAAAAGCCATGGAAGCCCAGATTCTGGGGAGACGTTCCCGGTTTTTCTCTCGCCTGCCCCCCTGGTTGCTCGGCTTTGCACCTGACACGCGATAGACCCCAAACCGACTTATATCTTCGGGAAGATGTGGTGCCAAAGGTTTCAGCTCGATCGCATCGACGTTCGGTTGCCACCACAAGCAGAACGCCGTAATCAAGCTCCAAGGGCGTATGACGCTACTGCTTGGCAAATGCGTAAAACGTCTTTTTGTCACTGGCCACAACGACGATGTTGGCACCGACCAAGACCGGTGTGCGGACTTGAGCGTCGAGTCTGTACTTCCAGAAAACTTGTCCCGTATCCCTGTTAATGGCATATAAGTACCGATCGGAACCGGCACAATACACCGTTTTCTCGGTTGCCGTCGGTCCGGCAGCGAATACTCCTTCGCTTTCGAATCGCCAATTAATCTCGCCGCTGTAGAGCTCCAACGCGTATATCCCTCGGTCGGATGATCCAACGAATACCTTGTTTCCACTGTATGCCATGCTCCAAGACGGCAGTCCATCGATCTGCTGTTGCCAGATAGGGCTACCATTTTCCATAGACAGGGCAGCGATCACTCCCTCCCCATTGGCCACCACAGCCAGCTCGTCAATCATTAGGGGAACAGTACGAACCCCCGCACCCATCCTGTGTCTCCACCGCACAGCGCCCGTATTCAAGTCGATTGCTGCCAATCCTTTGTCTGAGCCAACCAATCCGATTCCGTCGCCCAACACCGGGGTTGTGCGCAGCCGTTCGCCAAGTTCGGTTTTCCAGATCGCCCCGCCATCGGCGATGTAGAAGGCTCTCAGGGAGCCTTCATCAAGAGCAACCAACAAGGTGTCTGATCTCGCGGCAGGGGCGAGACAGCTGGCGAGATCGCGCGACCAGAGTAGGCGTCCGCTCACGAGGTGCTCTGCTCTGAGTTTTGACCGGTCTCCCGTCAGAAAGAAGGTAAAGATAGAATCTGTGCCTGTCGGCGCAGTACAAATCGGCTCATCATACCTTCGTCGGCCCAACAAATGGCCCGTACTGCTGTCGAAAGCGTAAAGAGAAGGTTCGGTAGTTAGCTGCAACAAAGCCGTGCCGTGCAATATAGGTCCGCCGATCGGAGCGGCATCCAGTTTTGCCGTCCACGCTAGACGCAACGGTGGCTCAAGCGCGCATTCGACCATTCCACCGGCCGCCAGTGATTTCCCGGAGCCGGCGGCCATCTGAAAAACAAGCTCGCTACAACCGACCAGACATGCGCACAGCAGAATCGCGATTACGGCTACTCTGGTTGGAACAGATCTACGCTCCACCCCTAGAAATCCCAACCGAAAAAGAAATCCCACCGAGTATCATTCTCAACCGCTTTGAAGTCGGTTCGTCGCGACGCATCCAGCCGAAGCACAAACACTCCTCCGAGAGCCACTCGCGCGCCCGCTCCGAGACTGCCTCTAAATTCGCCGAACTCAGAGGACCAAGCGTTGCCGGCATCAACGAACAGGGCCCCTCGGACGGTGCTGAACTCCATTCCGCCGATGGGAAGGTCAAGGCGAAGTCGATGCAGCAGCGGAAAACGCAACTCGGCGTTGGTCAGCAACAGCTTGTTTCCCCACAGCGATCGCCATCCATACCCTCGAAGGGTCCAGCTCCCCCCCATAGAGAACAACTCTGGCACGTCGCCACTGCTGCGCCGGGCCATAAACCGCAGAGCCAGGGAGCTGGTGCGCGACAATTGGAGATAATGCCGGACGTCGCCAAACAGTGTGACATTGAACCGACGGGAGCTTTTGAAATCGACCGTTTGCGCCAACCCGGCGCTATATCGTGTTCCCTCCTGCGGCCCAGTGGGAATCCAGAAGCTGCTATCGTGAGTAAAGCTGATGAAATTGGCTGCCAACCATCCGGTCAGGGGCCGCCCTTCGAACTCTCGATCGATGTCGGCATGGCGCAGCGACAGCCTGATGTCAAGGCGATCGAACTTGGTGAATAGATAACTCAATTCCAGATGGCCGCCGATCCGTTTCTCCCTGACGAAACGACCGAAATTGCCTCTAAAGCGATCGTTGAGCCTGAAGATACTCCAGGTGATATTGACTTGGCGTCCGAGGTGTTGCCGACCGAAAGCCAGGTTCAAACCATTGATCAGATTACTGTTCCCCGAGATGTGGGAAACGACGAAGAAAAACCGGTCGTTGCCGAGGACATCACTCATAGCCAGCTGAATGCCGCCCGATGTGCCAAATTCTGGGTCTTGCACAATCTGACTCTGAGCAATGTCGAGGGAGAGATCCTTCTTGTATTTCCTAGTTAAAAGGCCGGTTGCACCGAGCGATTCTAGTTGCCAAAGGTCTAATGCGGCTGTCTCCGCTGGAGAAGCCAAACCACTGTCGACTACTGCGATCTCCTGCCGATAAATCTGGAATCGGCCGTTCTCGAAACCGGAGAAAAAAACGCTGGCTCCGTCGGGAGACCAAACCGGGTCGAAAAGACCAGTCAAGGTTCGGGTCAATTTCTTTGTGCGCCCGGCACGACCCTGTTGGTCGTTCGGCTCCAAGGAATACAGGTTGAAGACACCATCCCGATCCGAGCTGAAAACCAGCTTGTTGTCCGCGGACCAGTCTGGGAAAAGATCGTTGTGGGAACCCATCGTCAAACTACTGACAACGCCGGAATCCATGTCGTACTCGAATAGGTTATAGAACCCCTGGCGTCCCCCAGACCAGCGATCGGAACTAAAGGCTATCCGTTTCCCATCCGGTGACCAGTCGGGATCGCGATCGTGATAGATGTCTTTGGTGAGATCAACGCAAGAGTCGCTGTCGACGTGAACGAGAAAAAGATCGGAACGGCCACCGTTGCGGGTGCCCGAAAAGACGATTCGGTCGGCATCAGGCGACCAAGACGGTGCGGAAATAGAGACGAGCTCGTCAAATGCGATTTTCTTGACCTGACGGCGTGCTTCAAGATCCCATATGTAAAGTCGGTCTCGCCCTCCGCTTTTTGCCGAGAATGCCAGCAATCGTCCGTCATTAGACACCCCCGGCTTGGTCACCAATGGATGTAACGCCTCGAAATCGGCAGAGCGTTCCCCCTCGACAACGATCTCCGGTTCGCCCCCATTCACCGAAACGGATGCGATTTCTGTATACCCGCGTTGATTCCTGAAGAAGATGAGGTCGAGATCCCCGGCGCCACCCAAGGCAACCTGGGGTTTTACATTGAAACCTGTAGTGGTCAGAGCGGTCGCCGACTGACTTGGCGGATCGGTGGTGGCGATGTCCGGCAGGTATTTCTTCTCGGTGAGATAACGCCAATTCTCGTCCAACTTGCTGAGAGGATCGCCGGTCGTGAGTTCGAAAACTTCTTCAAAACTCTTGCTGTGCCAGCTATTCTCGATGAGGCGGTTGAAGATGTCCTCTCCGTAGACTTCCGCCATGTGGGCACAGATAGACTCGCCTTGTTTGTAGAGTTGGAAAGTCCCGTGGATAAGATGGGTGTTCTGCAGCGGCACTAGACGCCTCGAGAACAAGGCATCCCGCACAATCATGTCGCCATAGCTGTTCCATGAGCCGGACCAATATTCAGCCAACCCTTCGGAGAACCACAGTGGGACTGGGGGGAAATCTGTAATACCGTGCCGCTTGCTCACTTGACGTATCATGTCAACAGTGAAAACGTGTACCAACTCATGTCGGAGTACTCGTTCGAATTCGGGGAACGATCCGCTCAGTGGCAACACTACCCTACCTTTGAGGAATTCGGTGAATCCAGCTACACCCTCAGGAAGCAGATCTGGTATGATATTGGTCTGTTCGAAATAGTTATTTGAGGAATAAATGATGAGTGGGATGCGACGCTGCACGGTGTGCCCCAGCCTGCGTTCCAGCTCGAGGTAACCCTCTTCAGCCATTTGCGCCGCGAAGCCGGCAAGCTCGATCTCCGATTCATAGAAGTAGATATCAAAGTGCTCGGTCTGCATTTCGAGCCAATCAAAATGTGCATATTGAACCTTGTTTTTTCCGAAGTAGTAGAACTGCGCTTCCGCAAGCGCAGTCCATAGCAAACAGATGACCGCTCCTGCGCACGCAATGCATGCTCTTCCAATCATCCTATTTCGCTTCGAGCAAACCACCGAACGAACCGGCGTCTGCCGCCAGGGGCCTTCGTAGTTCTACCTGACGACCAGCGCTCAAGCCATCGTTGTATGCCGAATTCTTGCGCACACCACGGCCATAAGTCGTTACCACCTTGGGATTGATGTGACGATAGTACTCGCTCAGTCGCACATCACCCCTCCACACCAACGCGTTTTCCTGTTGACGGTTGTCGCGTTGCTCGACCAGTTTGTGGTAGAAACCTTCCAGTACGCCCGCACAATACCTTTGACGTTCGCGGTCCCCCTGTAGTTGCTGCTCAGCTCGATATTGTCGCCAGAGACGTTGCACGAGATGACAGAGGTAGTCGTAGACGTAGTTAGCCATTTCGAGATTGGTTGGCGTGCCATATATCTGCAGAATCGATCCAGCTTTGTCGATTGAAGCGTCGTAGGTTTTTGCCCACAATACCTCGACGAAAAAGAACTCTTGGAGAATCATGCCCAACCAGAGTTCGAAAGAAGCCCTCCGAGACTTTATGGGGCCAATGCATCGATGAGCAAAGCTGCGTGACTGGTCCAGTTCCACCATGTCTAGGTTGTATTGAAGGAGCAGACATTGTGCCTTTTTAACAGCACTTTCGGCTTCGTGTTCGTTCGGACTGGAAGCTAGGAAGAGGATCTTCTTGAGAACTCGGAGAACACGCTCGTCCTCAGGTGGCACTGCACCGGGTTTGCCTTTTTCACACCTGAGTCGACGACACGCCTCTTGGAACGCCGAGCCGTGGGGTCTCTCGCCCAAAACGTGCATATGCTCGTCGACGTACTGATGAGCCATCTCGTGACGCAAAGTTTCCATGACGATCAGCCATGGGTCATGCTCGATATGCCGAGCCGAAATGCGAATCTGTCGCGTGCGTAAATCCCAGCACCCCCATTCCGCACCGGCGTCGCTGAGAGCAATGATCGGCAGGCGTAAGACCCCGTCCAGGTACTCTTCGTTATAATGATGCCACCCGACGGTTAGTCTGCGGAGCCATGCGATGTGTAACCGGTCGCAGAGTGCTTCCTGATCGGACCGCATCGTTCAACGCAAGGTTTTGATGAACGAAGGGCTAAATGTCCCCTGGGCCACTTCGGCGACTGGCCCTTTCATAGTCAGGTTGTAGTTGTCGTCCACGTCGATATGCAGCCCCCCTCCGGGGGATTTCACCGTTACCGGGCTGCGAACATACCCGAGGCGCACAGCGGCGCTGGCCGCAGCGCACGAAGAAGATCCAGATGCTTGGGTCTCGCCGGCACCGCGTTCCCAGATCTGAATAAAGATCGATCTAGGACCGACGGGCACCGCCAGCTGCACATTTATCCGCCGAGGGAAATAGGCGTGGTTCTCCAACTCGGGGCCAAATCGCAGTAGTTCGTCGCGCGTCCACTCGGACCCTTTTTCTTTGAAGATCACACAGTGCGGGTTGCCAACGCTCACCCCGGTAAACCGAAAGCGTCGCCCGCCCGCTTCGATATTTTCGTCTATGAGTTCCGGCACCTCAAGAATGCAGGGTAGGGTTTGCGGCGCGAAGGAAGCGCGTCCCATTTCGACCATTGCACTGCTCGGATCCCCGACATCATCTATATACAACTCAACCGCCACCAGTCCTCCCTTCGTATCCACCGTGAACTGTCGGCGACGACACTTCCGCGTGGCGTAAAGATAGCGCCCGAAGATACGCAGCCCGTTTCCAGACTTCTCTGCCTCGCTACCATCTGGGTTGTAGATACGCAAACCGAAATCCGCTCGACGTGATCGGTGTAGCGCCAGTATACCGTCACTGCCTACGCCCCAGTTCCGGTCGCAGATCTTGCGAATGTTTCCTGGCGTCAGGCGAAAGTCGAGGTCTTCGGGGTCTACCGCTATGTAATCATTGCCGAGCCCATGCCCTTTGAAAAACCGATTCTTCACTCTCATTTCCTTACTTCCTAGTCTGATTTTCCCTGAACCTAGGATGTTGCCAACGAATGTCAACCTGTTTGCCAAACTCACTAATTACATTTATTTATGACATGCTTAACTTGGTGGTTGCATTGCCGGCGGAAGCCAAACCGCTGGTGGATCATTGGACTTTAAGCCGTCAAGATTCGTGCACCGTCTACCCACTTTATGCGGCCGCTGGCATCCGTCTCCTTGTCTGCGGCCCCGGCAAGCATGCGGCCGTTCTCGCTACCGCATTTCTCGCCGGTGTTGCGAGCACACCCGAGAACGAATTGTGGTTAAACGTGGGTATCGCAGGTTCCGCAGGCTATCCCGTCGGCACACCAGTCCTAGCCAACAAAGTCGTAGATGACGTTTCCGGTGAAATTTTTTATCCCACACACGCATTTCATCGGATTTGCGCCAGCTCCAGCGTTGTCACCGTTCCCGAGGTGGAAAACAATTACGGGGGCTCGAATGTATACGACATGGAAGCCAGCGGTTTTCTTATGGCTGCGACCCGTTTTGCACCGAGCGAGCAGATCCAAGTCTTCAAGGTGATATCGGACGGACCCGAAGCACCTCCAGAGCATTTAGCCAAAGACGCGGTCTCCGCACTCGTGCAGGGGACCTTGGCCCCACTACAGACCTTATGTGAAGAATTGGGCGCAGTACAGCTGGCCGCCAATCCCCGCCACTCGCACTCCCATCAGTGGGACTGCTTCAGAAACCGTTGGCACTTCACAACATCGCAACAACATCAGTTACATCGCGTGCTAACGGCGTTAGAAACGTTCGACGCATATTGGGATCCCTGCGATGATTGCCTTGAGCAGTTGAAGACAGCGAAAGAAGTGCTCATTTTCCTCGAAGCGCAACGGAAACGATTCATTATGCGGCTCGCGTAGAGGACATGTCTTGTTCGACATCATCTACATCGAAGACGGCGTCGCCGATCACCCCCGCACAAGGCGAATCCTGCAACGCTTCCCTCACGCAGCACGGGTTTCGTGCACGCGATACACAGAGATCTTCAATCGCAAAGGTCAGAACTTCCGCGTTCAGAAACGACGCCCAGGTTTGATACTCGCCGGCAAGCAGGGGCGCAAAGTTTTGCCAGCACCTCCTGCATATGGCATCGGCGGCGATCGCAACTTCTACTTCTCGCACATGCTCAATTGCCTCTACGACTGTCGCTATTGTTTTCTCCAGGGAATGTTCCGCTCGGCCCACATGGTTCTCTTTGTAAACTACGAAGATTTTCAGGACGAAGTGAAAGCCACGAGGCGGTTACACTCTGACTCTTCTGTTCACTTCTTCACCGGTTACGATTGCGACAGTCTGGCACTTGAGCAAGTTTCGCAGTTCGTCGCATCATTCTTGGAGTTCTTCCAGACGCAAAACACTGCCTGCTTCGAGCTGCGCACCAAGAGCGTCGCTATAAAACCTCTCCTCGAATTTCCTGCTCTGTCCAATTGCGTCGTCGCCTACAGCTTGTCGCCTCCAACCGTAGCAAACAATCTGGAGAATGGCGCTCCGCCTCTTGCTCGTCGTCTAGACGCGATGTCTAGACTCGCGCAATGCGGCTGGCCGTTGGGTTTGAGGTTCGATCCAGTCATCTATCACCACGACTGGCAACGACATTACGGAGATCTCTTCGACCAAGTCTTCCAATCAATCGATGGTGCCGCCGTTCATTCAATAAGCCTCGGACCGTTTCGCCTACCAAGAGATTTCTACAAAACTATGGTAAGACTGTATCCCGACGAGCAGCTATTTTCAGGACACGTGTCTGACGATGTTACCGTCGCCACCTACAGCCAAGAGATCTGCGCAGAGATGCTTGATTTCTGTCGGAATCGAATTGTTCGTCAAGTGGGGCCGCAAGTTCTCTTTCCATGCGTCGACGATGTGGCGCTAACCAAACACGTCTAATGCGACTCGTCATAACCGGCACTTCCTCGGGGATAGGGTCAGCAACCTGTGCTGCCTTGCTGGCGGAAGGTCACGAAATATTCGGTCTTTGCCGCCACCCCGAAAAGTTCGCACACGATCACCCGCGCTATCATCCAACTCCTCTCGATCTTTCCGATCTCAAACGACTGCCCCGCAGATTGAAAGACCTGACGTCAACCATCGGCACTCCTGATTCTTTGGTGTGCAACGCCGGCGCCGGACGCTTCGGCGAACTAGAGCAGTTTTCGTACGCACAGATCTCGCAACTCATTGATCTCAATTTCACGGGTCACGCTTTTCTGGTGCGCGCTTTTCTGCCGCTCATGAAACGTGCAGGACGCGGCCGGTTGATATTCGTGGGATCGGAAGCAGCCCTAAAGGGGAGCCAGAAAGGTGCGGTATATTGTGCCAGCAAGTTCGCCTTGCGCGGTTTCGCTCAATCCTTGCGTGCTGAGTGTGGGCGCACCGGGATATCAGTCTCTTTGGTCAATCCCGGTATGGTGCGCTCCGCCTTCTACAGCGAACTGGGATTTGCACCCAGTTCCGACACCGAGAGCCACCTACGGCCTGATGACGTCGCCCAAGTGATCCTGGACGTACTGAAGTCCCGACCCGAAGCGGTAGCTGACGAGATCAACCTGTCGCCATTGAAACGCGTTATCGTTTTTGGCAATGAGAGCTGAACAACGCTGACGGATCGAAGGCCCGGATTAACGAACTAACAACAACCTGCGGGATTGCTGATAATCCCCAGCGCATAAGCGATAGATATAGATGCCGGAGGCAACCTCAAGGCCGCCGTCGTTGCGGCCATCCCAACTCACCTTGTGATATCCAGGCATCAGATCCGCACTAACTAAGGTTCGCATCTTTTGACCCAGTACGTTGAATACTTCGATGGAAACCGGCGTCACTCCGTCCGCACCCTCTGTAGATGCCACCGCAAACGGAATAACTGTTCGTGGATTGAACGGATTGGGATAGTTCGGCAATAGGGCCGACCTGAGCGGCAGCTGTTTGCGTGCCACCTTGTATGTGAGCACTTGACCATCGTCCAAGAGGATCTCTAAGTCGACGTTCGCCCTTACCTCCACCATATCAAGGAAGGCCAGCACTCCGGTTCCCACCACCGCTTCTCCGTTTCGCTCGGCAACTAGAACACGAAGATCTCCATTTTCGCGCCAGCTCATGACTCGGGTTTCGCGATGTTCCCAGATTGTTCCTAAGTGGCCTGCTTCGAGGCGAACCCCAGAGGACAACCGCAACGCGTAGCCGACAATCGGACCGAGGTCAGTTACCCGCACTGTCCTGTTGTCGACGTCCAGGAAAGCATTGCCGCGCGACCGTGTTTTCTTCTGGACTACGATAGGCAATTGCACTCCTATGCGTCCGAAGTTTTGTGCGAACAGGAAGAAGTCATCGTTGTTTACCCGGTTGTCCTGATTGAAGTCAGCTCCCTTGGCTTGGGACCAGACCGCTTTTTCCACGGAGCTCGTGCCGAAGTGGCGGACCCAGAGCCCGAAGTCGGCCATGTTGATCAAATTGTCGTCGGTAGCATCCCCAGCTAGCAGCGTGTTGGATGAATCCGCAGAGACCGGTGAAGACCATTTGAATGTCAAGTGTTTTTTGAGTGAATCGCCAACAACAACGGAGTCCGTGGTTACCTGTCCCTGCAGATGACTCGGTGGTTTAAGGAACACACGATAGGTGTCCTTCGGAATCTGCACCAACTCGAAGCGGCCGTTGTCGTTCAAGGTGTACTGTATCCCCGGTTGCAGACGGTCCTCATCGTTGAGCGGAGAAAGCAGCGTACTGCCATCACGGCGCAAGAAGAACAAACTGACCTGCTCCCCAAGATTCGGCGCTGTTCGTCCCTCCAAAGCGACCTGTCCGGTAACCTGAAAGTCACTGATGGATACTTGGGTAGCCCGTGATGGAATAAACGGCAGCAAAAAACTTCCAGTTACCGCTTCGACCACGGCACTCTGGCGGTTCAGGGTAGGCTCGTCATCGATACTGATGCTTGCCACCGCATCTTTAGTAGTTCGAAACCAGATCTCCCCCAATGGTATCGGATCCACACCTGGAGGGATTTTGAGGTTGGCGATGGAGAAGTTGATCTTTCTGCTGTTTCCAGGCTGCAAGCCGTTTTCCAACAGCTTGAAATTGCCCAGACTGGCAGAATCCGGTCGAAAAGGGACGATGCCACTGAAAATAGAATCTGCTTGCACCAGATTGAGCGCACTGTCCTCGAAGGTAGCATAAAACGAGAGGCCGGCGATGTGGTGTTCGGCGGGCGTAATGAACGCCCTAACTTTCAGGGTATCGCCAATACTCAAACGAGGCTCGTTCACCAGCTGCAGCTCAAAGAAAGGCGATGGTAGAGACGCAGCCGACACCGTGTCCGACGCTGCTGAGCCGTTCAGCGAGTTCCTCGCTCTGACGTTGTAATAGAAGGTATCTCCCAGAGTCGCCGCGACGTCTACAAACCGGCGATTTCCCGTCGCAACATTACCGATCTCCACAAACGGTCCCATGGCCGATTTTGCCCTGAACACGCCGTAACTGATGGTGCGACCGATCTGTTCGTCCAGTTCGGGGGCTTGCCAGAGCACCTCGATCCTGCGCCCCAGATCACGCTCTACATCCTGCGCCACGACGCCCTCCGGGGGACGCGGCGGGTCTTGCCGACGTGTATCCGTATTCAAGAACACCTGTAGTTTCTTGTCTGTCGCACTAAGCACAAGAATGTCGTTGGTGCCGACTGTGTCGGAGGCGACGTCGATATTTACGATCGCGACTCCACGTGACGGCAGATCGGTAATCTCGATCTCTTTGACGAAAAAGTCTCCACTGGCATTGTTCTCCAAAAAGGCGACGTGCGGCGAACTGTGCCCAGCAACGATCAAATCGCTGAAGATGTCGGCACTCAAATCAGAGACAGCGAGATCCAACGGTCGCATTCCGAGGCCAATGCGGCGAACAAGATCAAACGAACCGTCGCCGTCGTTACCGAGTATCGTCACATCCATCGAACCGCTGTTAGCCGTTAGGATATCATTGTCGCCGTCGGCATCATAATCCGCCAAGTGGATTGCCACTGGCCGCGTGCCGACAGCGAAATCTCGACGGCCTTGGAAACCTCCATTACGATTGCTAAGCAACACGGAAACGGTCCCCATTCCCGTGTTGGCTATCACCAAGTCTTTGTGTCCGTCCGAGTTCAAGTTGCCCGCAGCTATGGCGCTCGGCGTCGCTTCGACGACGTGCGAACTCCTTGCATTGAAAGTACCACGGCCGTTGTTGAACAACAGAGTTACAGAAGGGTTTTCTCCGTCAGCGACGGCCAGATCTATATCACCGTCGGCATCCAAATCCACGGCGTGAACGTCGGCAACGGCGTACCCGATGTAGATATCCTCGCGGCTCGTATCGAAACTGCCGTGACCATTGTTGCGCACGATCGAAATCGAACGCGCCAATCGATCGGCCACAATTAGATCAGGAGAGCTGCTGAGGATCGGAGCGCTGGCAATGGCAACCGGTTCATCCCAAGGTTCGTAAACCGAGACAAAACTCGGATATATGGACTGTAGATTTTCCGGGAACACGCCGGAACCATCGCCTAACAATACGCGTATGCGTCCAGAGGCACTGTCGGCAATCGCCACGTCGCCGTAGCCATCTAAATTCCAGTCGTCAACAATCATGGCCACTGGCCCTGGCCCCAACGACACGGGCTCTTGCGGGATTAGTGTCAGGGCACCGCCAGCGCCGGATAGTTTCACAATCCTTCGTCCCATAGGACCGGGTGCATCGCTTTCAATGGTCAAAGACCCGGGATAGTCACCCGCAACGGTCGGCAGAAAGGTAACTTCCAGCTCGAAGAGCTTTCCGGGTTGCAGTGTGAGCGGCGTGACCGAGGCTATGCGATAGGCATCTCCGTCGAGCTCGATGTTATCGATGACCAGTTCCATATTGCCGCTGTTGGAGATTGCCAGAGAGAGTCGTTTGCCGGAACCGACATCGACCGTGCCGAAGTCGATCAGCGACTGTAGCACCGTCAAGTCAGGCGCAATCGCTAGACCATTAGCCTGAATCTCGAACCGAGGCTGAACTGCAGAATCATTCAGGATAACGAGCTTGGAATTTATGCCTCCCGGAGAAAATGGAATAAAACGGACCGGAAGCATGATTCGTTCACTGGGTTGAAGAACCTGGGGGGTGAAATCGAGGACCCTGAACGACAAATTCTCGAAAAACGCATTCTGCAACTGGAGCGGGGCGCTGCCCGTGTTGCTCAGTTCGATAGTAATGTCTTTAAACTGACCGATGGGCACCGTGCCGAAAACCAGAGTTGAAAAATCGGAAGAAAGTTCGGCATTGACACCAGTGCCACGCAGCGGAATGGCAATTACGGCTTCGTTGGGATCGTTTGATCGGATTTCCAACGTATCTCGCTGTACTCCTCCGACCTGGGGGAAAAATTGCACCCAGATCGCAGTGGCTTCGCCCGCAATCATGGTAAGGGGGGCTTCTGGATCAAGCACGGAGAAAGCGCTGGCTCCACCCAGATGAAAACTGGAAACCTGTAAATCCGTATCGCCGGCATTGACCATCGCAATGGTGCGCACCCGCGTCTCCCTGACTGCGGTTTCGCCATAGACCACCGGGGCCCGAGCTACTTGCAAGGCAGGCTGAGGAGCAAAAGAAATTTCCCACACCCCCGTCCCCGGCCCAGTGCCGAGAATCCGCACCGGAGCCGACGGCAAAACGGTTACATCGCGCGCGGCAAGCCTAGGCAAACCAGTGTTGATCGACTCCCAGCGTTCCGTTGTAGGTGCCGTTCTGTAAAATCCGCCCGTAGTCGTGGCAACGTATAACCGACTCTCATCGTTCGGATCCACCGCCAAACTGCGAATGGCCTGAACATCCAGGCCATCATTGACAGCCATCCAGTTCAAACCCCCGTCATCACTGCGATAGATCCCCGATGTAAATGTACCTATGTACATACGCTCGGAATCGATTTGGGAGATGTAGATCTCGCGGACACTCAATCCTACCAGGTTTTCTCCGAGGATTTGCCAGCTCTGGGCGCCGTCGTGACTTACGAACAGCCCTCTGGCGGTTCCGGCAAAAACTGTCTTTTCGTCGTTGCGGGTGGTCTCAAGGGCGAATACGATGTCGCTCTGCAGTTCCGATCCGCCCGCTTGAAAGGTGGCACCTCGATCGGAACTCACGAACACACCACGACCGAAGGTTCCCGCATACACCAAAGCGCTCCGAGCTCGGGCGGTACGTAAGGACAAGACTCCCGATGTCAAATCAGGAGCTTTGGTCCACGATTGACCGTCATCAGCACTTACGTACACACCGTTGCTCACCCCTGCATACACTCGCCGGGGGTCAACGGAATCGATCTCAACGCTGAGCACGCTGCTAGTTATGGTCGCCCCGCCGACGTTGGTCCACGTTTGGCCGCTGTTGAGACTGACATAGATTCCGTCGGCGGCACCGGCATACAGTCGCTCCGACTGCGAGGGCACATAGCTTACCACATTAACCGTACTGGTAAGTTCGCCCAGCGGCGTCCAGCTATTCTTTCCCGCTACCGAAAATCCAGCTCCAAAAAGGGAGATGATGCACGCTGCAATTAACCGTCGTATCATAACTTGCATGTCACTTCACCGTACTCAGCGTATCAACAACAGAGTGCGCGTCATTCGCCGGCCATTCGCCCGTAGCGAATAGAGGTAGATCCCGCTGGCTAGGCGATTGCCGTTCTTGTCTGTGCCGTCCCAAGCTGCGCTCCAAACGCCAATGTCCTGATGCTCGTCTATTAACACGCGCACGCGCTGGCCCAGCAGGTTGAAGACTTCCAGCTTCACTTCCCCGGGTTCGATTACGTTGTAAACGACCTTCATCGACCGGTCCTTCTCCGTGAAGGGATTGGGGAAATTCTTCGGGCCCGAAAGGATGGTTCGGCTTTGAAGACCGACCGCCCCCAAACGGAATAATCCTAGTTTATCCACCGCAACTGAGAGTCTTCCAGTGTCCGAATCAACCTTAGTAGGAAGCTCTTCCCAAGCTCTTTCAGCCTCGTCCCAACGCAGTATTCCCAACCCTACTTGTGGAGGAGCGACGAAATTCAGACTTACGGGGTGGTTCAACGTCAGTTCGTCGTTGAGATCGACGGCGTAAACTGGACGGCCTTCGCTGCCCGGTGGGACTTTGCTTTCGGGCAGCTGATATACTATAGCCAGATTTCCCGGTCCAGCGGCTGCATTTGCCACATTCATCAAAAGTTGGAGATCGGGACTGTTGAGACGGCCTCCACTCTTGTCCATCCAGCGCAACGCGATCAACTGCTGTAAACCACCCTGATTGCCGGCTCGGTCATTACCTTGAAGGTTGAGTTCGACGACGCGCTCGCCCTGCTGTGATGGAAACGAGAATGTGCCGCGATACTCGGTTTCTTCCACTTGCTGTTCGACCGGAACAGTGGCCTTATCTGCCATTAGCTGGGGGTCTTCTCGAAGCAGTTCGCTCGCCTTAACCGCAAACTCCAGGAAGTCAGAAAAAACCGGATGACGTCCTATCTGCAACGTGAACTGAGGCGGAGACGAATCGGCCTGTATGGCGATCTGCAAGTTCCCCACAACGCTGTTGCCCTGCGGATCGGTAGCGGTAATCGCGACGGAGCGGACTCCTGAATTGCCCTCAGGCACCGAAATCACCAATAGACTGCCGTTGAGTCGCGCGGCAACGCCAGCACCGGCACGTACGTTCCAATTGATCTCGCTGATCGGCGTATCTTCATCGACTACGTATAGATCGAGCGGCAACTGTTCTTCGCTCCCTCCGGCAGGAATCAACAGCTTTGGGAAGGGACGCAACACGGGTGGCAGCCCGCCACGTAGAATGGCGATCTCCAGCGGCGCCAGTGCAACATTGCCCAACGGATCGCGTACCAAGAATTGTAGCTGCTCTAACCCGGGCTCGCCTTTCGCCGCGTCGAAGGTGACGACATGGCTCACGGAGTCCAATGCCACCGCCAACGTAGTCGGTCCACTGAACGACCATATCAATACGGAATCCGGGTCGTCATCGACGACAAAGTCGTCGAGATCGAGGGAATCGACCTCTCCTTCGGTGATCTCGATTCGGTCGAACGGCCGGATCTGCGGTATGAGTCCGCGTCCTTTGACGATTACCCGTAGCGTGGCCGAGCGTGTGCGGCCAGTCTGATCAGTGCCGGTTACCAGCAACGTCTGGCTACCTGTGGAGGTCTTGTCCGGAGCGGTTAACCGCAGCCGGCTAGTGCCCTCATACAGCATTGCTTGCACCAGGTGCCCTGATTGCACCTCCCATCTGATATCCTGAGCTTGGCCGTCGACCAGTTGGTTGAGCACCAGGCTGGTATCCTGGCCTCCAGCAAAAATTTCAATGTCAGGTAGATCGTTTAGCCCGAAGGTTGGCGGCAGTCCCACTTGCAATACGACCGAAGTTGCCTGGCCGGAGGTGTCCACAACCCTTAGCAGCACCTGTGCCACCGACGGCTGTAACCCGTCCGTAGGCTCGCGCCGCAGCAACAACTGGTGACTGACCGGATCGATTTTCGCAGCAATCCCTGGATCGGCTTGAACTTCCCAGAACAGCTCGGCATTACTGTCTTCGTCGTCGACGACAAAATGGTCGAGATCTAGACTGTGCTCCGCCCGTAGGGTATCCAACGATACTGCGGGGATCTCACGCACGATCGGATTTGCGGCAGGCGAGACAACCAATACGGGTATCACTGCCGTGTCGGTCTGTTGACCATCGCTGACAGTGAGAGTCAATGCTCCCACTCGGGCCTCCGATCGGGAGCGGATTTTAACACTGCGTGCGGCCTCATCGAACACGTGCTGTAGTCCTTCAGATACGAAGGAGGTCCACGTCAACGCGTTCGCCTGCTGGTCGGGGTCGGACACGATACCGTCGAGTTCGAGGTTCGTCTCGGCGTTGGTGGTCATTCCGATGACCGGAGGGGCGTGGATACGCGGACCCAGATCGTCTTCGGGCCTTAGGACTTGAACCGCCAACACCGTAGAGCGTTCATTTAGCTCTGGATCCTGCACGGTGAGAAGAACGTTTCCCGGTCCGAAGAATCCCGGAGCGTGGCTCACCTGTATCACCCCATCCTTGACCGAAGCTACCAAGCCACTATCGGGCAGGGTGCTCCACGCAAGGTCGGTATTTGGACTGTCATCACGGACGAATGGTGCCAGATCAAGGCTGCCGCTTTGCCCCCCTCGGAATCGCAATTCTGGAAGCGAAGAGATCTCCGGTTCCACGGATTCACCGGGGGCCAGCACCACGACCACCTGCCGGCCTACGGCTTCGGCACCGGAGCTGTCACGGACGGTATAGGTGACCACAGCCCGTCCAGCTGTTTCACCTCTCAAGACCAGATCGTCTCCATCCCGTTCAGTAAGTACTCCATCCTCGGATGAAAACTCGAACGTCAGGTTGTCGAAATCGTCATCCCTATCGAACGCGAGTTCTGCCAGCGGTATGCGCAATTCGTCGCCGGCAACTACGGGATAGGCGGGGGGCACTTTCAGTGTGTCTGGCGGATCGTTTACCGGCGTCACCACCACTATGAGTGAATCGACGGCCTCGAGATTCTCGGAATCGGTAACCTTGAAGATGACCTTCTCGCTGCCGAAGAAATCAGGACTTGCGGTGAAGAAGACGCCCCTGCTTTCATTGATCGTTACCTGGACGTTGTCACCGCCGACGGCTTCCCAACGCAAATCCTTGTCGGCATCATCCAGATCATCCACAAATCCGTCGAGATCCAGTTCCTGGTTGCTGGTGTCCTCAGCGAACACGACTGAATCCCGGAAGCTCGTGATCTTCGGACGCGCAAAGACGTCGATGCCTATGGTGTCGGCTGCTGTCAGTTCATCTCCGGCCTCGTGCGCCGTGAAGACCATTCCCCGTCGACCGGTAAAACCGGGTCGCGGAGTCATGGTAACCTGGTTCGTCTCGGCGTCGATGACCGTAGGGATTTCGCTGAGAACAGAACTGATCCAGATAACTTGAGCCCCAGGTTGGTCGACGAAATCGTCTAGGTCAAAGACGGTGAGCGTTTCACCCTCGATCAGTCTCAAATCCGGTAATGACAATATGCGAAACCCGAACACCTGTACTTGGGCGCGTCCCAATGGCATTGCGAATCTCTGTTCAGTACCCGGCATAGAGGTACTTACGTAGTGGCTCGAATGGTCGTGGCCCCTTTCTTCGACCACAATGTCGATCACATCACCCAGCGGTCGACGGGTCACCTCTACTTGAAAGCGCGCTACCACAACTTCGCCGATGACGGTTAGGCGCTTATCGCCTGTTGCCATCGCGGCCTTGGTGAAGCTCAAGATCGTTTCATCACCGATTTTCTCGACGTCGTTGTCGAAGACTATGCCTTCCATAAATGACACATCGTCGAACGGTTTCTTGGTATTGGCAAGCACCGGCCGCAAATCCGCAGTGGGAAAGGAGAGAAAGAAGCTGTATCCGGTAACTTCTTCTCCTTCTGTATCGATCACGACCTCCATGTTGATTTGGGAGCCGATTTCCGCCTGTAATGGGGCGTCTCCCCCTTGCTGACGCACCTCGATGGTAGCAGCATGAAGGGATCCCACCATCATCAACACAGACACATATGTTGATATACGTTTCACCGCACCAACACCATTCGTTTAATCAACTGTTCGCGACCACGCTGCAAGCGGTAAAGATATACGCCGCTGCCAACCTCACGACCCGAGCGATCACGACCATCCCATTTCATCTTGTATGTGCCCGACTCCAAGGCCCCTTTCCAGACCACGTTGACCCGTTGACCCAAGATGTCGAAGATCTCCAACTTCACGATGTCTCCCTGATGTTCGGGTCCAACCGAAAAGGCAATGGTCGTTTCGGGGTTGAACGGATTTGGGTAATTCTGATCCAGCGAGAAGTGCGCCGGCAATGAGGTCTCGGTTTGTGACCGATTTTCGACTGGGATTGACTGGTATTGTTGATCGAGCGCCACCACGCTCCGGATAGTTGGATCCCTGGCCTCCTCGTTAAGTCTCAGCAGGCGAACAGCAAGGATCGATCCCTCCAGCTGCATGGACGATGTGCGCCCTTTTACCACCAGTGCCACGTGAAAGCGATCACTTGTAGATCTGGTGGTAGCAAGGATATCGCTGCCTACCCATCGCGGCGTCAGCAGTTGCGGCTCCCAGTGCGTGGGATCGAATGCCAACTCAATTTCCAGCGCCTGGATTCCCGCAAAACCATTGGCCTGCACTTCCCAGTCGACATGGTCGCCGGTTGTATGTGCCTTGCCCGGGCTCAGCCTATCCAGTCTAACTATGGCCGGTAAATTTGAGGCCCGCTTGTAGACAGGGCGGGGTCCTCGTTTGCGGAAATTCTTTCCGATCATGGTCAGATCGTTGATATCCACCGTGCCGTTGGCATTAATGTCGGCGCGCATACTGTCCGCCTCTGGAGCAATCTCCCTTTTGTAGAGCGACGCAACAAAATCCCAATCGCTGAGGGTAATCTCGTTGTCCGGTTTGCTGATCCCATCGACGTCGAAATATCCGGCTACGTCACCTCCCAACATGAGGCTGTCCGTGGGCATCCCATATGACGAAGGACGCAAGTCGTCTAGTTCCTGACCCGGCGCCAGCCTCAGGTTGGGAACCCAGCCATCTAGAAAACCGTCGACGTGAAGATTGAGGTCGAACCGGCCTGCAGGAACCTGCAGCAGCTCAAAACTCCCGTCCGCTTGCAACGGCAGCTGTATCCCTTGCCGTTCCGGATCCACATCGTTCTCGGCCAACTGATCGTTTTCGATGGACAGGTAGCTACCCACTTCGCGCAGGGCAACGTCCGCAAGAGCAGTTTGGTCCGCACGCCCTTCCAACGCTACTCTTCCACGCAAGACACCGCCCGAAGAGACCAACAATCCTTGGGCGATCTCTCGAGCTACCGGCGTGACAACCTGCACCCGATCGTTTTCCAGTACTGAAACGCGCCCAGTGAGCGGATCTGCATCCAATTGCAGAGAAATAGGCCCTACCTCCTCGCGAGATACGAGCTGGAATGTTGCAACGGTCGTCTCACCGTCGAGCCCTTCGATCTGTGGCGAAATCGGATCAAAATACGTGAAGTCCAACAACAGTTTTCCGTCCTCGCCCATCGTCCCTTCGTTAACGAATACTCGTGCATCGGAGAACCCTGGGGCCACCTGGAACGGTTGTATACCCTCTACATCGCCGGAGTCCGAAGCCTCGAACAAGTTACCGTCGAGACTCAGACGTAGCTGCACCAAGTCAACCGCCTGGCCGCCGGCATTCACTCGAATTTCGAAAGTTTGCGACATGCTATTGTTCCCCAAAGTGAACACGCCGGGTAACAGCTGGAATACGGAATCGACGACCTCATCGGGCGAGGCGCTGCGTATGCCTATCTTTCCTTGGGATCGGCACGCCAGGGTAGAACTGTCGAAACTTCCCGTTTCAGTAATGGCCACATAAGCGAAATAACTAGTATCAAGAGAGATGTCGGCGATGTGCTTTACACCGACATCAAAAAAGTCCTCTTCTACATCTTCATGTAGATCGGCTGCGGCGGTGTCCGCAGTTGCGGTCCCATCCTCCGAGTTAATCACGAACGCGGTACCGTTCAAAATGGAGGCATAATCCGCTACTTGCCCGTAATCCTCCTGGCTCAAAATCACCCGGATGCGGGCATTGTCATCCACATCCATATCTTCCCAAGAGACCCGAGCGCTCCTACTTGCATCAATTTCAATGTCGGCAATGGGGTGCAACATTCTGAGACTGGGTGGGTGTTCGAAGCGCAATCTCGAACCCGCGTCGTTGAGCCTTCCTCCATTGAGCTGCACCAAGAGGGTAGAGGTGCCGTCGTCGATAATCCCATAGACGTAGTACGTCTCCGCAACGCGAGGCGGCATTTCGTCAACGGTGCTCCAGACATCCCACACGAACATATTGTCGGTGCGTAGGTCGGGATTTTCCATTACTCCTTGCGCAATTTGGTGCACCGTTGTTCCCAAGTGCACACGAAGTGCCTCCGCCCCTCCTGGAACGACCAGACTATCGACCGCATTTCGATTGGCCGTAGCGGGCAAGGTGCTGTAGTAGAGCGATATCTGAGCGTTATCGTCAACATCGCGATCGCCGTCCCGCCCGCTGCGCCCCCAAGTTATAGAGACGAATTGCTGAGGATGAAGTCCCCCTGTAACGATGGTATCGGCACCGGATAGCACCTGATCGTTCAGCACATCGAGGCGGAGGAACGGAGAGTGGCGTACCGCCACTTTCTTGCTGCTACGTCCTACCTGAAACTGACTGGCATCGGTGGTGACCGCGTAGATGTAATAGTCGCCCGCAGCCACCAAAACAGGATCGACAACGTCCCACTGCACCAAACCTTCTTTTTGCCGGATCCCCTGAGCTACGACGATGGGCTCGGCTCCTTTCAAACCTGAGATGTTGGCCGGGCCACCTTGGACGCCATCGGCGCCCAGGTCTGGATCTGAGCTGTAAAACAGAAAAACTTCCGAAGTGTCATCGTGATCGGTGACTGCGAAATTCAGGTTTCCTGCACTCGTGCCAGTACCGGTGGGATTACCCGTCAGATCCAACAACCCCCCGGAGTCCAGAGTTATATCGCTTACATCCGGTCCAATCAGGTCCACCTGCGGTTCGTGTCGGACCGTGAGGCCACGACTTCGACCCAAAGGAACAGATCCGGTGATTGAGGAAGTCACGTAAAGGTAGTGCGTCCCGATCGGAAGATCGCGGGTCAGGAAGCGCACAGCCCGTCCCTCGCCTTCATTCTCCAAGTAAGCCGTACCGTCTTCAAGCAGCGCCTCGACAACCATGCTATCGGTAACTGCCACAAGGTTGGCACTGGTCGAAAAGAAGAACCGATACTCGACATCGTTGGAGTCATCCCCATCTCCAAAACCCAACAGGTTGTTGGCGTTGCCAGTACCGTTGTCAAACACCATGTCAGGTAGACCGGTTGCCACCACCCCTGCGAGATCGGGATGAAGTGTGCCGAGAGCACTGGTGCTGGTATCCGCTCCCGGCGCGAAAAAACTGCCAAAGCCAACGAGATTGGTGGAGGCCAGATCTGCGAAATCATCCGGATCGATAATGGTCAACATGGGTCCGGGGACCAGATCTGTCTCTGTTGGGTCGTCGAAGAGCACCGCGCCGTAGGTTAGCTCCCCGACCTCCGTTGTGGCACCAAAATGAATCGGAAACTGGATGTAGAGCTCGCCGTTTGCAGCAGTTTTCTGGCTACTGCCGATAACGATCATCTCGGCGACGGTAGCTTGGGAGACGAAAAATCCGGGTTGCTCGATACTGCTGGGGTCATAGACCAGACGGATCTCGTCGGTAAGGTCGGCATCACCGTCGGTATCACGAATCTCGACGTTATGCGGCATCACCAATCGGATCGTCGAGTCGCTTGCCGCGTCCGCGGCACCGAATCGAACGCGAACCTGCTGCCAGTAGAGTCCAACGCCAAGATCGCCGATCGGCAATCTACGCAGACCCTCGGGGACGACCTCCGCACTCTGAGCGTTCACCTGGCTTATCGGGAAAACGCAACACACCAGGATCAACAGCACCAGAAGTAATCTAAAGAGAGATATTGCCATCTGATTTCGAGTCTAACCGACGCAAAGTTATCCCCTTCTATGGGAAACAATTTCCAGGACTCGGTTCCTGCGCAAACGAATCACGGCCGCCTGGTGCAAACCGGGGTAGCCCAGTCGAACGCAGAAGATTCCTTTCGTAGCAATCCTCCTGCAACTGTAGACTGGAGAACTCAAGCCGATGTGAGCAAACGGCGTTCCACATAATGGTCGGGATAGCTCCTTGTTTTTCGGAGGGTAAATGGAATTGGGGCCAAGGGTGAGTAAGGAATGGGCTCTACAACTTTACTTACACGCCTATACTTCGCAGCGCGGTGACCTGTTCCGATAGGGCTTCTTCGTGGAGGGGATTCGAAAGCAAACTAACAATGTCGAAATGCCTCAATCCCGTGTTTGACAACAGCGGTGATATACCCACGATCTGATTATTGTCGAGCGACAAGGTCTTGAGGTTCAACAACTCGGACAAAGATTCCAAATCGGAGATCTCATTGAACGACAGAG
>CAYNZV010000006.1:0-36545 GCA_964401715.1 uncultured Gemmatimonadaceae bacterium | reverse complement strand
GTTTCGAGGTTTTCGAGGGCGTTCCAGATCGTCACACGCAGATCTCCGGGGACAGTCAAGGCGAAGCGGATGGCCGGCAAGACACCAGCAAGATCAGCCTCCGAGACAATTTTGGCCTCGGAGGGTTTTGATGTTGCACCGTAAAGAACAAACGCCAGCATCCACACAATTGCGTGAACCTTGGCAATGCCTGAACGCCTATCCCAGTATTTGCCCCGCCTGATTGTCAACGTACCAGCGTCATCTTTCCGGACCAACGGTTCCGTTCGGTCCCCATTCTGTAGAAATAGGTGCCACTGGGAAGATCTCCGCCCTTGTCTCCGCGGCCATCCCAGATGATCGTCTTTGCCCCAGCGGCTTGACGATGGTCGATCAAGGTGCGCACTGGCCGCCCCTGCAGATCGTATATCACCAGTCGCACTTGGGTATCGTCTTCCAATTCATATCTAATTGCCGTTTGACTGTTGAACGGATTGGGGTAAACCAATGGCGCTTCGCCAAGCCCATTGGACGACAATTCGTGAACCAACGTGCTGTCGATAGAGACGGTCTTGGGGGCGGTCACGACCACCTCCAGTGAACCTGTGGAGGAATTACCTCCTGTATCGGTTACCTGAAGCGCGACTTGACCCGTGCCGGCGATCACGCCAACCAGGCGCAGTACCGAAACGTCTTCTTTTTTGATCAACTCAGCCGTAATCGTACCACGCGCAGTGGCAGACCAACGCAGGAGATCCGCCGGCGTGTCATTGTCGACGACGAAATCGTTCAATCGTATCTCTGCCACCGTGCCCCGTTCAAGCTCAATTTCCGGTAGTGGACGGATTTCGGGGGCGCCAGTCAGATTGACAACTTCCACTTCGATGGTTCCGTCGGCTCGTTCACCCGAGGCATCGACAACGGTAATCCCGATCTCACCCAATCCCACTCCTACCCCGAAAAACCACAGATATCCCTTTCGCAATTCGACTTCAACGGTTCCTCTGGCTTCGACGATCAACGAAAGCTGCTCGGCTGCGTCGTCCACGTCGATGACGAAATCGGCTAAGGCTGGCCCACGGATCGATCCACCCACAGGTACCCTTACGCGTTCTACTCCCTTCACGAGCGGTGCGTCATTGACCGGCGTCACACGAAGGGCAATCGATGTTTCGTCACTGCGCCCGTATCGATCTGTGACCTGCAAATCGAGCACGGCGTCGCCATGCCAGTCGGGTGGGAATGTCACGATAAGGTCTCCTGACATCAGATCTGTCTTCAGTCCTTCCCCGACCCGTACACTCCACTCCGCACCGTCGAGCGAAACACCTTCTGCTATGACATTCCGCAGTGGCAGATAGAGTTTTCCTCCATCCTCCACCATAGTAAGGGTCAAGCCATCGTTCAAAAGGAACACCGCTGAAGTCGCCAAGACTGAATCGCTGATTTGGGAAATAGGAGTTAAAGAAACAGCATCTCCCTCAACAGCAATCAGCAAGGGGGATAATGGAGATTGAAAATTCACCGCCACGCCCGGATTCGCAGCGTCGGTGTAGATGGACCGCCGGCGCCCATAATTGTCAAGTTTGATGCGGGCTTTCCTACTTGCCGGGTAATCGGTCAGCATCACGCGAAAACTAGCCAGTACCCCAGGGTGAACGGATACAAAACGTCCTCCCAAAGGATCCGAGTTACTGACAGCAACGTAGTCGACCTGGAAACCATCCAGTCCATTGCGTCGGGCATCCCCTACGACATCCCCCGCCGTAGAGTTTGTGTATACCTGTCCGTTCATGAAAAGGCCAGACCGGAACGGCAACACAATTCCGTCCCCCAGCTGAAGCTCTGGCAGCAGCGTAAAGACCTCATCATCGAAAGAGAGGTACGCGCTGACAGAAGTTACTGTGGCGCCACGGGGGTCCACAAGAACCTCGATGTTGAGGGTGTCGCCGATCGTCACCAAATCGTCGTGCGAAGCCAGGCGCAGAGAAAGGCGGGCAGGTTGCGCCACAGCCACAGAAATTAAGGCGCACGCGAAAAATATGAGTACTGCCACATATCTCACTGGGCAGCACACGTACCACTCTTTCGACAACGAGCGACACATCTGACCTTCAACTATCGGAGAAGTAGCATCTTGTTGGTGGCTTCGAATTCGCCACTACGCACACGCGCGAAATAAACCCCCGATGCCACATGGCGTCCGGAAAGATCTTTGCCGTCCCACACGTAACGGTAGATCCCCGATCTCCGCCGCTCTTTTTCAAGGACGTCCACAAGTTGGCCCGCCGCATCGTACACTTCGAGCAATACGTGTGCAGGGGCCGGGACCGAAACACTAATCTGAGTTTCTGGGTTGAACGGATTTGGAAAGTTGGGGAATAGTCGAAAACTCGTCGGCAGGACCGAGCTCTCCTGAAGCAATGTGGACTGCATGTTCTCACCGATCAGCTCTGCTCTACGAATGATTAGCGGAGAAGCCGTAATCTCTGCACCGAGAGCAGAAAACTCTACTATAAGTAGACTTCCTTCTCCGTACAAACCGGGTTGCGAACCCAGCAGGGCGACACCGACCTCTAGTCTACCGTCCAGGTTATTCATCGCCAGAACCATGGGACGCGACCTGTAGATCTCGCCGAGTTTGACCGCTTCTATCTTCCACGCACTGGTGTCATAATGCAGATCGAACCCGAATGCACGGATCGCGGAGAAATGCCGGGCCCCGATCTCAGCAATGACCCGGTCCGATTCGAGGCGTTGGGTGATTCCCAGGCTCCCTACTGCCGTAGTCGATTGGGTTTTGTAGACCGGATCGACCCCATTGCGATTGAAATTGGAGGCCACCAAGTTCAGATCAGAAACCCATACCAGACTGTCGGCGTCGAGGTCCGCCAAGCGACCGGCGTGGCTGGCATTCACCGTTTGACCGAAGAAGCTCACTACGAAGTCCACGTCGAGTTGATCGATCTCGTTGTCCGGTACGCTCGCACCGGAAGTGTCGACATATCCAGTCACGTCTCCGCTGAGTAGGAATCCTGGATCGGTTATGCCATCAGATAGCACGGTGACATCAACGCCAGTACGTTGATCCCCTAGGTTGACAATGAGTTCAGGAAACTGACCGTCCAGGAATCCGTCCACGTGAGCCACGAGGTGATAACGCCCGGTGGGAACATTTGTCAGAGTGAAATAGCCCAGAAAATCGGTGGAATTCTGAATTCCCGTTGCCGTCGAGTCGGCATCGTTGGCAACTCTGAACAAAGAATCTTCTATGGCGACAAAACTATTTTGGTCGCGCAGGAAGAACGTGACTGTGTCTCGTTGATCTGTCCGCCCCTGGAGCAAGACCTGTCCAGAAATAGAGCCCCTGCGTTTGAGCTCGTAGGTACTACCTATCTTTGGCGCTACCAGCGAAACGGCGTTTCCTTCGCGATAGAAGGCCGTTTTTCTTGTACCAAGGTGGTCAATGCGAATTTCGGTCGTCCCAACGGTATCTTTCGTCACTACCTGGACTGTCGCTAGCGTGGAATCTCCGTCGAGCGCCGTTGTACCCGCCTGTTCGAAATAGACGAGATCCAGCAACCACCGGCCCGAGGAGGTGCTGTCGATACCAGCTTTCAAGGTATCGATCAACGTCAGACCGTTGACCTCAGAACTCAACGCGAACGGCTGCACGCCTCCCTTGGTTGTGTTCTGATCCACCACGCTGAAGAAAAGGGTGTCGAGACTCAGAAAAACAGAGACGAGATCGACGCTAACTGCATTGCTGTTGGGACGCAAGAAGAGGGTCGTGGTGTCGCCGTTTGCTTCCACGGTTCTGGATCCGGGCAATAGCTCCATAGTGGGAGCATCGAGTCCTATTGCTCCGCTTGTACCCAGCCCTTCGACTCTAACTTGCCCCTGTGTCCTAACGGCTATGCTGGTAGTCGGTGGCGTGGTGGCCGCCGTCGGATCGATGACCACATAGACGTAGTAATCACCATTGGTAATCGGATTGGCATTGCCTGACAAATCTAACTGCAAACGCGCCGGTCGGACCGCGAATCCAGTTGCCTGATCTTCGCTGAGTGTTTGCACATTGGCCCAGCTACCGTCGGTGGAATTAGCCAACCAGTCGGTTTGCCCATCGTCGGTTAGGCTACCGTAAGTGGTTTTAGGACCCAACGCCTGTCCAGAACTCTTCGAGGTCAGAATGACCCACAAGCTGGCGTTATGATCCACATCCGAGGCCATCCAGGATATCTGAAAGCTTCGACGTCCATCTACCGTTATCGTCTCTAGTGGCGCGGATATGCGCAGGTGGGGGTCGTGCCGGAAGGTGATGGAACGTGCCTGGCCGGCGGCATCATTCCAACGCGTGATCCGCGAAGTGGTATCGGCAGTGATCACACTATACAGGTAGTAAGGTCTCTCCTCGACCGGGACACCGCGATCATCACCGTTCTTGAACGTCCACAGGTCCCAAACGTACTGGTTGTCGTTGCGAGCGTCATCCTGCTCAGCAAGGTTGGCCACTATTAAATGCGTGTCTTGCGTGGAGTCGGCGGCAGCGGCCTGCAAAGCAGCCACCCCTTCCAAACCCGAAATGGAGGCGCTGTCGCTGTAGTAAAGATTGATAGTGGCGCTGTCGGTCAGGGCAATATCCCCTCCCGCTCCCCTGTCCCCGTTCCAAGTTATGGTGTAATAACGCTGCGGCATCACACCACCAGTATTGAGGACTGTATCTTGTCTGGAATCTATGGCTATGAAGGGTGAATGCCGTACTCGATAAGTTTGAGACGTACGGCCAATGCCGACGTTCTTGCCATCTGTAGTAACCGCATAGATGTAATACTCTCCAAGGACGACGAACGTGGAATCGTTGGTCACGATCTTCCAGTTCAACAATGAATCGGCCCCTTCCACCAAACCCGCCGTACTGTCGATATCGGTGGCATTGGTGAGTCCAGAAAGGGTCCTGTTCGGATAGGTGCCCGAGGTTTGAACGAAAGTCGTGTCCAGGGTATCCGCAGTAGCATAAAACAGCCTCACCGAGGCAGAATCGTCGAAGTCTATCACGGTGAACGGTATGTCCACGTTGTCTCGCGCATTGGATGAGAGATCTCGCGCCCCTGTATCGAAATTCAGCAACAGACCCGAATCGAGATAGTCGGAGTTGTTGCTTTGGAAGGTCCCCACAGAGATTACCACAGGAAGGTGCTGAACCGCGATACCTCTACTCCTGCTCAGTGGGAAATTTCCAGTGAGATTGGATGTAGTGTAAAAGTAGTAGGTCGTATCATTCAGCGTCGACATATCGAAGGAAAAGTCGGCGGTGCTGCCCTCGGTTGCCCGGGCCGGCATGGAGGTCTCAGTGTCCACCGCACGTTGCGCGTTGGTCGTATCCACTGCTGCCAGGGAATCGCGAGTCGAAAACCAGAACGAATACACGACGTCGTTGGTGTCGGTCCTATCACCGAACATCCCGCCTGCGTTGGCGAAAGCGGAGCTGGACTTGGTGCCCAGCTTGTCGCTTACCAAGTCGGGAAGACCGGTGTTGAATACAGCGGCAGCAGGATTCGGATAGGCGTCACCCTGAGAATTGCTCGTGGTATCGGCTGCACCTTCGATGAACTCGCGGCTGAGCGTAGCCACCCTTAAGCTGTCTCCACCCACTAGTTTCAGACTTATGGAGGCGGCCGGGATGTCCAGCTCTCTGGAATTCGAGAAATTGATCTGGCCGTACGGCACTACACTCAAGCTAAGAGCTGTCGGCGTCGCGATAGGAAACTGGACATGAACGCGCCCGATGTTGCCGCCAGTCGTGTTCTGAAGAACGATCTGGCTGGCGGTGGTTCCGATTGCCTTGCTGTAGCCGGTATCGGTCCCCGGTTCGTTATCGATGGAGATCTCGTCCTCTAAGCTACCATTCCCATTCACGTCGGCGACGGTGACGCCGCTGGGGAGATTGATGGTAATGCTATTCCCCGCTGAGGGGTTGCGGCTTAACGAGATGACCAGGTGTTGCCAGAACGGATTGGAAGCGGTCGCGCCTTTCGGAACTGTGGCCAAAACAGCCGGCGAAAACGATATAGTTTGCCCCCCGCCAGCCGATGGCCAAAGAGCCATTAAGGAAACCGCAAGTGTTGCTTTCCAGATTTTCATGTTTTCACGGTAGTACCCGATATATAGTACAGTGCCTCCTACAAAGGTATATCGCTCTACAGGGAAATACCTTTAATTTAGAACGGGTTAGTGTCCAGCTTTATAAATAGGCTTAACATGTTGTTTTTCAATATTTTATACTGCTATATAAGACGTGTTATTGGTCTCGCTTCAGCGCTCATTCTCTTGCACACCTCGGCGCCCGCCCAGACGATTACCACGTTCGCCGGAACCGGGTCCCAAGGGTATTCCGGTGATAACGGGGCTCCGGGTTCGGCTACTCTGAACAGTCCGGCTGGCGTCTTCGCCGACACCAACGGTGTTATCTACATAGCCGATACCGGCAACCATGTCATCAGGCGCATCAACGCAACTGGTAACACCATCACGACGATCGCCGGCACTGGCACTCAGGGTTTTTCGGGCGACGACAGCACGGCCACCAATGCTAAACTGAATTCTCCGGCCGCTATTTTTGTCGACTCCACAGGTTTGATATATGTCGCCGATACCGGCAATCACTGTGTTCGACGTATCAGCGCCACTGGCGGCATCAGCACTATCGCCGGAATCCCCGAAACAAAAGGCTTCTTCGGCGACGGCAGCACCGCCACCCTTGCTCAGCTAAATGCACCAGCTGGCGTATTTGTTGATTCTGGAGTGATTTTTATAGCCGATACAGGCAACCATCGCATCCGGCGTATCAACAACTCCAACATCATTACCACCATCGCAGGTGATGGTACTTTTGGTTTCTTCGGCGATGATTCCACCGCCACAAAAGCCAAACTGCACTCCCCCGCGAGCGTTTTTGTAGGCCCCAATAGAGACCTCTACATCGCTGACACCGGCAATCATCGTATTCGCAAAGTGAGCGCCGCAGACACGCTTATATCAACGGTGGCAGGAACCGGAAAACCAGGATACTCGGGCGACGGCGACATTCCGACCAATGCGCAACTCGCCTTTCCCAAAGCGACCACCGTGGACTCCCTGGGCACCATGCTGATCGTCGACCAGTTCAATCAACGAGTTAGACGAGTGAATCCGCGGGGCAATATCACCACCATCATGGGGAATGGCACCTTTGGATTTTCCGGCGACAACGGTCCGTCCACACACGCTAGCATCGCTAGTCCATCGTTTGTGGCCCGCGACCCGTCGGGCAACATCTACTTGGCAGACAGCGGCAACCACCTTATCCGGAAGATCGTGCCCGTAGATGCGGCCGGGCTCGTCGGGGCCAACCGCATTTCCCCAGGTAGCGAAGTCCAGATTCTAAGGGTGCGTCTCACCGGCGACGGAAATACAATCGTCAGCGCCTTGCGTGTCACAGTTTCGGATCTCGATTCGCCCACGGGTTTGTCGACCTCAGATATCGTTGAATTGCGGCTCTACGAGAGCGCCGATTCCACCTTCGGTCCCGACGATCTTCTGCTCGGAGTTCTGAACTCATCGCAGCTTAATCTGGGATCGAAGACGACACTTGCAGCAAACGCTGTCTCCAATCCAGGAGCGGGCATCGAACGGCAGTATATAGCCACCGTTTTGCTCGACACTGCAGCCATCGAAGGGCACGGATTCAAGGTGGGGTTCGATACCGGAGATCTGGCAACATCCAAGGGGGGACGTGGCTTCGGCGTTGCCGCCAGCGATTCCAACAGAGTGTTGGTAGACATCATCGCCAACAAGCTGCGCTTCTCGACCCAACCAGCCGGATCGATCTCTGGATTTCCGCTAACCACTCAACCGGTCGTAGTGGCGATCGACAGCGTCAGCGGTTTCGTAGACACCGACTTTTCGGACACCGTAACCGTGAACACCTCAAACACAGGAACGCTGATAAACAACACCGCGTTAGCCACCAAAGGTATAGCGACCTTCTCGAACCTGACATATACGACAACGGTCGACGACGAAAAGTTCAATTTGAGTGCCGATGATCAGACGGTAGGCGCCGAGGGCGACCTAGCGACGGTGGTTTCTAACGACCTCATTGCCAACGTCGTCAACGACGTACCGATCGTAGACTTGCCAAATCTACAGATGACTGAAGACGACCCCGTAGGAGTCATCTTCCAGATCGCTTCCATTGTGACTGACCCAGACGATGCCGAACTTACCTTCACCTTCTTGAGCGACAACATCCTGGCGACAGTGAAGGCCGGTCAGATCCAGATTCGGCCGGCACTCAACTACTTCGGGACCGACACCCTGACCCTCATCGCCACCGATTCCTTCGGCGCGCAGGGCATGGATACCGGTATCATCGAAGTGTTCCCGGTGAACGACGCCCCTGTCGTAAACATGGCCGATTCGATCACTGTTGCGGAAGACGACACCTTGTCGTTTAACCTCCAGGATGTTGCTACCGACGTAGACGACAACTTCGATCAACTGGAGGTCACCATAATCCCCAGCTCCGGCCTACAAACGCACTACGACAGTACCTCTGCTATTTTTTTAGCGTGGGCGCCGGCCGATTCATCAGGCGTATTCTTCCTCGATCTGTATGTCCGGGATCTGTTCGGAGTATCTACCAGAGACACCGTCCAGATAGTCGTCCAATCGGTGAACGATTCTCCGGTTTTTGCCGTCGCCGATACTTCGCTTTTGCAGACCGATACGCTCAGTCTCAATCTGCGCAGCTACACTTCCGACATCGACTCATTCGACGCGCTTAAATGGCAGGCAGCTCCACACGCGAATCTCAACATCTCGATAGATGCGGACGGAACTGCGCTTTTAATTCCAACTGCCGGCTCAGTTGGCATGCAATCGGTGGTATTCACTGTAGTCGATCAGGAGCTTTCCGTCTCCGATACGACGACGGTGCAAGTGATTAAGGTCAACCAATCTCCGGTTCTGCAAGCATTGCCCGACACCGTCGTTTCTGTCGGTGACACTGTACGGATCGACCTGACTTCTTTTGTCACTGACCCGGATAGCGCATTCGATTCTCTATCTTGGCAAGTTTCTGGGGGTATGTTCGTGGGTTCTATGGTGCTTGGCGGCCAACTTGACCTGTGGGCGCGGACAGATAGCTCTGTGACCGAACTTTTGCAGCTTGTCGCCTCGGATCCTACCAATCTAGCTGACACCACAACGGTGCAAGTGACTTTGTTTGTCCCTCCCGCAATCATAGGCGGGATACCTGATTTTGAGATAGAGGCGGGAAAGATTCTAGCGATTCCGCTGGCCCCTTACCTGCGGTCCGATGTCGCAACCATTGATGTCGCCTCCGCCCCGACGTTCCACGTAGAAATCAATACCAATACCCGCATAGCTACAGTAAACGCGGTCGACAACTTCAAAGGAACCGCGGCCATTATTTTTACCGGCGGCACGGGAGATGGCCAGTCCACAACCGACACGACGTTGGTAACTGTACTGAATCCAGCTCCGGTGATTTCCTCGTTTCCCGACCTGTTTCTCGATTCTGGCGCTTCTGTGCAACTGTCGTTGGACGCTTTCGTGAGGGACGACGAGGACCTTGGAAACCTGACTTGGTCAGCGCTAACCGACGTTGGCGTTCAGGTCACCATTTTAGGTCAATTGCGGACCGCGGTCATCAATGCTAAACCAGAATTCGTCGGTGACGCTAACGTGGTTTTAACGGTGGCTGATGCTCAAAACGCCTCTGCAACCGACACCCTCCTGGTGACCGTACGCGCTGCGCAGGACTCCTCTCCCCCGGACACTACCGGAAGCCAACCCGACAGCATGATCATCAAGAACAGGGCACCTACGATTCACAAGATTCCGCCCTTGACATTGCAGCCGGGGGTGATAACTGAGCTAATCTTGGATCAATTCGTTGCGGACGACGGGCCGTTCGCAAACCTGAGCTGGTTCAGTTTGGTCTCCCCCAAAGGGATGGTGCAGGTCAAGATCAACGGCGCGCGGATCGCCTCAATAACAGCAGAACAGGATTGGGGAGCCGTAACGATCACCTTCCGCGTGGAGGATGCCCAAGGAGCAGCAGCCGTGGCAGAAGTTCGGGCATCGATTGAACCTCCTCTCGTCGGTGATTTCAGTGGTGACAGCGGCATAGATTTTGACGATTTCTTCCTGCTAGCCGACGCCCTCGGACTAACGTTGGTTCACCCCGATTGGAACCCGATATTCGACCTAGACAAGGACGGACGCATCAGCTTCGAAGACTTCTTTATTTTCGCCGATTTGTTTCAAGCCGCTCAAGGCGGGTAAATGGCCGGATTTTTTTGCCTAGGTAATCTTGTAATATCTCGTTACTCACCAATCTGCACATCATTGCCTTACTTTCGTCGTTATTCAATCCCAGATAATGATACCTACCCGCCGGTTCAAAGCTTTGTTTTCCGGAGTGGTGTTACCAACCCTAGGACGATCCTCGCCGTAACCCATCGATTCTACCATTCCTTGGGTTATAAACTCGAAGCTCTGGATTAACGCATCGCGTATGAGCGCTGCACGTTCCTCTGACACCTTTTGATTGTATTCTCGCGGGCCATCTGAGTCGGTGTGCCCCTCTATGACCAGCTTCGTCGGTTTAAACAGGCGCACGAAATCGGCAACCTTCTGGAGTTCCTCTGCCGCTCCCGGTTTGAGACCAGACCGTCCAGAATCGAACAGCACAGCTGAATCGATGGTTAGCGCCGGTACCACCACATCCCCCTTAATGGCAGTCCGGTACCTAATTACCGGTTCGTCCATCGCCACGTGGTTGGGAAAGAAGGCACCGTTGGCAGACCCGTTTTGGGACAGCTTTATCTTCATCGTGCCAATAAAGATCCGTATGGGCGGCATTTTGGGTCCCAAAATGTACTTTTCGCGATAAACGTTCAAAACATCGCCGCGGTATATATTCGCCTCGCGCCCTCTGTCGATGAAATAGGTCTTCTTGTCTGACAGGCTGTCGGGAAGATCTCCCGGATTAGCCTTGTGGATGATCTGAATTATGCGAGGAGGATTGTACTGAGCCTCAACAGCTTGAACCCAAAACAGCAATACCGCCAAGCCGAACAAGAATGCTGCTGTCAGTGCCTTCACCGATCTAATGGACATACGACTATGAAAAATGAAAAAGGAAATGGTTGCAATGAGTCGAAACCATGGTTCGTGGCCTCACGTTTATTTGATAATATCGACCAGAACTGAACGCAAGTACATTCTTGTTTTTGATTTGTCACCAAAACTCCAATGTATTAGAATTGAGTAGCTATTTTTCATGTTTAATAATGAACCGATGGGATACAAAAGCGTATAATTGCCCGCTCCTATGCAATCGCTACTTAGTTAGGAATCTGCGGGCTTGAAGCGTCCCATGTAAAGGGTTCGCTGCCCATTCCTGTTGTTGTGGCCTGCCTTGAAAACGGGAAGTCATAGGAATGAGCCGGTTTCGGAACAAGCTTTGCGTGATGCCGATTATGAACGCAATCGGGCACACTTCTGATCTCCATCGTTTTCACGCTTTTTTTAGTGCCCAACTTCCTGAACCTGGCGATGGATGTATAGTCTTGGCTGCAATGGGGCTCCCAACTGGGCGCAATTTGGAGTGTTGAGTAATTCCGCAACCGAGCACGCCATGAAAGAGATGCCCTGTCTTTTTCGCAGCCCGTGTATTTAAGGGGCGATCCTGCCGATACAAATAGAGATGGCGCTAGGGCCTTGAGGCACCTGGACTCGTCTCATTGACAGGAATATCTGCTCGATGCCCCACGGCGACATGGTGTTCTTTTATGTACTCCTTTCCACCTTGTTTGCCACCAGCCAAAACGATACGACCGGACCAATGCGCGAAGAACTCAAGGTTTGTATGGATGCCTGCCGTGCGGCGGGTGACATCCTGCTGTCTTACTACAGAGGCAGCTATCAACTCGGCAAGAAAGGACAAGACGATCCCGTAACCAGCGCCGACCTCGAGGCAAATGCCTGCTTGAAGCGGATGCTGCTTACCGCCTTCCCAAATTACGGATGGCTTTCTGAGGAAACCGCAGACAATGCTGTTCGCCTAGGTAAAAAAAGGGTGTGGATCGTCGATCCTATGGACGGCACTAAGGAATTCGTTATGGAAATTCCGGAGTTCGCCGTCTCCGTAGCGCTGGTGGAAGAGGAATCTCCCGTAGTCGGCGTGATTCATAATCCGGCCGCAGATGAGTTATATGCGACTACCGCGGGGGGAGGAGCGTTCCTGAATGGCAAGCGAGTCCATTGCACCCAGACGACCCGTCTCTCGGAAGCCACTCTAATCGTTAGCCGCAGCGAACAGAAGCGCGGAGAAATCAACGCGTTTCGCGCCCAAGTAGGGCAGATCGAAGCAGTCGGAAGCATCGCCTACAAACTTGCCCGAGTTGCCGCAGGCTTAGGTGACCTAAACGTAAGTGTGCAACCCAAAAATGAGTGGGACGTCTGCGCCGGGGATCTGCTGATTCGGGAAGCAGGTGGCCAAATGCTCACCCTTGATGGAACAGTCAGAACCTACAACCAGAAGGATCCGTTAATACCAAGCGGATTGGTAGCGGGGAATTCCTCAATCTCGCGCACCATGCTGGATCTCATGCAGACTGATTAGGTCATCAAATCGTACAGTGAATCTATCCTTTCCGGCGGCTGCTCGCTTAGATAGGCAGCGATAGCTCTATCGTATTCCGCAACATAAGCAAAAGCTTTCTGCGCCAGAACGAATCGCTGCTGAAGGCTCAGCGAGCCGCCGCTCGTCCGCAATGAAAAAATGAGCTCCTCGTAGCTTGACGGATCGACAACGGCCGCCACTCGAAGGTAGTTCTTTGCCGCCGCACGAATCATACAGGGACCGCCGATGTCAATATTGCCACGGGCTGTTTCGCACGTGGCATTGGGTAAGGAGGTAGCTTCCACAAACGGATACAGGTTCGCCACCACCATGTCTACAGGCTTGGCCGCGGTCCGCTCCAAGTCTTGTTGATGCGCTTTGTTGTAGGTCTCGGTAAGCAAGCCCAAGTAGATCTTGAAGTCGAGGGTCTTGACGAGCCCCCCCTGAGTCTCCGGTTGGCCAGTGTAATCGGAGATCAAGAACAACCGCCCATTGGCGGATGCACCCATTGGTTCTGTGAGCCGCGTATACGTCCCACTGGTCGCATAGATCTCTACCTCGGGATTGACCTCCAAGAATCCAGCCATCAATAGATCCAACTCGAAGGAATCGGACACGCTGACAATGACGCGCCTTATCTTGACGAAATCGTCTACTTTGCGAACGAAATTCACCATCTTCTCATCTCCAGCTCTTTCGATATAGTCTTAAGCGAGAGAAACCTCGCGCCCTACCTCCTGGCTCCGGTAGATCCCGTCCAGGATCTGCAAGACGTGCATGGATTCCTCCGCCGGCACCGGAGACGGCGCTCCTGCGGCTACCGCACGTGCAAATTCCACGCACTCCTGGGCGTGTGCCTCTAGTAAATTGGGACGCACCTGTAAGCTCCGATTATACAGTTGGCGAGTGGCGTTGTTGCTTTCGTAGATCACGCACCGCGGCCAATGAGCACCTGCCTTAGTGCCGTACAACCACATCTGCATGTCTTCGCTTTCTGTTTCGTGATGGAGCAACCAACTCACCTCTATTATCAAAGTAGCGCCGTTTTCGAACCGCACGAACGCCGCAGCAAACTCCTCCACGTCGAATTCGGACGGAATGGTATCTTCGCGCCAAGTAGTGAAAGCCCCGGATTGGTGTGCAAGCTCGGCCCGGGCAACACCCGACACGGAAACGGGAATCGGGTGTCCCATGAACCACAAGGTTAGATCTAGGATGTGAACTCCGATGTCGATGCAAGGACCTCCACCGCTGTGCTTTTTCTGAATGAAACCAGGCGACGGAACGAGACCGGCCCGGCGCAACATCCAGCTGCGAGCGTGATACACATCACCCAGTACCCCGAGATCTAGCTCGCGCTTCATCGCCACACTATCCGGGCTAAAGCGGAAATGTTGGGCCGTCATGAGCAGCTTCCCTGACCGGTTGCGGGCATTGATTATGCGTTGGATCTCCGCTGGAGTTGGGGCCAACGGTTTCTCACATATCACGTTCTTGCCGGCCTCCAATGCGGCTATTGCTAAGGAAGCGTGATAGGCATTGGGGGTACAAATGTCGATGATGTCTATCTCCGAATCGGAGAACAGCTCTTCTGCATCGGTCGTCAACCGAGAGATTTCGTTGGCAACACCCCATTTTTTGAGTTCCGCTTCACGGATGTCGCACCCTGCAACCAATTCAGCTTCGTCGGACGCGTCCCATCCCGGTATGTGGGTCCGGGCGATCCCACCGACTCCAATTATGGCAACTTTCAATAAGGACATAGCTCATATCTCCACGAAAAGATTTTGCTGCATCCAACCTCCCAAACCGCTGGCCAATCTCACCAGAGCCCAGGTTCCTTCATTGCGGTCGATGCGCACCTTCGTGCCTTCGTGAATGACAAGCACTGCAGTTTGCCTCTCATCTGGTCCACTATGAGCGACCGCCCGCGAAGTCACGATCACCGCTTCTCGTAATCCTTCTTTGTAGTGTACTCTCGTGCCCAACCAAAATGCACAAACCAGCACTACGGCTCCCAGTACTCCCAAGCTGATTCCCCGGTGCAAATTGGCAGTCTCGGGACGCCATACGTGCCACAAGCCCAAGGCGACGAGCCCCACCAACGCCACACAGAGAGCCAAGGTCAACCCGTTTAAAGTGGGATACAAAAACGTGCCAGTTAGAAAATTCCAGACGGGATTTTGGTTGGGTAGTGGTTCCTGATCCTTTTTGATTCGATTCAAGAAACGAAGATTGGCGACAACATCTTCATCGCGAGGATTCAGTCGGAATGCCCGTTCGTACCAGACGATCGCTTCTCCAGTTCTCCCCATCTTGAAATGAACATTGCCGAGATTGTAGAAGAGGCGCCAATCATTCACTTCGCTGGTGGCTGCCAAAATGTATTTCTCCAACGCCGCATCGAACTTACCAGCGCGGTACAGAGCATTCCCTTCGTTGTACAAGCCCACCCCTACCGACTGTGGGTGCGCTTGCTGGACAACAAGTATAAACAGACCCGCTAATAGCACGCCGCGAGGCATCAGATCTCCTTATCCAAGGCGTCCACCAACCTAATGGTCGCCTCTTCCACTTCCTCGGCGTCTTTGGCCGAAGCTCCTGCAGGCGCAAATCGGGCGAACTCGCAGCGACTGAGAAGATCGCACACTCGGTTTGTTATCTTCTCCGAGACCCCGGCCGTCTCGAGCACAGCAACGATCTCGTCTCGTGTGAGACCAGTGGCATTTAGGTTGAGCAGATCTGCGATATATTCGCTCACGATACGTTGAATCTCGGCGTGGATCTCCACAGCTTGGCCAGCAGCTTGCATTTGGGGGACGGCGTTCAGACGCCGCTGTGCCACTGTTCGGGCGCCTCTCCGACGCATGTAGGCAAGATCGCCCGACAACCGTTTGTGGCGACGTTGATACAGAAACAGCAAAACAAACGTCGCCGGCATAGCTATTTGAAATAGCCAAAACCAAGAGCTCTCGTAGTAGACAACTGCTGTTTCCAACTCCCTCAAATCGGGTTTTATATGGCGTATGTCACTTCCCACCTGTTGAATCGCTTTGCGACTGAGTCCATAGTTTGCAACCTGCTCCGAGGCCGTGCCTGGCGCGACTTGGATCTGGATCGGAGCCGTGCTTATCCGGCGGTAGGCGACCAGTTCCGGATCGAAATGGACGAAGGAAATCGGCGGTATCCTCAAGTTCCCGGATCGTTCTGGAATCAAGATGTATTCAAACCTGCGAGACCCTCCGTAGATCCCGCTGTCTACGTCGGCGGCCGTCTCGGCGGTGGGATCGTACACCTTGAATCCGTCAATGTTCGACAAATCTGGTGGTTTGATGCCGTCGATATTACCCCTTCCCGCAACCTGTATTCTCAAAGTAACCGGGTCTCCAGCTGGAACGGAACGTGGATTCCCGTCAGCAGAAATCCCGAAACGACCTACGGTGCCAGTAAAATCGTCTGGACGTCCGCGATCTGGTAGTGGCAACACCTGGATCTCTACCATCTCACCACGCAGTACCAACGCCTGAGAGGACCGCCCAAAGAAATCGTCGAAGTCGTCGAAAAAGAATCCGCCGCGGCGGCGACGTTGGGGGATTTCGCACGACAAAGAGATAGGTTCAATTGAATGGATGCCCGTAACTGTGGGAAAGAGAGCGACTTTTTTCAGCGGTGCAACATTGAAGGGAAGACCGTTTATCTGTTCTCTACGAGGCTGAAGTTCCCTAGCGCTGAAAAGCTCTTTCGCCCAAAATCCAGAATAGGTGGGAATTTCCTTGAAACCTACGTTCTGCAGCTGAAATCGATAACAGAGATCGAACTCCAAGGTGGCCTGTTGCCCAACGTATACCTTACGGCGATCGACGGTCGTTCTCACGAAAAGGTTGTCTGCCAGGTTGTTTTGGTCCGTTCTGTCGCCCGAGGACCCCTGCGGAGCCTGAAGCAAGGTTCCCGGTACCACTTCTATCGATAACGCCTTTGTGACGTAACGCCTTCCTTGGAAATCGATTCTGGCGGGACCGATGGTCAGACGGCCAGTTTTTTTAGCGTACAAAGAATAAACCAGATCCCGTGCAAAGGTCGTTTCGAAGTTCAGCATCTCGACCCTTGTACTTATGGAGGGGCCCTCCACATCGAATTGCGCCAATGCGATCTGTGGTGCTGGCAGGTGGGATATGCTCTCGCCGGACTTGATCGTTAAGGTAAGTCTAATGGGATCAGCTTGCCCTACGCGAGCACGATCGATCGAAGCTGAAAATTCAAGCTCGGCACCTTGCGCCGATGTCAAGATCACAAAAGATAGAAAAAGCGCGACAAAGAGCGACACCCTCTACCAATCCTTATCTTGAGATGGACGCTCCACTTCGATGAACCTCTGTAACAGCAGCTTTTTTTCGCGATCTTGGAGAGCATCCAACAGTCTTTCTGCCTCCTCCCGGTTCAGCGCTTCCTTTTCAGATTCGGCGACCTCCTTCTCCTGATTTTCCGTAGGCTGTTCCCGTTCGGACTCCCGCCTTTTGTCCTCTTCTTCTTGCGGCTGATTGCGGCGCTCCTCTTCCGGGGGTTCGTTTTGATCTTCCTCCTCCCTGCTCTCTTCTTTTTCTTCGTCTTGTCTTTGTTGTTGCTGCTGTTGTTGTTGCTGCTGCTGTTGTTGCTGCTGTTCCTCGAGTTTCTCCTGTTCCTCGAGTTTCTCCTGCGCCAATTCGAGGTGGAGTTTCGCCTGAATGTCCTCGGCATCAATTTCCAGGACTTGCTTGAACACCTCAACCGCAGGTGCGAAATTTTGCTGTTGAAACAACGTCTTGCCCATATTGAAGAAAGAATCAGCTGTTAGCTGAGGATCCGAACTCAAAGCTGCAGCACGCTCAAACTCCTTCAGGGCCTCTTCTGTGTGCCCTACCTTCGCAAGTGCGTCGCCTATATTAAAATGAAGCGGTGCAGATTGAGGCCGTTCCAGCTGTGCGTCGCGGTACAAACGCAGTGCCTCTTCGAACCGTGATTGTTCGTAAAGCTCCTTTGCCTCGGCCGCGCGGGACGCCACGTCGTCTCCCACGACTGCAGCGGTGTGCAAAGCCCAGTTTATAAACATAACCGCCGCAACGAAGATCGGCATCGGGAAACTCATGCTATCTCTTTGGACTCACTCGAATCGGCCTCGCCATTCAGTGCGTTTAAGCCGATACTCGGACAACAGCAACTCGGCGGCAAAACAAACAAGCGCAAGAAAAAGCGGAATCTGGTAACGTTCCTCAAATTCGGTGAATCGGTGCGAACCAAACTCGCGCTTTTCTAGTTCCTGGAGACTATCATATATCCACTCCAGTTCCTCACCCCGAAGACTAGTGTGGAAGTAGCTGCCGTCTGTGGTCAATGCCACTTGTTTCAAGAAGCTTTCATTCAGCCGAGTCTTGACGTAGTTGCCTTGGCCATCTTTGTGGTAATTGAAACTTCCCGCTTCGACTTGTAGAGGGATCAGTTCGCCCTCCTGGGTGCCCATACCGAGGACGTAGATGCGAACGCCGAAAGCCGCGAGTGCTTCTGCCGCTTCGAGGGTTTCGCCGAGGTGATCTTCCCCGTCGGTGAAAACTATCACAGACTTTGAGGAGTTTTCTTCGACGTCGAAGCACTTGGCTGCGCCGCGCAGAGCGTCGGCTAAGGCGGTGCCACGTACGGGAATGGAACTGGGTGTTAGGGCATCAAGAAACAAACGCACGGCGCCATGATCCAGCGTCAGGGGACAGACAACCTGTGCCACCCCAGCAAATCCCACCAACCCAACACGATTTCCAGCAAGCTGGTCAACCAGTTGCCCGATCTGGTATTTTGCTCGCTGGAGACGACTCGGCTTGACGTCCCGGGCTTGCATCGATCGGGAAACATCCAAAACAAAAACTACGTCCACCCCCGACCTTGTCGCCATGGATAGCTTGGCTCCCAATCGGGGACCGGCCAAGGCCAAAATTAGGAACAGCGTCCCTGAGGCAAACAGCACGAACTTGAGATACTGACGTCTTCTACTGCTTCCTTGAATTAGCTTCTCTGACAGCTCGGTGCCCGCGAACTGTACTAAGGAACGACGCTTGCGGACTACCACCCAGACAAAGAACGTCGCGAGAATAGGTATGATCGATAGGTACCAGAAGTTTTGCGGATTGCCGAAGTCCATCCCTCAAGTCCGTCAGGGAACTGTCCGAAACCGTGTGCCGGAAAACACGGTCGCCAAAAGGAAGCAGCCCAAACCGTACCACAAAAACATTTGGAACCGGTCATTGTAATCGACATGGACCTCCGATTCGATAGCGGTGGTCTCGAGCTTATCGATTTCCGCATATATCTCCCCGAGCTTCTCAGCGCTTGTAGCCCGGAAATATCGACCACCGGTAGTAACGGCTACTTTACGCAATACCTCCTCGTCTATCTCCGCTTTGACCATTTGATACCGGGTTCCAAAGATCCCCCGGGTCGGTCTTCGTATCGTGCCATCGCTGCCAACGCCGATGGTATAAACGCGAATATCGATGGCTGCGGCCAGGTCTGCAGCCGTAATTGGGTCAATCTCACCCGCGTTATTCACGCCGTCGGTAAGCAGGATGACCACTTTGCTCATGGCTTTGGAATTTCGCAGGCGATTGCAGGCGTTTATCAATGCCATACCAATGGCGGTCCCGTCCCAGGACTCGTCGGCTATCACTGTCTGTCTCAAAAAATCGTTGAGAATGTTGTAGTCCAAGGTCAAGGGGCACTGGGTGAAACTTTCAGCGGCAAAAATGACCAATCCCATTCGGTCGCTTACCCGGCCGGCGATAAACTCGGCTACGACCTCCTTCGCGACAGCAAGACGACTCTTCTTACCCTCGTTAAGATCATCCAGCTCCATACTACTCGATACATCAATAGTGAGCATGATATCTATCGCATCCGCGGATAAGGACCGGCGTTCCTGCCCGAATTGTGGCCTCGCCATTGCAACGACCAACAGGCCTAGTCCCAAAAGTCGCAATATAGGCAACATGTACCTCAAGCGTTGCCAAATGGTTGTGGGCATGCCGCTGAGAACTCGAAGAGATGGATACCGAATGGCGGCGCGTTCAGTTTTGTTTTCTTGCAAGTAGCGATACAGGTAGATCGGCAGCAGCACCAGCGCCAGCAGCCACTCTGGATTAGCGAACCGAAATTCAGCCACGTTGCTGCATAGTCTCGCTATCGGTTGGTAGAGGAGGCATTGCTGCTTCGATCTTTCCGACAATCGAAACTCCAGATTCCGTTGCCCGCTTGGCGTTGTTTATTGCTGGAACATACTTGGCGAATTTCACTAGATCGGCGGTAAGCAGGTAGCATTCTATGTTGTCATATATCTGCAGGTCCACTTTGGGATGGGACTTCAACTCTTCAAGGATTTCATCGGTGGTTCGCTCCATAGTGTCAACCTGGAGTGTTACATTCAGAAACCGCCGGAGATTCTCGGATAACAATGAATAGAATCTTTTGAACTCCCCGGCCTCTAGCAATCCCATCCCCGCAATGCGGACGAATTCTGCGGCATAGTCGACTGAGGGGGGCGGCGGTGGCACCACATCGGACTCCTTCCTTCGCCGGCACACCAGCCAGTAGATCAACCCAACGATCCCGACTGCAACCACTGCAGCCAGCATACCCGCCAACCAAAGCGGGATACCACCGGGGATTTGCTTCGGAGGCCGGAGACCAGTGGGTTCTAATTCGCCTGCCTCGCGCACACTTGCAACTCTTATATTGACCGGATTGGAAAATTTGATCGACGTGTCGCCGTCCGCCGCGACGAAGGTGATCGGCAGTGGAGGCACCTGAAACTCACCCACGCGATAAAGCCGCAGCTCGTACTGAATGGAAACTTCTTGCGCATCGACATGACCAGACGAACTCTTTCTCAGAGGTGAAAATGACTCCAGCGCCTTGAACGCGGTCTGGGCATCGAACTTCTCGAAGGCGCCGAGCTTCAGAAAAAGGGTGAGTTGTATCGGATCCCCGACCGTTACGGTCGAGCTATCGATAACTGCCGAGACGTCGGGACCATTGTCAGTGGAAGCGAATACGCCCGAGATCGTTATCGCGAAGCACAGAGCACGTCCAAAAATCATTGCTCCTGGACGTCGGGTTTCTTTTGGAGCACCTCGTCGAGACTGAGCGAGAGATCATCAGCAACATCCTCCCGAATGCCGTAAACTGAGGGTATGTCACTGCGCATACAGTAGATGAGTTCGTCATCGAGCGCACCCAAAAATACCTTCAAAACCGTTTCCTCCTCGCCATCCAGCGTGATGGAGTAGCTGGGTTGGTCGAGCCCATACAGCGAAAGATCTGTTTCGTTGTCACTTACGAAGTCGACGACCTCCATTTCGACCAGATCGGTCATCACGCTGTTGAATTTCCACGAGCGCGTCGCGCGTTCCGATTCGGGGGATACCACTTGCCAGATTCCGGCGGTATCCTTTTCTGCCACGATTTCTTCACCTGGTTTTTGCAGCACAATTCGTTTTACGGCGCTCCGATCGAACTTGAATGGCTTGCGATCGCGCAACTCGTGAGGCGGCTTCAACAGCGCTGTTACAATGGTCGAATCGACCAAAAATATGGGCGGACGGCTCAGATCCCGGGCGTAATACCTGATCCCATCTTCGGTCGCACCCAACCGCAACCGCTTCTCAGCACGCTCCGCACCCGTAATCAGCGAAACCTCGAAGTTGACCAGGCCTGCCAAGCCATATCCGGCAATTGCATCTTCGGTAGGCACCTCGTTGACAAAGGTATCGATTTTCGCGTCCCGAATCTTGTTGAGCAAAGAGTCCACGGCAACCGAATTTGCCGGCACGTCGGTCGGCACCTTGACCCGCCACTCCTCATCTACCTTCAATAACACCATCCGCCCTTCCGGGCGTGCTATCCGAATCTCCCGAACATTCTTCTTTTCGAACGGCAGAACGCGTCGATCGCGCAACTCGAACACGCCTTTGTTGAGCCCATCGTAACGCCACGAACTCACCGTGAAGATCTCGCGATTGGCTCCGCCTTGCTGAGCGTACACATAGGAACCGGTTGGGTTCTTGGGCCCAAAATACACGGTGTCCAGTGCCGTCGAATCCGTTTCTACCCACAACGTCAAAAGCGGTTTGTCCAGCTCGAAACGACCGACGAGTAAAGGATCGTCCGCTACTGCAGCACTGTCCGCTATCAACCGCTCCCGATCCGTGTCGCGGATGGTGTCGACAAAACGCCTCAGTGACGATTCGTCCGTGGCACTCTCCACCGGAGTGGTGAAAAACCACTCCTCGTTCCGTTTTTCCAACTCCATGGTTGTATCACCACGGTCGATGAAAAACCGAAGCGGGTTTGCCCCGTTCAGGGCCACCAGCTTCTTCTCCCTCTCTTCAGCTGCTTCGCGCTCTTCCCCACCCTTTATTTCGTAGAAATAGACAAACGCCAGCAGTCCGGCGAAAACAACAGCGAGAATGGCATTGGTCTTGAAGGTCATGATTTACCTTTGAGAGAAGGTTCGTTTGATCCAAATGAGAATAGCTGCATTAGCAACGAATAATCCGGCAAAGATCAGCTGGACCGTTTCTTGCGGAATGGCTACAAACCCAATCCCGGCATTGAATATGCAGAGCGCTACGGCTGGTAACCACGCCCACTCCTCTCGACGAAATAGCCCAAAAGCGACGCCGACACTCAAAAGCGAAACCAAGAGGTAACCTTCGCCGCTGAAGATTTTGTCTTCACTGGCACCAATCACACCCAATACGAAGAAAAATACTCCCACCGCACCAAAGTTGTACGTCAACCACGTCGACAAACCCTCGTAATATGTTTCGTAACCGCGTCTGAGAACGATGACCATTCCCGAAAGAGCAACCGCGAAAGGGAGGATGAAGACCGATGCCCAAATGACGGCAGGGGCGTTGGTATAGGTGAGATACACCGGTGTGTGCGGCGCTTCTTTGGTCGGAATGCTGAGTTTGTTGCGGCTTTCGGTCAGCCATCTGATAGAACTGATGATCAACTTTCCGTTCACCTGCTGCCCGAAGAACTGATTGCGTACAAAGTCGGAATCCCCAAAGAGCACCAATCGTGTTTTGGTATCCGGATCAGTTATGGAGTCAGGTTGAGCCTCGACCGCAACACCCAGCGAAAGAGGTCCTTGCGTGTCCTCTCCTCGATTGAATTCTACGGTGGCTTCGCGACCGAAGACCGGCTCTATGTTGGACTCTCCCCAACTACTTTTGTGAGTGGTCAACAATGACACCACCTGTGTCTCGGATGCCACAGCGCTGGGACGGAGAGTCGGCATCTTCATGACCGACCTAGCCATGGGGAAAAAGCTCATTCCCCCTCTGGGTATCTCTTCAGTAATCGGGTGATTTCCGTACTCAACTACGACTGGCGACGACACATCGGCTCCAAAAAGCTTGCCGATACCACTGGCATCGACGACGAAATTCTGACCCAACTGGACTTGGTAATGAATGAAGGTCCGTTCCAACCCAGTACGAAAACCTGGATCCAACAGAAAGAGGGCGTTGTTACCACTGCTTAGATGCCGTTGAACCTCCCCCCGTTCTTCGGCGGAGAAGGGTTCTTTTGGCGCGAGCACCACCAGTAATGCGGCATCTTCCGGAATCGCATTACTGGTTAAATCTAGGCTGCCTGAAACAGTATAGTTCATCTCCTCCAAGCGGCCCTTGAACATGCTGAATCCGTTGCCATCGACCAGTCCTAAGTCACCTTCGCCATGCCCACCGGTGAAGTAAATCTTGCGGACCTCCGCCTTCAGCGCGCGCTGGATGGCATTGCTTACCGCCTCTTCAGTTTGATCGGCTATGCGTTCGGTTCGGAGATCGCCATCAACGTCGACCTCGATAATCGAGGTACCACGATTTTGAACATTGTACTGTTTGAGCTCAACGGCATGCTTTTTGGGATCGAGCATATCGAACTCGAAGTTGCGTGAAAGATGAGAATATTCTTGTAGAAGGGTCTTCAGACGAGGACCCTCGAATTCGCTCATGAACGACTTGATGGAAACAAAGTGGTTATTCGCCTCCAAAGGTTGCAAAAGCTGCTTGGTATCATCCGACAATGTGAACAGCTTACCAGCAGTCAGATCGATTCGTTTATTGTAATTCTCACCGACGTAATTGACGATGCCCACTATCACCAACACGATGAGCACCCCAAGGCCGGCGGCGGCAAGATCGGCCAAACTCCAACGACCTTTGCGCGAAACGATAGCAATACCCACCAGAGAAACAGCGGCCGGCCACAGCACAACGCTTATCCAGAAGATCCAGTCACTCTGACTCTGGGTCAGGGCTATTGGGTTGTGCCCCGCTTCCTTCGGGCGGATGGAGATAAGGCTTTCGTCTTCGGCCAGCCAGCTCAATGAGTTGAGTACGAGATCGCCATTACCTTGGAAATCAAAGAACTGATTGGTTGCGAAATCGGAATCGCCAAACACAACCATACGACCAGCTGACGAGCCATCCGTCCTCGAACGCATTGCCGCTACGCTGAGCGATATGGGACCAAGACGGTCCTCACTTTCGTTCAGTTCTACACTCCGCTGCCCTTTGCGTCCTAGAACGCTCAAATCCGACTCCGCCCAACCCTGCTTGCTGGTGGTGATCAATTCGGTGCCATCGATTCCTTCAGTTTCTTCGAACTCGACTGAGCGCGCCAACTGGAAGAAGGTCAGTACCCCATCGTGTTTTTGGGTAATCGGATGATCCCCGTAGTTCGAAGCAACTGGCGTGGTTAAATCGAGCCCAAACAAGCTCCCGATCCCGCTGGTGTCGATTACAAAGTCCTCGCCGACGACGACACCCCACTCCGCTAGCAAGCCCTCCAAGCCACTGTCGTTGATCGGGTCCAGCAACACGAATACCGATCCCCCATTTTCGAGGTAGCTGTATATAGCGTCTATCTCAGGTTGGAGGAACCGAAGTTGAGGTCCCACAATCATGAGCACGGCACAATCTTCCGGCACCCTGCCCGTATGCCCAAGGAATAGGGCGTCGGTAATAACGTAGTCGAAGTCCCGTAGTCGCTCCTGGAGCACACCCAAAGCACCGGGCTCATCGCCCAGATGAGCTTCACCATGTCCGGTGGTAAGGTAGACCCTTTCCCGTCGATCCCGAAGCGCCTTAATGATCGCGCTCGTGATCTCTTTCTCCTCGAGATCGGTGATCCTTTGGCGATTTTGGTCCGCCTCAATAACGAGGGTGTTGTATTGCTTGACCCCATAATTCTGAGTACGCTCTGGCTCCTTGTCCGGATCGATCATTTCGTAGTCGAACTGAGCCGTGTGGGTAGTATAGGTTTTCAGTAATGTCTCCAACTGATCATCTTTTCCCTCTTCCATAAACGCCAACACGCGGACATGTTTATCCATATTCTCCAGCGTTTTCACCGTCAGGTCGGCCAAGCTGTGCAGCTTCCCAGCGGTCACGTCCACCCGCTCGTGATACCGTTCGGCAAGAAAATTCACCAGTACGACGATGCCCAACACGAGAATCGTACCCCAGAAGGCGTTTATCCAACGGCCGTATTGACGAAAAAGATCCGGATTGACGATTCCCGAAAGAACGACCAGAGCCACACCCAAAATTCCATTCACTACCGGAAGCGGTCCTGGTTCAGTTTCGAGCAACCTGGTTAGTCCACCGGCAAGAATGAGGGCCGCGCCGGCCAGGCTGATGGGAATGGTATAGCTTTTCATTTCAGCGTCTCCACCTCGCTGACTCCACTATGCGCGTGGTGAGGAACAGGGCAACGAAGATGAAACTCAGGTAGTAGATGACGTCCTTGCTGTCGATCACACCACGTTGGAAATCTTGCAGGTGTTGTATGAGCGATAGATACGAAAGGATCTTTGCAGCGGTGGGACCGGCGAAGCTGGCGGACCAGTCAATGAGCCAAAGCAAGAGTAGCATGCCGAAGGAAAGAAGGACAGCAACTACTTGGTTTTCAGTCAAAGCTGAAGCCAGAACTCCAACAGAGATGAAGGTTCCCCCTAGGAGGATGTAACCAAAATAGGCCGACCAGATCGGCCCCCAGTCCGGCTCACCGTACACCTCGAGGAGCACGCAGAACACGAGCGTCAGAGCAACGATCATGGTGTACAGCGTCAAACAAGCGAAGAACTTGCCGAGAAGTACTTGTACCGTGGTGATCGGAGAGGTCATTAGCAGTTCCATGGTACCGCCCTTTTTTTCTTCTGCATAAAGACGCATCGTCAACATCGGCACCACCAGTAACCAAATGAAGTCCATGATGCCGAAGAATTGGGTAACCACCATCTCGTTCAAATTGAGATTAGGCAGCGCCCCTCCGAAACGCTCTCTCTGCACGAACTGGAGGCAAAGAAAATTGAACTGCATGAGAATATTGCGGAACAAATACCCCGTGAGAAACAGGAAGACACCAGCAATCACATACGCCACTGGCGAGACGAAATAGGAACGCAACTCCTTAGCAAAGACAGCAAATATATTTCTCATTGAGCGTCGACCTCCTCTGCGACCAATCTGAGGAAGATATCCTCCAGGGTCATTTCCAAGCTTCTCAATTCCCGTAATCCGAATCCCCCATTTACCAGCTGTCGGGAAAGCTCATCTCTTACGTCCTCTCCCGGCATAGTGGTGATCAAGTACACCGCTTCTCCAGCTTCTCGGGCCGGTTCAATAGACACCTCGAGCACCCCGGGAACACCGGTTATCGTCGTATTGACCTGTTCTTCCGGTCCACTTACTTGGGCACGCAGAACTTCACCATCCTTAAGCTGAGCCGTGAGACTCTCTGGAGTGCCCTCTCCGGCAATGCGACCGTTGTTGATGATGACCACGCGCTCGCAGGTAAGATTGACCTCGGGAAGTATGTGAGTGCTGAGGATCACAGTGTGGTCACCACTCAAGCTCTTAATTACTTCCCGAACCTCGATGATCTGCTTCGGGTCGAGACCGACGGTTGGCTCGTCTAGGATTAGAACAGGCGGATCATGGACCAAGGCTTGAGCCAAACCTACCCTCTGTTTGTACCCTTTGGACAGGTGTCCGACGACGGTGTTGTGAACGTGAGCCGTGCCCGTCATTTCCATCGTCTGGTCCACTCGACCTGCCAATTGCGCGGATGGCACGCCTTTGATTTTTCCGACGAAACGCAGATACGATTTGACCGTCATATCGTTGTAGACGGGCGGATGCTCGGGTAGGTATCCGATTTTCTTCCGGACCTCCATCGACTGTTCCACGACGTCGCAACCGCCAACCGAAGCAGAACCTCCTGTAGGCGGCAGAAAGCAGGTCAAAATCCGCATCGTCGTAGTCTTGCCGGCACCGTTCGGTCCCAAGAAGCCCAGGATTTGCCCCTCCGGGGCATTGAAGGTCACACCCTCAATCGCAGCTACGTCCCCGTAGTGTTTGGTCAAACCGTTTACCTCAATCACCTTATGCCCTCCTTAGTAATGGCTCAACACCGCCGCATCATGCGGGTTTGAAAAAATCGTACCAGTGGATCCAGATATGACTGCGAAACATCAACCTTCACTTCGTCGATACGAAGCCGTCTAAAAAGATCTGCGCGTCCGTTTTCCAGCCGGAGCTGGCGATCCGCAAACTGGCGCCTGATCTCGGGACTACCGGTATCAACCAGCATCTGCTCACCGCTCTCGGTATCACGCAGACTAAGGAAGCCCATGTCAGGCAGTTCACGTTCCCGTGGATCTACAAGGGTTATGCAGATCAGATCATGTCGGCGACGCACTAGCTTCAAGGCACGAGCGTAATCACGATCGATAAAATCTGAAATCACAAAGAATACACTTCTCCTGCGCACGAGTCGGTTCACGTATTCCAGAGCCCCGGCTATCGATGTCCCAGTTCCTCGCGGCTGGAAATACAGCAGCTCGCGAATGACCCGCAATACGTGTTTTCGTCCCTTTTTCGGCGGAATGTACACCTCCACATCCTCTGTGAAGATCAACAATCCAACGCGGTCGTTGTTTATGATTGCGGAAAAAGCGAGCAAGGCGGAAATCTCGACTCCCGCCTCGCCTTTCATTCGTTGGCCCGAACCGAAAGCCCCAGAAGCACTGGCATCCACGACGAGCACTACCGTGAGTTCCCTCTCCTCATCAAAAATCTTCACAAAGGGTCTGCCGACGCGTGCGGTTACATTCCAGTCAATACTGCGCACCTCGTCGCCCGCCTGGTATTCACGGACCTCAGCAAACTCCATCCCCTGCCCTTTGAAAACCGAATGGTACTCGCCAGCAAAGAGATTGTTGACCACACTGCGGGTCTGGATCTCGATCTGGTTTACTCTTCGCAGGATCTCTTTGGGTATCACCTACGGAACCTCGACGTGCTCGAATAGCTTGTTGACGATATGCTCGGAATCGATCTCTTCCGCCTCCGCCTCGTAGCTAACAACGATTCGGTGTCTCAGAACGTCCGGACCCACCGCTTTTACATCCTCCGGCGTCACATAAGCCCTACGGCTGATGAAAGCATGGGCCCGTGATGCCTGAGCCAAAAAAATCGATGCCCGCGGCGATGAACCAAACTCGATCAAATCTGCCATCTCCTCGAGACCGACTTCGTTGGGCCTACGAGTGGCGTGCACAAGATCGACGATGTAGCTCTTGACCTTGTCATCGAGATAAACCAGTTGCACCGCTTCCCTGACCTTTGCGATCTCGTCCAAGCCGACCACAGCTGCTTCTATGGCCGGTTGAAAACTGACCATACGATCCAGAATCTGGCGTTCCTCCTCTCGTGAAGGATAGTCCACCTTAACTTTGAGCATGAAGCGGTCGATCTGGGCCTCGGGGAGAGCGTACGTTCCCTCCTGCTCAATCGGATTTTGGGTCGCCATTACCAGAAATGGCTCGTCGAGGACATAGGTTTCGTCACCGATAGTAACCTGTCGCTCTTGCATGCATTCGAGCAGCGCACTCTGCACCTTGGCCGGAGCCCGATTGATTTCATCGGCGAGTATGAAATTTGCGAAGATCGGTCCCTTCTTCGGCACGAATTCGCCCGACTGTTGATTGTATATCAGAGTTCCGGTGAGGTCTGCGGGCAGCAGATCAGGCGTGAACTGGAGACGTTTGAAGCTGGCACGGATAATCGTAGCCAAGGTTTTGATGGTCAGGGTCTTGGCCAAACCGGGCACGCCCTCTAGTAGAATGTGCCCACCACAAAATAATCCTACCAGCAGGCGCTCCAGCATCCGGCGTTGGCCAACGATGATCCGTTCCATTTCCGCTAGGATGCGATCCACAACCAAGCTTTGGCTTTGGACCTGTTCACTAATAACCTGTATGTCGATGTTTTGCTCAGACACTTCTGGTGACAATAAAACGCCGCTCCTCCCACAATTGGCAGTGTGGATAGTTACCCCGGATCGGAGGGTAGTCTTCTGGCCTATGCTGCCCCGAGACCCCGCGAATTAGGACACTCCTTCCGCCCTTATCCGGTTGCGAGATCCGCTGTAGAATTAGATGCCGCAAGTGAGATTTATGTAAGTGTTAGTCGTGATTCAATTCATGCTGCAGATAACACTGGTCGATCAGGAAGAAACAACCTTTTTTTAACACTTCTCAGTCCACCGGGGTTCCCTAATTTTCACTAGTATGGTCGTCCCTAAACTTGACCCACTCCTCTGGATCCCTGCCAATATTGGGCAAAAGATAACGCGCATTGGTGGCGAGATCCGAGTTAGGAAAATTGTCAATCAATCTTTGATAGGCACGTCGAGCTTCTTCGAAGTCCTTTAGATACTCCTCGTGGATGTAGGCGATCATGAACTGGGCTTCTGCGGCGAATTCACTCTGGGGATGGTCTGCCAGCAAGCGTTCGTAGTGTTGAATTGCACGCTCGACTTCACCGTCTTGTTGGGCCAAGACTGCCAGCAGCTTTCGTGCCTTGGCTCCGCTTTGATGATCTGGATATCTCTCGAGAAAACCGTTCAGATCCGTTACCGCCTGGCTTCGGCGGGTGGTATCAGCGGCCGAAGCTTCGGCATCCGCAAAGACCTGCTCTGGTGTTTTTTCCCCGCATCCAATCACAGAAAAAATGGCAGCCACAATCATCAACAGGCGGCATCTAAAACTGTATTCTGTAATGCACATCACCGGCAATCGAGCGGTTATTTGGTTTCTTTCTTGGCTGAGGATTTGGAATCGCTTTTTTTGGGAGACTCCTTTTTCCCATCGCTCTTCGACTTTTCTGCAGATGAGGAGCCGTCGCCATCTGCCTTCGCGGCCTTTTGGTATCCTTCGCTGCGATAATCCGTTATGTAGAAGCCCGAGCCTTTGAACAATAGCCCGCCACCAGCACTGATGAGTCGGCGCACGCGACCCCGACACCCCTTTCTCGGACACGACTTGCGGGGTTCGGCGGTTATGCTCTGGAATTCTTCAAATTCGTGCCCACACTTGGGACACTCATACTCGTAGGTCGGCATCCGTTTCAACTATCATAAAGCCGGCATGGTTGCATTAAAAGCAAATTTGGGAAAATAGCCCGGATAACCGTATAACGCAAGGATTGGATAGAGGATTTCTACTCTCCTATGGCGGATTCGCCACCCTCGTCTTTGGGCAGCTCTTCCTGGGGCAAATCAGCCTGCGGAAGATCTTTTTGGTTTTCGGAAAGATCCGGAAGATCTTCGAACTCTACTTCGCGAATCTTGCTGCGCCGATCGATCTTCAAGAGGACCACCTCGGCGTTGGATCGCCGTCCTTCGGGGAAACTGAGCAACCCCGAGGCCCCCTCGAAGCTTTGGACAACCGCGAGCCAGTCGCGCAATTCCAATCGGGAGCGCATCCCCTCCTGCCAACCCGATATTACTAGGTTTGCAGCATCAAAACCGTTGGCAGCAAAAACCGGGTCGCTGCCGAATTGTAACCGGAACGCATCGACGAATCGGCGGCCTACCGGGTTGGAGTGAGCTTGGCGGGCAACCAGCAGAACCCCTTTGAATTGGTCACGCTCCAGCTTCCGCAGACGCCGAATGGCATCGGGATTGTTCCAGATATCGTTTCCTAGAATCTGCGTCTCCATGCGGTGAAAATAGAGTTGAGGAACGATTGTTTCCGCGTCTTCGAAATCCTCGATTACTATAATCGTACCGTCGATCTCTTCGACGAACATTTCCGAAGAGTCTATCTCCACTGGCTCCTTCTCTTCCTCGTCGACTTGCAGCAACGACAGATCCAGACCCAGTTCCCTCAGCAACAAGGTGTCTAGTGCCCCGATAGAAGCGGAGTCGGCTTCTACCAACGAATCGGGGGGAACCGGCAGCCGAAGACTGAAACCTACTTGGCGGATCTCTTCGAATATTTCACGGAAATCCGAGGTTTCCCGCGGGAAATACCAGTTTACCGATACGACTTCACCTCCGTTGGCCGTTGCCACTTTTACAAACGCCTGCTCGAATGCCAATCCGTAATCACTCAAAGGGGCGATGAGGGCCAACGTCTCCAGTCCAAAAACCAGGGTGGCAAACTCGGCCAAAGCCTGTCCCTGAACCTCCGGGATGACGTTGATCTGGAAGATATTATTGCCCAGAGTATCGAGACCGCTCTGTTGGGCCAGAGGTGCGATCATCGGTACTCCCGCCGCCTCGGCGACTACTGCGGCGGCTACGCTAGTGCTGCTAAACACCGGCCCGATAATTGCAATCACGTCTTCCCGCTCGATCAGGTGCCGAGCCGCGAGGACAGTTCGCATCAGCTTGCTGCTCTCGCTTTCTGCAATGGGAAGATCTCCATACTCCAATCCGGTATCGGCAACTACGAGGTCGAACGGCTTGCCCGCTTCGTCGTTGGCCAGTTGAATCCCTGCCAACAGATCCTCACCCAGAGTGAGACCCTGGTTCGTGTTGAGAGGCTCGGTCATCGGCAACAGTATGCCCAACCGTGGTAATCCGGGTCGCTTGTCATCGCTGATTACATTGACACTCTTGGACCGTTGGCCGAATGTGGATGGATCTAAAACGGACCACGTTTCGACGATGTTTGTCTGCTCGTGTGCTTGCTCCTCATGGTTGGAGAAAATGCCATCTGGCATTTCGCGTCGGTACCTCTCTAGCGCCACCACAACCTGCTCCTTCCAACCGAGCCGGTGGTACCAACGATACTCTCCGTAAAGCACTGCATCGTCGATTCTCTCGGCCCCAACGTCCTGGCGTATAAGGTCGAACGCGCCAGGAGTGATATGGCTGTTCTTGACAATGGCAGCCAAGTGTTGCGCCGCTTTTGCCTGCAGATCCAAATGAGCGGGCAACGCCAAGATGCGGCCGTATTCGGTGGCCGCTTCGTGATATCTTTTCATCAGGTAGTAGGAATGTCCCCCGACTAGATGCGCATCGAAAATATAACGGCTCCCAGCAAACTTCCGCTGCAGGCGCTTGGATACGCTCAAAGAAGCCTCGAAATCACCCATCCGAAACAGGGTCCTTGCAAGCATGAGCTGCGCCGCGCTGGACCGATGACTCAGGGGAAACTCTAACAGTTTCTCGAAGTCGTTCCGGGCACGCGGGTATTTCCCCGCTTTGTAGTTCCCCAAGCCTTTTTTAAACAGCTCTTCCGCTTTCGGCGAGAATTCGGGATCCGGCGTCTGGGACAACGCCAGTTTTGCTACCAGTAGCAATACGCCCGACAACAGGAAAGAATTGTAGCGGGTGCTAAGAGACATCAGAAATTGCCGCGGATCGAGAATGGGGCCGGTAACCTACTCAAAGGCATGGCGAAATGTAGATGAGCTAATGGGGGGGTGTCAAGCCGCGTGTCACTCCTTATTTCGCCGAGTATATTCTCTCTAATCCACCACCGAAAAGAGGTTAAATCCAATGAACATCGCGGCTGAGAAGATGGGTCTGGACCCAGAAAAGCTGCGAAGCGTTTTGGCTCAAAAGTCAGCAGCCGATTCGGAATCGCCAGCGCAACCTGAAGCCGCCGGTCCTGGTCAAGGAGTTCCTGCGGAACCTGAGCAGGAGCCGTTCAACTTCGACATCAAACCCGAAGAATTAGAAGCCTACCTAGATCAGTACGTCATTGAGCAACGCGAAGCAAAGGGAATTCTCGCGACCAAGATCTGCACTCACTTCAATCGCCTCAGCCTTCCCCAAGAGAGAGATGAAGAGATCGTTGGCAACATCAAGAACAACGTCTTGATGATCGGGCCCACCGGCGTGGGAAAGACATTTTTGATTCGCCTGATTGCCAAGAAACTGGGGGTACCCTTCGTGAAGGGAGACGCCACCAAATTCAGCGAAACCGGGTATGTGGGTGGTGACGTGGAGGACATGGTTCGGGAACTGGTGCGCGAAGCGGACGGCAGCATTGATAAGGCCCAATGCGGGATTATCTACATTGACGAAATCGACAAGATTGCCAGTAGCAAGACGACAGTAGGTCCGGACGTTTCCCGTTCGGGCGTACAGCGCAACCTGTTGAAGTTAATGGAGGAAACAGATGTCGACCTTAAAGCGCCCCACGATATCGCTTCGCAAATGGAATCCATTATCCAGATGCAGCAGACTGGGAAGATGGAACGAAAGAAGATCAACACCCGCAACATCCTATTTATCGTCAGCGGCGCGTTCTCCGGACTCGACGAGATCGTCGGAAAGAGATTGAACCGCGGTCGCATCGGATTCCGCTCCGGGGACGAAGATCAGCAGGCCGAAATTTCCGATGAAGAGCTCCACCGGATGGTGCGCTCCGACGATCTAATCGAATATGGATTCGAGTCGGAGTTTGTCGGTCGACTCCCGGTTATCGCGGTACTGGACCAACTCACCCGTGAAGACCTCTTCGCGATCCTAAAGAATCCAAAAAGCAACGTCATCGTATCCAAAAAACGAGACTTTCTCGCCTACGGTATTGAGCTCGAATTCGAAGAACCAGCGTTGCGTTTGCTGGCCGAACGGGCAATAGAGGAACATATTGGCGCTCGAGGATTGGTGAGTGCAATTGAACGCGTGTTGATTCGATTTGAGAAAAAATTCCCCTCAACCAACATTCGCAAACTCACCGTCACAGCCAAGATAGTGAAGAATCCCGAATCAAGCCTAGCTGAAATTATGGAAGAGCATGCTCTTCACAGCTACTTGAACAGTTTCCTCGAGACCCACGGCATCAAGTTAAAGTTTACTGAAGCTGCAACCGAAATGATCTACGAGATGTCGCAAAAACACGGACGTGTGGTTGACGATCTTTGCTCGGAGTTATTCTCCGATTTTGGACATGGCCTAAAACTCGTATCGCGCACCAACTTCGAAATTACCCCGGAGGTACTGGAGAAACCGCAGCAAACCCTGGACGATCTCATCAAACGCTTCTATGAGCCTCTCAGTTGACGTCATCCATCCGTATACCGAACTCCTTTTCTTTGCGATAGATCGTGCTGAGGCCGATCTTGAGAATCTCTGCTGCTCGCCGTCGATCGTAGTTGACTGCCTTCAATGTTTCTTCGATCGCTACTTTCTCCACTTCTTGCATGGTCATTCCCACGCGGAAGCCGCGGCTACTGTAAGTACGTGAACCACCACTGATCTGCAACGGAATGTCCGCTGCTTCGAGAAGCCCGGTTCGCGGACACATCACAACCATTCCCTCTATGCAATTCTTTAGCTCGCGGACGTTGCCCGGCCAGTGGTATTGCAGCAGGATGTCCAACGCGTCATTGTTGATTCCGGTAACGGCCTTCTCGTTCTCGACCGCAAACTGGCGGATGAATTCGTCTACCAGGATAGGCACATCCTCGGGACAGTCACGCAAAGACGGCACCTCGATGATGACGACACGCAAGCGATAGAACAGATCAGCTCTGTAGACTCCCTGTTCCACCATCTCAACTAAGTTCCGATTGGTAGCGGCAATCAAACGCACGTCCACTTTGCGAGTATGGGTACCACCAACGCGCTCAAACTCCCCGTCTTGAACGACCCGGAGGAGCTTTACCTGAGTGGCTGGGGGAATATCCCCGACCTCGTCGAGGAAGAGTGTCCCGTTGTCGGCAATTTCAAAACGTCCAGTTCGGACTTTGGTAGCACCAGTGAAAGCGCCCTTTTCGTGTCCGAAGAGCTCGCTTTCGACGATGCCCTCTGGCAGGGCACCACAATTCACCTCGACAAACGTAGATTCTCGTCTTCTGCTCTGCTGGTGAATAGCTTTGGCAATTTCCCCTTTACCAGTTCCCGTTTCTCCGATAACCAGAACCGTGGCTTTCGAGCCCGCGACGCGAGCTATCTGATTGTAGATGCGTTGCCATGCGGGGGATCTCCGATCGATCCCAGAGAAGCGGTAGCGCTCATCCAACCGCCGGTGCAGATCGGAGACCTCCCCGACAAGCTTTTGGTAAGACAAACCCCGTTCCAGGACTGAATTGATCTTGGCATGATTGAGAGGATGCACCTGAAAATCGTACGCCCCTTGACGCAAAGCCTCGACACCCAGTTCGAGGTCTTCGGGATAGGCGATGACAATTGCACAGATTTCTGGATTGCGCTGAGTGGCTACAGCTAAAATCCTCAGCCCATCAATGTGGGATTCGCGCAGGCCACAGATGAGGGCATCGACGGACTCGGTATCGATGATTTCGTACGCGCTTTGCCCTTCCCGAACCCAAATCACCTCGTAATCTCGATCTAGGTACGCGACGAGGTCCTTGGTAACTGACGACTCGTTGAGCGCAACCAGGACCCGTGGTAGTTGCGGCATCTCAGGCAACCCGTTGTACTTTGGTGCCGACGATACTTGCCGTAAACACCTCATTGAGTTCTTCGACTAACAATAAATCGATCTTCTCCCGAATTGATTCAGGTATCTGCTTGAGGTCTTTTCCGTTGCGTTTGGGCAGGATGATACTGCCGATATCGGCATAAAGCGCCGCAAGTACCTTCTCCCTAATCCTTCCGACCGGCAATACCCGACCGGTCAATGTAATCTCCTCTGTCATCCCGAGGTCCTGTCTAACGGACTGGTCAATGAGAAGAGACAAAATGACGGTGGCCACGGAGACTCCGGCGGAAGAGCCGTCTTTGGGGATCGCGCTGGACGGGAGGTCAACGTGAATATCGTGATAATCGGAAAAGGTTTTGCGTATGCCCCACTCGACTATCTTGGTTTGCACATATGACAATACGATCTGCTCCGACTCCTTCATCAGATCCCCACGCTTGCCGGTTAGCAGTAAACCTTTTCGCCCCTTCATTTTTGTTGCTTCTACTAGCATCACCTCTCACCAACATTTGGCGTCCAAGCAAGACCGGCCACGATACCTGGTCCTCCTAAATCACCCGCAACATCGAGGGGCTCCTCTTTGCCACCCAAGTATTCGGTGAGGAACTCCGGATGCACATAGAACGGCCCTTTCCCGCCTTCAACTGCGCGGCGCTCTATCTTGCGGCATATCTTTCCAATCGCTCGCTCGAGTTTCCACAAACCGGCCTCGCGTTCCACCCCGCTCAGGACAACGGGCGGCAATTTGGCATTCACCACGTTCTGGCTCAGTTCCTCAATTTCACTGGAGACTTCTTCGCCGAGTTTCTTCTTGATGATTCGCATCTGCTCTCTCAAAAAATGCTCTCTCTGCGGGTTTCCGACCTCTTCCTACGCTTGGTGTCGAATCTGCAGACCCATCTCCAGAATCGATAACTCCTGATTTAGGAACACCTTCAGCTGGTTAAGGCACTTTTGGACTGCAGGTTCGGCCAACAACGCATGTTTATCAGCCACCGTAATGTCATAGTGAGAAGAAACTATATCCGCCAGCGGTCCGGGTTGTTTCTCGAGGTTGACAATAGCTACATTGAGCTCGCGATCCAAGCT